>NZ_JBHYJB010000060.1:0-55274 GCF_042740175.1 Streptomyces sp. NPDC059009 | reverse complement strand
GACCTCCACGACGGCGATGCCCCCCGATCCCAGCGCGGTGGGCTGCAGCAGGACGGAGCCGTCCGGTACGTCCGCGATGGAGGCGCGTCCCGACGCGCCGACGGTCTCCAGGTCCTCGCGGGTGGCTCGGCGGGTGCCGATCTCCAGTACGGATCCGTCCGTCCCGGCAGCGGGGACATGGACCGCGAGGCGCCCCCGGCCGCCGGGCTCGGTGCCCGGGGCCTCAGGCCGCGCCCATGACGCTGGCGAACAGGATCAGGCCGAGCAGCGGAAGCAGCACCGTCGCCACCACGCCGCATATCAGGCCGCCCGTCGCGGCGCCCTTGTTGGTGGCCTCGCCCTTGTTCGCCTTTGATATGCCGATCGCGCCGAAGACGATCCCGAGGATGCCCAGGATGATGCCGATGAACCACAGGATGAAGGTCAGGCTCAGGACCACGCCGATGATTCCGCAGACGAGTCCTGCGGTGCCCATCCCGTTGCTCGGCTGCATCGCCATCGGGTAGCCCGGTCCCGGGGCCCCGTAGAGCGGGGGCGCGGCCGGGTACTGGTGCGGTGCTCCGGCCCCGGGAGCGGGGTAGCCGTAGCCGGGAGCAGGGGGCTGCTGCGGCTGGGGGTACGGGTTGTGGGCCGGGGCGTTGGGATCGGACATGATCTCCCTTCCGTTTGGTGAGTCGGGACATCGTAAGTGGTCAGGGCCGTCCGGGCTCAGTCGATTGCGTGGTCCGTGGGCGTTGGCCGCAGGGCCGCAACCGTAAGGGGCCTTAACGGGCTCTCATCGTCTGGTAGTTGACCCGGCGCGTCTCACCCGGTGCGCGACGGGACCTTCTGCCTCCACCCCTCGGCGTGGGCCCGCGGGTACGGTCACGCCATGGCCGACTACCGCATCGAAACCGTCCGCAACGGCTACCGTGACTGGACCGCCCGCAACGACCGCGGCGCCGAGGTCCGCATCGGCGCCGCCGACGACCCCGGCGCCCAGCCGTCGTTCACCCCCGTCGAGCTGCTGCTCGCGGCCCTCGGCGGCTGTGGGGGACTGGTCATGGACCGGACCGCTCGCGCCGTCGACCACGACGACCTGCGCGTCGTCGTGGAGTCCGTGTCCCGTCCCGAGGACGACGGGCGTGTGGGCGTCGTCCGCGTCTCGTACGAGATGGAGCTGCCCGAAGGCACCCCCGCCGAGGTCTTCGCGCGCGGGGTGCGGCTGACGCACGAGAAGTACTGCACCGTCAGCCGCACCGTGGAGCACGGCGCCCAGGTCGAGGCGGTTCTGCCCGACGGGACGGTGGCCTTCTCGGCGGGGTGACCACACCGGGTGTCATGACGCCGTGGGGTCCTCACGGTGTGATGGCACCCAGCAGGGCCCGCGCACACACCTCCCGCACCTCGTCGCGCGAGAGCTCCTCCGGGCGCTCCAGCCACTCCAGGCAGACCGCCACCAGGAAGGCCAGCCAGCCGCGCACCGCCAGGCGCAGCGCGGGCAACTCCTCGTCGGCGTACGCCGTTTCGGGCGCCGCGGCGAGTGCCTCCAGGATCTGCCGCTCCTGGTTGTCGAGGCCCTCCCGGTAGACCGCGCGCACCGTGGGGTCGCCCGCCGCCTCCGCCCGGTGGAAGGCGCGGAAGCCCTCCGCGTGCGACTCCACATAGCCGAGGAAGGTGTCGAGCCCGGTGCCGATCTGCTCGCGCACCGGGATGCCCGGCACCGCCTGCGTGAGGCGCAGCATCCGCTCGCTCTCGCGGCGCACGACCGCGGCGAAGAAGTCCCGCTTCGTCGGGAAGTAGTGGTAGAGGAGCCCTCGGGAGACGCCCGCGATCTCCGCGACCTGCTCGATCCACACGTCGTCGTACGGGTTGCTGGCGAAGAGGCGCGAGCCCACGCACAGCAGCTGCTCCCGGCGCTCCTCGGAGCTGAGGCGGCGGCGCGTGCGCTCGTGAGGCTGTCCTGCTCCCGTTTGAGCTCGCTCGCCGTGCACGTGAGCCTGCTGTCCCTTCGCCGCCATGCCAGCACCTTACTTGACCTTTCCCCTTCTTACTTGACGTGGATTCAATAGCGGCAGCACACTGGGGACGCTTATTGAATCCACGTACAACAGTCCCAACGGGCCTGTCGCACAAGGGAGATGGCTCATGGCGCAGGTGACGCAGCGGCCGACGGCGGGTGACGGGGATGCGGACGGAGCGGTCGGTCCGGCCGCCGTGCCCAAGGGGTTCCGCAGCGCCGAGCTCGGCTGGCCCGAGCTGCGCCGCATCCCGCACCCGCCGCGCCGCCTGCCCGTGCTCGGCGACGTCGTCGGCGTCAACGTCCGCACGCCCGTGCAGGACTCGATGCGCATCGCCGGACAGCTCGGGCCGATCTTCCGCCGCAAGGGCTTCGGCAAGGAGATCGTCTTCGTGTGGGGCGCCGAACTCGCGGCGGAGCTCGCCGACGAGGCGCGGTTCGCCAAGCACGTCGGCCTGGGCGTCGCCAACCTCCGCCCGGTCGCGGGCGACGGCCTGTTCACCGCGTACAACCACGAGCCCAACTGGCAGCTCGCCCACGATGTCCTCGCCCCCGGCTTCAGCCGCGACGCCATGGCGGGCTACCACCCGCTGATGCTCGACGTGGCCCGGCAGCTGACCGCCCGCTGGGACGCGCAGGAGGCGGCGGGTGAGAGCGTGGACGTGCCGGGCGACATGACGAAGCTGACCCTGGAGACCATCGCCCGCACCGGCTTCGGCCACGACTTCGGCTCCTTCGAGCGCAGCCGCCCGCACCCCTTCGTGACCGCGATGGTCGGCACGCTCACCCACGCCCAGCGCCGCAACGTCGTCCCGCCGCTGCTCACCCCGCTCCTGCTGCGCGGCGCCGAGCGGCGCAACGCCGCGCACATGGCCTACCTCAACCGCACCGTGGACGACGTGATCGCCGCCCGCCGGGCTTCCGGAAAGGGGGAGGGGGCAGGGGCGGAGGCCCGGACGGGAGACCTGCTCGACCGGATGCTGGAGGTCGCCCACCCCGAGACCGGCGAGCGGCTCTCACCGGAGAACATCCGCCGCCAGGTCATCACCTTCCTGGTCGCCGGGCACGAAACCACCTCCGGCGCCCTGTCGTTCGCGCTCCACTACCTGGCCCGCCACCCCGACGTCCTGGCCCGCGCACAGGCCGAGGTCGACCAGGTCTGGGGCGATGCCGACGAGCCCGCGTACGAGCAGGTCGCCAAGCTCCGCTACGTACGCCGGGTCCTGGACGAGTCCCTGCGCCTGTGGCCCACCGCCCCTGCCTTCGCGCGCGAGGCCAAGCACGACACCGTGCTCGGCGGCGTCCACCCGATGCGGCCGGGCGCCTGGGCCCTGGTCCTGGTGGCGATGCTGCACCGCGACCCCGCCGCGTGGGGCGAACACCCCGAGCGCTTCGATCCCGACCGCTTCGAGGCGGCCGCCGTGCGGAGCCGCCCACCGCACGTCTTCAAGCCCTTCGGCACCGGCGCCCGCGCCTGCATCGGCCGCCAATTCGCCCTGCACGAGGCCACGTTGGTCCTCGGTTTGCTGCTGCGCCGCTACGACCTGCACGCGGACCCGGGCTACCGGCTGCGTGTGGTGGAGCGGCTGACGTTGATGCCGGAGGGGCTGCGGCTTGGGCTGACGCGGCGCGGCTAGGCCGACAGCACCGGCCACCGCCCCACCCACGGCCGCGCCGCCTCCACCTGCGCGCACAGCGACAGCAGCGGGCCCTCGCCCGCGGGCCGTCCGGCCAGGCTGACGCCGATGGGCAGGCCCGCCGTGTTCCAGTGCAGGGGCAGGCTCACGGCGGGCTGGCCGGTGATGTTCAGGGCGCTGGTGAACGGGGTGAAGAGGGACTGGCGGCGGAGTTCGGCCACGAGCTGGTCGTCGGTCGGCTCCGTGTCCCGGCCCTCGGGACCCTCGAAGAACGACAGGGGCTGCGGCGGCAGGCCGAGCGTCGGGGTGAGCACGGCGTCGTACGGGCTCGTCGCCTCGATGACCCGGCGGGTGAGCGTCTGGGCGGCGGCGAGCGCCCGGAAGAGCTGCTCGCCGCTGACCGTGCGGCCCTGGCGCCGCCAGAAGCGGGTCAGCGGGCGCAGGAGGTGCTCCTTCTCCTCCGGGACCTCGTAGCGCAGGGACTGGACTCCCCACAGGGGGAAGAAGATGGAACCGATCGCGTCCACAAAGGGGTTGGGGATCTCCTCGACCTCGTGGCCCAGGCCGGTCAGGAGTGCGGTGGCGTCCTCGTAGGCGGCGCGGCAGTCCGGGTCGACGGCCTGGCCGGTCTCGCCCAGATCCGCGTAGCGCGCGATGCGCAGGCGGCCCGGCTCGCGCTGCGCGTGGGCCAGGAAGGTCTCGCCCGGGGGCAGCGGCTGCGCCCAGTACGGGTCGCCGGGCGAGGGGACGCTCAGCACGTCCAGGAGCGCCGCCGCGTCGCGCACCGTGCGGGCCAGCGGGCCCTCGACGGCGAGGCCCGCCACATTGGGCTCCGGGGCCGAACTCACCCTGCCCCGCGAGGGCTTGAAACCCACGATGCCGCACACGCTCGCGGGGATGCGCAGCGAGCCGCCGCCGTCGCTGCCGTGCGCGATCGGGACGATCCCGGCGGCGACGGCCGCGGCCGCCCCGCCGCTCGATCCGCCCGCGGACAGGCGGGTGTCCCACGGCGTACGGGCGATCGGTGCGACGTCGCTGGCCGTGTAGGAGGCGACGCCGAACTCGGGGGTGTTGGTCTTGCCGAGGCTGATCGTGCCCGCGGCCCTCAGCAACTGGACGCTGTGCGCGTCATGTTGGGGGACGTGCTCGGCGAAGGCCGCGGAGCCGTGCATCGTGCGCACGCCGGCGGTGGCGGTGAGGTCCTTGATGGCTGTCGGGACGCCGAAGAGTGGGGGAAGGGTGGCCGGATCCTCGGTGGCCAGGCGCTGTTCGGCGGCCTTGGCCGCGGCGCGCGCGGACTCCTCGGTGAGGGTCACGAAGGCGCCGAGCGCCTCGTTGTGCGCGGCGATCCGGTCCAGTGCGTGCTCGACGAGCTCGACGGGACTGATCTCCTTGGCGCGGACGGCCGCGGCCTGCGCGAGCGCGTCCATCGCGGCGATTCCCTGTGCTCCCGGTGCTGTTCCCGTTGCGGCGTTCCCCTGGTCCATCTGCCCATCTTCCCTTTCGGTGACGGTCGTTGACCTGCCGGTTCGCGGCCTTGCGGCCGTCCGCCGAGGCTACCCGTCACACCGGGCGGCCATGTGTGCCGGGGGTGTAGCCGAAGGCCCGCCGGAACACGTCGATGAAGGCACTCGTCGACGACCAGCCGCAGCGGTGCGCCACCGCGGTGACCGGCACGTCGTCGCCGAGCATCCGCAGGGCGTGGTAGAGCCGCAGCTGGGTGCGCCACTGCGGGAAGGTCATGCCGAGCTCGCGCCGGAAGAGCCGGCTGAGGGTGCGCTCGCCGGCCCCCGCCCCGGCGGCGAACTCGCCCAGCGGGCGCGGATCGGCCGGGTCCTGGTGCAGCAGGTCGCAGACGGCCGCGAGGCGCGGGTCGGTGGGCGCGGGCAGCTGGACGGGCTGCTGCGGCGAGGCGCGCAGCTGGTCCAGGAGGACCGCGCGCAGGCGGCGGTCGGCGGGGGAGTCGGCGTCGGGGTCGCGAGTGCAGGCGAGGATCAGTTCGCGCAGCAGCGGGCTGACGGCCAGGACCGTGGGGGCGTCCAGGCCCAGCGGGTTGGTGGCGGCGGGCAGGCCGAGCAGGTGCAGGGCGAGCTGGCCGTGCGCGCGGTGCGCGTGGACGCAGCCCGCGGGCACCCAGATCGCGCGGGTGCCGGGCGCGAACCAGGTCCCGGCGTCGGTGGTGACGGCCAGGACGCCCGAGCCCGCGTAGATGATCTGGTGCGTGTCGTGCCGGTGCGGGTCGACGTGCTCGCCGGGCGCGAGGGACTTGGTGACGGTGGGGGCCTCGGGAAGGTGGCGGATCTCCGACATAGGTTGGCACTTTATCGGAAGCGCGCCAGGGCGCCGGGCGGCCACGATGAGGCGGTGCCCAAGAAATACGTACAGACGAATCCCGTGTCGCAGACAGCTCCCCCAGAACAGTCGGAACGGGCGGCTCCCCAGGAGACGCGGTCCTCGCCCGCCCGGCGCACCGGCCCCATCACCCTCCTCGCCCTCAGCCACGCCTGCGTCGACGTCTACCAGGGGGCCGTCGCCGCCCTGGTGCCGTTCTTCGTCGCCGAGCGCGCCTACAGCTACGCCGCCGCCTCCGGCATCGTCCTCGCCGCCTCGCTGCTCTCCTCGGTGGTGCAGCCGCTGTTCGGGGCGCTCACCGACAAGTGGGCGCTGCCCTGGCTGCTGCCGGTGAGCACCCTCGCGGGCGGCGTCGGCGTCGCGCTCGCCGGGGTCGGCGACTCGTACGCCGTCACGCTCGCGGTCGTCGCCGTCTCCGGGATCGGGGTCGCCGCCTACCACCCCGAGTCCGCGCGCGTCGCCCGGGCCGCGAGCCGGGGGAGCCACACCGCGATGGGCTGGTTCTCGCTCGGCGGGAACCTGGGCTTCGCCGCCGCGCCGCTGCTGGTCGCCGCCGTCGTCGGGGTGGGCGGCCTGGGTGCCTCACCGCTCCTGGTCGTCCCCGCCGTCGCCGGTGCGGCGCTGTGCCTGGCCGCGCTGCGCTCGGCCGCCCCTCGCGCGGGCGCCGCGACGGCGAGCGGGCCGCGCGCGGTGCGGCCCGCCGTGCGCGACGACTGGCCCTCCTTCCTCCGCCTGACCGGCGCCATCATGTGCCGCTCCATCGTCTTCGTCGGCCTCGGCGCCTTCATTTCCTTGTACGTGCGCCAGCGCACCGGAGGCGGCCAAGTCGCCGGTACGGCCGCGCTGTTCGTGCTCTACATCGGCGGCGCCGTCGGCACCGTCGCCGGGGGGAGGCTCGCCGCCCGGTACGGACGCGTGTCCGTGGTGCGGTGGTCGTACGCGCTGTCCGTGCTCTCCGTCGCGGGCGTCGTCCTCGTGCCGGGGCCCGCGCTCTTCGCCGCCGTCGCGCTCACCTCGGCCGGCCTGTACGTGCCCTTCTCGCTGCACGTCACGCTCGGCCAGGACTATCTGCCCGGCCGCGTCGGCACCGCGAGCGGCGTCACGCTGGGCCTTGCGGTCAGCGTCGGCGGCCTGGCGAGCCCCGCCATCGGCGCCCTCGCCGACGCCACGTCGCTGCGCACCGCCCTCGCCCCGCTGATCGCCCTGCCCGCCCTCGGCTGGCTGCTGCTGCGCACCCTGCGGGAGCCCGAGACGCTCGACGCGGCCGCCGACAGGGCGTCGGCGGCCGCACGTTCAGAGGGTGTGACGGAATCGGGAGGGGGCGCCGCCGAGCCGGCGGCGACCGTCACGGAACCAGCGGGCGAACCTCGTCCGTGACGAACCGCACGAACGCCTCGGGGTCCGGCTCGTCGGCCGTGGGCTGCAGGACGACGGTGTCCGCCCCCGCCGCCGCGAGGTCACGGACGGCCTTCGCCCACGCCTGTGCGTCCCCGGCGACCCCGAGGTCCTCCGTCGCCGCCCGCCCGTCGCGCACGAGCTCGGCGCGCAGCCGCTCGGCGGCGTCCGGCCCGGTCGCCGCGTACAGGTAGACGATCACCGGGTGGGCGCCGGACCGGCCCGCCGACTCACGTCCCTCGTCGATGAGTCGGCGCGCCGCCCGCACCGCCTCCACCGAGGCGCTCGCGTCCAGGATCGTGCCGTCCGCCGCCTCCCCGGTGAGCCGCACCGACCGCGGCCCGCGCGCCCCCGCGAAGACCGGCGGCGCCTCGGCGGGCGGCCAGTCCAGGGCGACGCCGTCCAACTGCACGTACCGCCCCCGCGTGCTGACGCGCTCGCCCGCCAACAGGGCCCGCATCGCGTCGAGATGCTCCCGCAGCAGCGTCACCGGCGACTCGGCCCGCGCACCCACCTGCCCCATCCAGTCCTGCACGCCGTGGCCGACGCCGAGCAGGACGCGGCCGGGGAAGAGGCGGTGCAGGGTGGCCGCCTCCATCGTGGCGAGCGCGACGTTGCGCAGCGGGACCGGCAGCAGGCCCACGCCCACGCGCAGCCGCTCCGACCAGGCGAGCGCCGCCGCCGCACTCGCGATGCCGCTCTCCAGGAAACAGTCCTCCCAGAGCCACAGCTCCTCCAGGCCCGCCTCCTCGGCGGTGCGCACCATGCCACGGAGCCGTTCGGGAGGGAGCTGGGGACGGAACACCACACCGAGAGTCGTCATCCGGCCTTCCTAGCCGTCCCCCGGCGGACGATCAACAGCATTTCGCGGCCGCCGCAGCGGCACGGACGAGATGCGGGCCCGGGTGCCCCGTGGTGTCGTATGCGTGGAAACCAATTGTCTGTACGGGTATGCGGGGTGCGGTCATGGACGGCGCGGGCGACGTGCGCGAGAGCGGCGGTGTGGGCGAGGCGGACGGCACGGGACCGGTGGAGTTCCTGGTCCTGGCCTTTCCCGGGGAGCGGCCCGGGAGAGGGGCGGTCGCGGCCCTCGCCGAGCTGCGGCGCTCGGGCGAGGTGCGGGTCATGGACTCCCTCGTGGTCGCCAAGGCCGCCACGGGCGACACCAGCCGGGCGGAACTGGACGAGTTCGAGGAGTTCGCCGACGTCCTCGCCGGGCGCGAGGAAGAGCCCAACCTGATCGGCCCGGAGGACGCCGAGGAGGCCGCCGCCGTCCTCGAGCCGGGTGGCTGCGCGCTGCTCGTCCTCGTCGAGCACCTGTGGGCGGGGCGGGCCGCGCGGGCGGTGCGGGGTGCGGGCGGGCACATCGCGGCGTCGGTGCGGATCCCGCCGGACCGGGTGGAGCAGGCGCGCGCGGCGTACCGGACGGCGGCCGGGGCCGATGCCCCGGCGGCGGCGATGGAAGGGAGCTGACGCGATGTTCATGCGACGCGGACCGATGATGCGGCCGGTGGTCCGGCCCGCGGGAGCGCCGCTGCTGCGCGGCATGCTGGTGGGCGGCACGGCCTACGCGGCCGGACGGAGCGTGGCCCGCCGGGCCCAGCACGAGCAGGACCAGAACGCGGCGATCGAGGACCTCCAGGCACAGAGCCAGGCGCAGAGCCAGACACAGTGGCAGGCACAGAGCCAGACACAGTGGCAGGGCCCGGCGCAGGCTCCGCCGCAGCCCGTGCCGTCGGTGCCCCAGACCCCGCCCGCCCCGTCGGCCCCGCCTGTGCCTTCCCTCGCCGACCAGCTCACCCAGCTCGCCGCCCTCGTCCAGCAGGGCCTGATGACGCAGGAGGAGTTCGCGGCGGCCAAGGCGAAGCTCCTGGGCGGCGGGTGACACCGCTGACCTGCCGCGGCACGGTCCTCAACAGACCCTGGAACATGGCTCGTTGAGGACCTCCGCCGGTCCCCGAACCGCCCCGGCCATTGACATCCACCCCCGGTGCCGAGAAGCTCCAAGACGCCCGTGTTAACGCTAACACCGGGCCGACTCACGCCTGGGGGAGCCGCCCATGTCAGGTCGTTCCGTGGGGTCGTCGCCGGGGCCCCGGCTCGCCCGCCGCACCTTCCTCGCCGCGGCCGGCGCCGCCGCCGCGGGCGGGCTCACCACCGCCTGCAGCTCGGCCTCCGGGCTGCCCGCGGGCAAGGTCGCCGTGCTCGGTGACAGCGCCGCCTGGGAGAAGCCCATGGCCGCCGCGGGCGCCGCGATGAAGCAGGCGGCCGCCCTCCAGCTGGTGCCCCAGGTCAACCCGTCCCTCGAGTCGTTCGAGCAGATCGTCAAGTCCTCGCTGCGCACCGACCGCACCCCCGACCTCCTCAAGTACTGGTCGGGCTACCGGCTCCAGGACCTCGCCCGCACCGGCGGCATCGTCGACCTGAGCACGCAGTGGGACGCAGCCGTGCGCAGGCGCTGGGTCGACGCCTCGCTGCGGAGCGCCTTCACCTACCAGGACCGGGTCTACGGACTTCCGATGAACCTCGCGTACTGGGTGCTCTTCTACAACCCCGAGGTCTTCCGCGCCCATGACCTCCAACCGCCCGCCACCTGGGCCGAGTTCATGACCGTCTGCGCCCGCCTGAAGAAGAGCGGGATCACGCCGCTGCACGGCACGGCCGCCGACCGCTGGCCCTCCTTCATCTGGTTCCAGGAAGTGCTGAGCCGTCAGGACCCGCAGTTCTACGACGACTTGATGAACGGCCGCGCCCGCTACACCGACCCGCGCGCCGAACGCGCCCTGCGCACCATCGCCTCGTTCTTCGACAAGGACTGGTTCACGCCCATGGACATGAGCCACACCGACGCGGCGGGCGTCCTGGTGCACGGCAAGGTCGGCATGGTGGCGTGCGGCACCTGGTTCGGCGGGATCCTCGGCGGGGTGGGCGGCAAGCCCGGCAAGAACTACGGCGCGTTCGTGCTGCCCATGGCCGAACCGCGCACGCGCCCCTGCGTCATCTTCGAGTCCAGCGCCCTCGTCGCCACCGTGAAGGGCCCCGACCGCACCGAGGCCGTCAAGGCGGCGGGCAACTGGCTGCGGCCCAGCGTGATGAAGGCGTTCTCGCACACCCTCCAGGACGGCTGCCCCAACCCGCGGGTCGCCCCGCCCAACACGGTCATCGCGGGCCTCGCCGAGAAGGTGCGCGGCGACCGGCTGCGGATGCTCAACCGCTTCTGGGAGCAGGGCCCGCCCGAGCTGGTGGAGGCCACCGTGGATGATCTCGCGGGCTTCCTGCTGAACCCGTCCTCGTACCGGAGCGTGCTGCGCACCATGCAGGGCCGTGCCGACGACGCCTGGAAGGTGTGGCGGGAGTCCGAGAAGACCGAGAAGACCGAGCAGGGGGAGGGGGTGAAGGGGGCATGACCGAGGCCGTGACCACCGCCGCGACCGGCGCGCCCGAATCGGTGCGCGCCCGGCGGCGCCGGGTGCCGCTGCGCACCCCGCACCAGGCCGCCCGCACCAGTGGCCGGTTCGGCGGTCCCGTGGCCGCGCTGCCCTGGGCGCTGCCCGCCCTCGCCTTCGTCGGCGTGCTGCTCGTCTACCCCTTCTTCCGCAGCGTCTACGGCAGCTTCTTCGAGGACAACGGCTTCACCAGCAGCTACACGGGCCTGGACAACTACGCCCGGCTCGCCGACGACCCGGTCTTCGGGCGCGCGCTGCTCAACACCCTGCTGTGGGTGGCCGGGACGCTGCTCCTGCCGGTCCTCGCCGGGCTGCTCATCGCGGTCGCCACGCACCGCATGCGCTTCGGCGGCCTCGCGCAGCTCGTCATCGTCCTGCCGTACGCGATCTCGGTGGCCGCCACCGCCGTCCTGTGGAACTTCATGCTGACGTCCGAGGGTGCCGTCAACCAGGTGCTGCGCGGCATCGGCCTCGACTCCTGGGCGCACGCGTGGCTCCTGGAGTGGCCGCAGAACACCCTCGCGATGATCGTGGCCGGCACCTGGCAGGCGACCGGCCTGAACGTCGTGCTGTTCGCGATCGGGCTGCGCGCCATCCCCCAGGAGACCGTCGAGGCAGCCGAGTTGGACGGGGCGAGCGGCTGGCGGATGTTCCGCCACATCACGCTGCCCCAGCTGCGGGCCGTCACCGTCGTCGTGGTCGGCATGGCCGTCGTGAACAGCCTGAAGGCGTTCGACATGATCTGGGTCCTCACCAAGGGCGGCCCCTCGCGCTCCTCGGAGACCCTCGCCCTGAGCATGTACCGGGAGACCTTCCGGCTCTTCCACGTGGGCTACGGCTCGGCGATCGCCCTGGTCCTCTCGGTGGTCGTCGTCGCCTCGTCCTGGCTGTATCTGCGCCGCCAGATGCCGCGCGCCGCCGCGGACGAGAGCTGAGGAGGGCACCCCATGGGACGGACCGTACGGCGTCTCTTCGTCGCGGTGTGCGTGGTGCTCTGGCTGGTCCCGCTCTACCTCCTGGTCGTCAACTCCCTGACCCCGGCGGCCGAATACCAGGGCAAGCCGGAGTGGACCGTGCAGGGCTTCGCGATCTGGGACAACCTCAAAACCGCCTGGGACCAGGCGGGCATCGGCGACAGCTTCCAGTCCTCGCTCCTGTACGCCGTGGTGTGCGGGCTCGTCGCCGTCCTCGTCGCGGCCATGGCGGCGTTCGCGGTGGTCATCCTGCCCATCCCCAGGCCCGCCTTCTGGTTCTGGCTCATCTACTCCGGCACGCTCTTCCCGCTGCAGATGTTCCTCGCCCCGCTCTTCGGCCTGTACGCCGACGCCCACCTCTACGACACCCGGCTCGGCCTGATGCTGGTGTACTCGGCGTGGGCCATCCCCTTCGCCTTCTTCCTGATCCGCAATCAGATGACCACGATGCCCCCGGAGTTGACGGAGGCCGCGCTCATCGACGGGGCGTCCCTGCGCCGGATCTTCTGGCGCATCCACGTGCCGCTGCTGCGCGCCGGTCTCGCCGCCGCCTTCATCTTCCAGTTCACGGCCGTCTGGAACGACCTGCTGCTCGGCATCACGCTCAGCCGCAGCCCCGAAGTCCAGCCGGTGATGGCGGCCCTGACCACCCTCAACACGGCCTACTCCTCGGCCGGTCCGCCCGTCATCCTGGCCGGGGCCCTCATCGTGTCCGTGCCCACCCTGCTGCTCTTCCTGGTGTTCCGCGGCCTGTTCCTGCGCGGCATCACCGCCAACGCCCGCTGACCCCTCACATCCGCCGGGAGACCTCCGCATGACGACACGGGCCCTCGTCCGCACCACCGACTGGGACAACGACCGGATCCGCGCCAGCCTGCGCACGGCCGCCGCGAGCGCGGAAGGGCCCCTGGACGGAGCCGCCGGGACCGACGGCGCCGGGCTCCGGCTCACCGTGGAGCCCCTGATGCGGTACGCGGACGACGGCTCGCTGCTCCAGTCCCTGCGCGTCGAACCCGTCAACGGAGCAGACGTACCGGCCGAGTTGAGCGTCCGTACGGAGTCCGGGACCGTGCTGCCCGCCGAGCGCATCGCGGGACCCGGCCGCTCCGTGCGCCTCCTCCTGCCCGCCGTCGAGACGGCCACCCGCGTCACCGTGAGCCTCCCCCGCGGTGACGAGGGCATCGACGTACAGCTCACCCCGCAGCGCCGCTGGACCGTCCACCTGATCCACCACTCCCACCTCGACATCGGCTACACCGACCCCCAGGGCCACGTCCTCGCCGAGCACCTCTCCTTCCTCGACTCCTGCCTGGAGCTGACCCGGGCCACCGACGACTGGCCCGAGGAGTCCCGGTTCCGCTGGTGCGTGGAGTCGCTGTGGTCGTTCCGGCAGTGGGCCGACGCCCGGCCCGCCGAACAGGTCGAGGAGTTCCTGCGCCGGGTCCGCGAGGGCCGCGTCGAACTCACCGCCCTGCCGTTCAACCTGCACACCGAGACCTGCTCCACCGACGAACTCCACGAACTCCTTCGCCCGGCCCACGACATCCGCGCCGAGCACGGCATCGAGTTCACCTCCGCGATGCAGACCGATGTGCCCGGCGCCGTCGTCGGACTCGTCGACGCCCTCGCCTCCGCAGGCGTCAAGTACCTCTCGGTCGCGCACAATTGGGCCGGACGCTCGGTGCCGCACCTCGTCGGCGGCGAGAGCCTGCCGCGCCTGTTCCGCTGGCGCGCCCCCAGCGGCAACAGCGTCCTGGTCTGGGTCACCGACACCCCGCACGGCCTCGCCTACATGGAGGGCCCGCTGCTCGGCTTCGACACCCGCTACGCCGACGTCGACGACCTGCTGCCCGCCTACCTCACCTCGCTCGCCGACAATCCGTATCCGTACCGGGGCGGCATCTTCGGCTGGGCCATGGACCAGGAGGACATCAAGCGCGAGCCCTACCCGTGGGACGTCCTGCACCTGCGCGTCCAGGGCAAGTTCGGCGACAACGCGCCGCCGCGCCGGATCATCGCCGACACCGTGCGCCGCTGGAACGAGACCTGGGCCTACCCGCGCCTGAGGCTCTCCCGCAACGAGGACTTCTTCCGCGACGCCGAAGCCCGGCTCGGCGACGAGATCCGCACCTTCGAGGGCGACTGGACCGACTGGTGGGTGGACGGCGTCGGCTCGGGGGCCCGGCCCCTGTCCCTGGCGCGCACCGCCCAGTCCGTGGTCGCCGACGCCCAGACCATCGGGACGCTCGCCGGTGTCCTCGGCGCCACGGGGGCCGAGGACGACAGCAGGGACGCCGCCGGGGTCTACGAAGCGGTGTCGCTCTTCGACGAGCACACCTGGGGCGCCGGCGACCCCTGGACCCACGGCGACGAGGGCGGCCACAGCGGCGAGCACCAGTGGCACTGGAAGTACGGGCAGGCGATGCGCGCCCACGACGACGCGAACGCGCTGCTGCGCCGGGCCTCTGCCCGTCTCGGCCAGCGCCTCGCGCCCGCACGGGGCGCCACCGCCTCGTACCACGTGCTCAACACCTGCTCCTGGCCGCGCACCGACGTCGTCGAGCTGTTCCTGGCGGAGAGCACCGTGCCGCTGGAGCAGTCGGTGACGGTCCGCGACGCGCGCACCGGGGAGCAACTCTCGTACGAGGAGCGGGCGCAGAGCAATGACGACCACCGCGACGCAGGGCGCTTCCTGGTGCTGCGCGTGGCGGACGTGCCGGCCTCCGGGTCGGTGCGGCTCGACATCACCGGGGACGCCGACGCCTCCACGGGGGGAGAGGCGCCGGGGTCCCCGGTGGTGCAGGCCGCCACGGGCTGGAACCCGACCGGCGGCACGGAGCGCGAGGACCCCGCCGAGACCGCCGCCGAGGCCCTCGCCCACCCCGACCCCACCCTCCTGGAGAACGAACACCTCGCCGTCCGCGTCGACCTGGCGCACGCCTGCATCGCGTCGGTCGTCGACAAGGCGACGGGCCGCGAACTCGTCCGCGCCGACGCCATCGTCGGCTTCAACGGCTACCTCCACGACAGCTACACGACCGCGGGCGCCTTCAACCACAACTCCAGCCGCACCACCGCCTCCGAGCGGCTCGAACACCTCGGCGCCCGCGCCGTCGCCCCGCCCGCCGCCCTCATCGCCCGCCGCTCCACCGCGACCGCTCAGACCCTCACGTACGAGACGCGCCCGGCCGGCGCCAACCGGCTGCACACCACCCTCACCCTGCCGCACGGCGTGCCGCGCCTCGACATCGAGAACCGCCTCGACAAGGACGCCACGCTCGGCAAGGAGAGCGCCTACTTCGCGTTCCCCTTCGCCTTCGACGAGCCGCACGTGCGCATGGAGGCATCCGGCGGCGCCACCGGCACCTCCCTCCCCGTGGTGCCGGGCTCGGCCCCGCACATGCGGGCCGTGCGCCGCTGGGTGACCCTCGCGGAGCCGGACCTCGCGGTGGCCTGGTCCACACAGGACGCGCCGCTCGTCCAGTTCGGCAACATCGCGCTGCCGTACGCGCCGTTCCCCAAGACCCTCGGCCACGACGAGCCCGCCACCGTCTTCTCCTGGATCCACAACAACCTCTGGGACACCAACTTCCCCAGCTCCCAGGGGTTCGAGTTCACCTTCCGCTACAGCCTCGCCTGCGCGCGCTCGGCGGACGGCCTCGGACCGCGCACCGCCGCGGCCTTCAGCCGGCCGCTGCGCGCCGTACGGGCCAGGGGGGCGGGACCGGACGCGCGGGACACCCATGTCCTGGCCGAGTTGGGCCACCCGCGCGTCCGCCTCGTCGGCGCCACCACTCCGGAGCCGGGCACGGTGCTGCTGCGGCTCCAGTCCTTCGCCGAGGAGCCCGCCGCCTGCCCCGTCCGCGTCCCCTTCACGGTCGCCCGGGCGCACGCCGCCGACTACCTCGGCACACCCCAGCGCGAACTCCCCTGTACGGACGGCGCATTGAGCGTCGACGTGCCCGCGCTCGGCACCGCGGCCGTCCTCCTGACCCGCCCCTGAACGACCCCGCACGACGTACGTCCGAAGGAGAACGTGTGTACCGGCTCGACCCGCGCTACGCCCCGGCCCCGGGGGCCACCCTGACCACCGGATGGGACGCCGTGGCCGCCCGGCTCCCCGAGGGCCCCGCGACCGTCGCCGTCGACGGACCGCCCACCGTGGACTGGGACACCCTCGCCGCCCGCCTCACCCAGGGCCCGGCCGCACGCGGCACGCGGGTGCGCGCCCTGGACGTCCGCGCGCACTACGCATCCGCGGCCGAGATCCGCGCCCGGACCGACGGCGCCCCCGACGACCCGTACTACTGCCCCCTCGCCGACAACCCGCTCAGCGATCTCTTCGAGGAACTGCCCCGCCCCCCGCGCCCCACCGAGGGCCTCCTCCTGCTGTACGGGCCCGGCGCCGCGCTCCTCCCGCACGACCACCTCTGGTACGCGGACCTGCCCAAGCGCCACGCCGAGGCGGCCGTGGCGAAGGGCTCCGGCCGCAACCTCGGACTCCCGGGCGAGCGCGGCGAGTTGAGACGGCTCTTCTACGTGGACTGGCCCCTGCTGGACCGCCACCGCGACGCCCTGGCGCCACGCCTCGACGCCTGGCTCGACGTACAGGAACCCGGGCGGCCGGTGCACCTGGACGGCAACGGACTCCGCGACACCCTGGCGGGGCTGGCCCGCCGCCCCGTACGCACGCGCCCCTACTTCAACTCCACTCCATGGGGCGGACATTGGGCAGAGAGGGAGCTGGGCTTCGACGCCGCGGCGGCACGCAACACCGCGCTCGGCTACGAACTGATCGCCCCCGAGGCAGGCGTCCTCATCGGCCCCGACACCACCCAACAGGCGGAGATCCCCTTCCAGTTGCTGTGCGTCCTGCACCCGCAGGCCCTCCTCGGCCCGTCCGTGCACGCCCGCTTCGGCACCTCCTTCCCGATCCGCTTCGACTACCTCGACACCGTCGACGGCGGCAACCTCTCCGTGCACTGCCACCCCCAAGAGGCGTACATGCGGGAGCGGTTCGGCTGGACCTACACCCAGCACGAGACGTACTACATGACGCTCGGCAGCCCCGACACGCGCGTGTTCCTCGGGCTGCGCGAGGACGTGGACCTCGACCTGTTCCGCAAGGAGATCGAGGAGGCCGTGACCGACGGGGTGCCCATGGACCCGGAGGACCACGTCCTGACCTTCCCCGCCGACCGGGGGCGCCTGTTCATGATCCCGGCCGGCACCCCGCACGCCAGCGGCGCCGGGAACGTCGTCCTGGAGATCAGCGCCACCCCCTACCTCTACAGCCTGCGCTTCTACGACTGGCTGCGCCCCGACGCCGACGGCAACCCCCGCCCCCTCCCGTACGAGCACGGCCTGGCGAACCTCCGCACGGACCGCCGGGGCGAGACGGTCGCCCGCGACCTCGTCCAGGAGCCGCGCACGCTGCGCGAGGGCGCGGGCTGGCGCGAGGAACTCCTCGGCGCCCTGGACGAGATGTTCTATGAAGTACGGCGCTACGCACTGGACGCGGGGGCCGTGGCCGAGGACGACACGGCGGGCCGTTTCCACGTCCTGAACGTCGTGGAGGGGGACGGGGTGACGGTGGAGACGGCGGCGGGGGACCGGCACCCGCTGGCGTACGCCGAGACACTGACGGTGCCCGCGGCGGTGGGCCGCTACCGCCTCACCGCGCCCGCGGACGGCGGCCCGGCCAAGGTCGTCAAGGCCCTCGTGCGCGACCGCACGGCCTCATGATCCCCGTCCTGGACATCGGCGGCACCCATGTGTCGGCCGCCCTGGTGGACGCCGACCGGGCCCGCGTCACCCACCGCGTGCGACGCCCGCTCGACGCGCGGGGCACGGCGGCCGACATCCTCGGCGCGGTGGTGCGGTGCGCCACCGAACTGGAGGCGCCCGAGGGCGAGTTGTGGGGCGTCGCGATACCGGGCCCCTTCGACTACGACAAGGGGATCGCGCGCTTCGAGGGTGTCGGGAAGTTCGACACGCTCTACGGCATCGACGTGCGGTCGGTGCTCCTCGACACCGTCCGGCCGCGCCCCGCCGACGTGCTGTTCCTCAACGACGCGCACGCCTTCGCGCTGGGGGAGTGGGGCGCGGGCGCCGCGCGAGGGCACCGGCGGTGCGTGGGCATCACCCTGGGCACGGGGGTGGGTTCGGCGTTCCTCGCGGACGGGGCGGTGCGCCGGGAGGGGGCCGGGGTGCCGCCGCAGGGCCGCATGGACCTGGTCGAGCACGAGGGCCGCGGCCTCGAGGCGTCGGTGTCGCGGCGGGCGATCCTGGAGCGGTACGGGCAGGACGGGGTGGCCGCGCGGGGGCTCGACGTGCGCGACGTCGCGGCGCGGGCGCGGGCGGGGGAGAAGCGGGCCCGGCGCGTCCTGGAGGACACCCTCACCACGCTGGGCGCGGTCCTCGCCCCGTACATACGGGGGTTCGACGCGTCCGTACTCGTCGTCGGCGGGGCGATGGCGGCGTCCTGGGACCTGGTCGGACCCGCGCTGGGCAGCGGCCTGGGAGATACTCCGGTGCGGGCGCTCGCCGCGGAACTCGGGCCGGACGCCGCGCTGATCGGGGCGGCGAGACATGTGGCCGCAGGGCGCTGAGTTCTTCCGGCCACGGCTCGGCCGGAGTCCGTCGCGCGGCGCTCCACCTGCACCAGATCGCCCGGCCGTCCGGCCGCCGGGCGGAGCACGGAAAGGACAACGGCACCATGTCTCCCGAGTCTCCCGAGTCTCCTGAGTCTCCCGAACAGCTCGGCTCCGACGGACGCGACGGACGCGACGGCCCCGTCGGACGCGACTCGGAGGAGGGGGCGCCCGGGGAAGGGCGGGGGCGGGGCCCGGCTCCCGCTCAGGCTCAGGCGCCGACCCTGCGTGACGTGGCCCAGCGCGCCGACGTCAGCGCCATGACCGCATCCCGGGTGCTGCGGGACGATCCGCGGGTGCTGCCCGCCACCCGCGAGCGGGTCCGGGCCGCGGCCGCCGCGCTCGGGTACCGGCCCAACGAGGTGGCCCGCAGCCTCCGCCTCGGGCGCGGCACGGGACTGGTGGGACTCGTCGTCACCAACCTGGCCAACCCCTTCTACTCCCGGCTCGCCCTCGGCGTGGACTCGGTCGTCGCCGGGGACGGCCTGAAGACGGTCATCGGCAACACGGGCCAGGACCTGGACGCGGAACGGGAGTTGGTGGCCGACCTCATCGCGCGCCGCGTCGACGGGATCATCGCCGTGCCCGCGGCGGCCGACCAGCGCCACCTGGCCGCGGCGGTCGCGGAGGGCGTCCCGGTGGTCCTCGCGAGCCGCCCGCCCGAGGGCTTCGAGGCCGACTGCGTCCTGGTCGACGACTTCGGCGGCGCCCGGGCCGCGACGGCCCGCCTCATCGAGCGCGGCCACCGCCGCATCGGCTTCCTCGGCCCCCCGCCCGCCGTCTACACGGGCACCGAGCGCCTCCGCGGCTACACGGCGGCGCTCGCGGATCGGGGCCTGACGGCCGACGACCGTTACGTGAGCCTGGGCCAGACCGACCCCGACGAGGCGACGGCGGCGGCGACCGCCCTGCTGGCGCTCCCGGACCCGCCCACGGCCCTGTTCTGCTCCAACAACCGCAACACCATCGGGGCGTTCCGCGCGATCCGCCCGCTGCCCCCGACCGGAACGGCCCCGGCTCTCGCGGGCTTCGACGACTTCGAACTCGCCGACGCACTCGGCCTGCCCCTCACCCTCGTCGCCTACGACAGCGACGAACTCGGCCGGGTGGCAGGGCGGTTGCTGGCCGAGCGGATGCGGGGGCGGGGGCCGGGCGGCGGCCCGGCCCCGGGTGGTCCCGTCCAGCGGGTCGTGGTGGCCACGAGCCTGGTGGAGTACGGGGCCTGAGCTCCGGTCCGGGCGAGGGGCCCACGAGGCCGTCTCACATTCCGGCGGGCTGTGTCGTCGTACTACTGGGACTGGGACTGGGACTACTGGGATGGGGACCGGGACTCAGACGGGGACGACACGAAGGAGCAGACCGATGAGCGACTTTCAGGCCGTCGCGGACCGCGTCGAGATCGAGGCGCTGCGCGGGGAGTTCACCGACGCGGCGATGATGCGCGACTACGACCGCGTCGCCTCGCTGTTCACCCCGGACGGGGTGCTGCGGATGCCCGGCATCCCCGTCGAGCTGGAGGGCCGGGAGGCGATCCTCGCCTGGGGCAGGCGGGTGCCGGAGGTCGTGGACTTCCTCGTGCAGAACACGCACCCGGGCGTGATCCGCCTCGACGGCGACACCGCGACCGGCCGCGCCTACATGGCGGAGATCGGACGGCTGCGGGACGGCCGTGGGGGCCTCAACTACGCGATCTACCACGACCGTTACCAGCGCACGGGGGACGGCTGGAAGTTCACCGAGCGGGTCTACGAGATCCGTTACGAGGATTCCTCGCCACTGGCGGGGACGGCGCCCCGCCCGGCCGGGGCTTCATGAGCGGGGCGCCCCGGTGAGCCGGGCCCCGATGCCCGGGAGGGCGTCGGGGCCGTTGTCGCTCTCCACCGACGCGGCGAGGTCGGCGATGGTGACGGCGGCCGGCGAGGCGCGCCACGCGGCGTCCGCGGCGCCCATCACGCGGGCGGTGGGGCACTGCTTCGTGCACTCCTCAGGCAGCGTCGCGAACGGGCCGCGTTGGCGGCGGGCTCTTCCGCGCCGACGAGAAGTACGGCGACGGCGCCGTCATCGCGTGCCCGATCCAGCACACCGTCCATGGCCACGCGACCCTCACCACCGCCGCGGCCAAGGCCGCCGG
Organism: Streptomyces sp. NPDC059009; assembly: GCF_042740175.1. NCBI lineage: Bacteria > Bacillati > Actinomycetota > Actinomycetes > Kitasatosporales > Streptomycetaceae > Streptomyces > Streptomyces sp. NPDC059009. The sequence continues at coordinate 34,687 of NZ_JBHYJB010000060.1, read as the reverse complement.
GAAGACCGTCGTCTCCGCCGATGTCCACGCCGAACTGCGCGGCCTGGGCGACCTGCTGCCCGAGGTGGGCGCCAGCGTCGACCTCGACATCGTGAGCGTCCTCGATCGCTACGACACCGCCACCGACCAGTGGCAGACCGTGGCCTCCGGCTCCCAGCGCGTCAACAAGGGACGCCTGGCCTCCTCGGTGACCGGCGGCAAGCTCACCACCGAGGTACCCACCGGGGAACTGAACCTCTACCGCCACACCTGGCGCGCCGGCGACACCTTCCAGGGCGGCTCCTACGTCGAGGGCGCCATCTTCCCGATCTGCACCACCGGCAAGTAGCCCCCACAGACGGAGCCCGCGCAGCCCCACTCAACTGCTCTATCCGACCGGTGTGTTCGGGTGTGCTCGGGAGTGCTCGGGTCACTAGGTCACGGCAGGGCCTTTCGGTGGGGCCGCGTTCTCCGGGGGGATGGCGCGGACGGCGCCGACAGCGGCAGCGATCTGCTGTTTGACCAGCTCGGACAGGGGCGGCCCCTGCACCGTGCCGACCAGGTCGCTGGCGATGTGATGCAGCTTGATGTTCGTGCCCTGCGACGTCTTGACCAGCACCGCCCAGGCTTCCTCGGGGCTCAGGCCGAAGGAGGCCATGAGGATGCCGCGTGCCAGGTCGATCGCCGGACGGCTCTTGATGGCCCGGCGCAGCTGGCCCACCTCGGTCCGCAGCTCGTGCACGTCCGCCGGGTCCCGGCCTGCCGGGTGCGCCGTTCCCGCGCCACTGTCCGGAGCGGGCTGCCCGGACGTCAACTCATGCCTTCCGTACGAGAGTTCTGGCATGACCACCCTCTCCCAAGTGGGTCCCGCCTGTGCTTCCCCTAACGGTCGCCGTCAATGGGGGACACGTCAACCAATACATGAAAATCGCTTCGTGTCATTGGGTACACGAAAGATCGCTCGTAGACTCGGCCCATGGATGGGTCACCTGAGCCACACACTGGATGGACATTTCTGACCAATCACGCGCGTGTTCTGGCCGCCATCGCGGACGATCACAGCGCCCGCATCCGCGATATCGCCGTGCACTGCCGCCTGACCGAACGCGCCGTGCAGCGGATCATCGCGGACCTGGAGCAGGACGGCTATCTCTCCCACGTCAGAGAGGGCCGTGGGAACACGTACCGCATCGACCCCGGCAAGGTCCTGCGCCACCCCGCCGAGGCGGGACTGACGGTGGCCTCACTGCTGTTGCTCCTCATCCAGGACGAGGCCACCCGCAGCCAGCTCCGCGGTGAACTCCCCGATCTCCCCGAGGGCTCGGGCGACACGGCCCACCGCCCGTGACGGACGCGAGGCCAGGCTGGGGGCGGCCCCCTTCGAACCGCTGACGGAGACGTTCCCCGGCCTGGAGACCGCCGACGCGTACACGATCCAGCGGGGCACCATCGCCCGGCGCACCGCCGCGGGAAGCCGTCGCGCCCGCCCTGGAGATCGTCGACAGCCGCATCCGCGACTGGCGGATCACCCTGCCCGACACCGTCGCCGACAACGCCAGTTCGGCCGGGCTCGTCCGCGGCCCCCGGATGTTCCAGGCGGAGGACTGGCCGAGGCAGGTGTGAGCGAGGTGAGCGAAGTGAGTGCCGGGGGTGTGGTGGGCGTGGTGAGTGCCGCCCCTGTCCACGGTCGGTGCATGGGTGCGGCCTGCCGGGTTACTTCGCTCTCATGAAGCGGACTTCGAAACCCGAGCACCCCACCGGTGGCCCCGACACTCCGATCGAGTTGCCGAAGCGGTCGTGGCGCGCCGTCCTGAAGGGCACCGTGAAGGAGTTCATGGACGACGAACTCACCGACCGGGCCGCGGCGTTGACGTACTACGGAGTGCTGTCGATGTTCCCGGCCCTGCTGGTGCTGGTGTCCCTGCTGGGTCTCGCCGGGCAGTCGGCCACGGACGAGGTCCTGGACAACATCAAGAAGCTGGCTCCGGGATCGGCGCGGGACATCATCAGCGACGCCGTGCGGGAGCTGCAGGGGCGCGGCGGCATCGGCTCGCTCATGGCCGTCGTCGGCATCGCCCTCGCGGTGTGGTCGGCCTCGAGCTACGTCGCGGCCTTCATCCGCAGCGCCAACGCCGTGTACGACATGCCCGAGGGGCGGCCGGTGTGGAAGGTGCTGCCGGTGCGCGTCGGCGTGACGGTGGTGCTGCTCCTCCTCGCCGTGGTCAGCGCGCTGATCGTCGTGTTCACCGGGGCGCTCGCCCACGAGGCCGGAAAGGCGCTGGGGATCGGGGACACGGCACTGCTGGTGTGGGCGATCGCGAAGTGGCCGGTGCTCGTCGTCGTGGTCACGACCATGATCGCGATCCTCTACTGGGCGTCGCCCAACGTGAAGGGCGGCGGCTTCGCATGGGTCACCCCGGGCAGCGTGGTCGCGCTGGCGCTCTGGCTGGTCGCGTCCGCCGGGTTCGCCTTCTACGTGTCCAACTTCGCCTCGTACAACAAGACATACGGGACGCTCGCGGGCGTGATCGTCTTCCTGGTGTGGCTGTGGATCAGCAACATCGCGATGCTGCTCGGCCTGGAATTCGACGCGGAGCTGGCCCGGCAGCGCGCCGTCGCGGAGGGCCTCCCGCAGGACGCGGAGCCGTACGCCCCGCCCCGCGACACCCGCAAGTGGAGCGAGGAGGAGCGCCGCGCCGGGGAGGCCCGACAGGAGCTGGAGGGCGGTGGGGTGATCCGGCCCGAGCCGGGTACTCGGGGGTGACCGAGAGGCGGGCGGAGGGCGCGCACAGCCATTCAGGACAGCGGAACCCGCAAGCGGGACACGACAGCGGGACATGACAGCGGGACACGACAGCGAAACCCCAGACGGAGAAAGGTGGTGGCGGGTCATGACCAGCTCGGTCTCCCGGCCCGGAACGGGCACCACGTCCGAGCACGTCGGCGACCTCGTCCAGCGGGCCTCCCAGCAGCTCACCGAGCTGGTGCGGGGTGAAATGCGGCTCGCACAGGCCGAGTTGACCGAGAAGGGCAGGCGCTATGGGAAGGGCGGCGGGCTCTTCGGCGGTGCGGGGGTGGTGGGTTTCCTCACGCTGCAGGCTCTGGTCGCCGCCGCGATCGCCGGGCTCGCCGTCCCGCTCCCGGTGTGGGCCGCCGCCCTGATCGTCACCGGGGTCCTCGGTGTGATCGGCGGCGTCCTGGCCCTGCGGGGCAAGAAGGAGGTCGGCCGGGCCGCGCCGCCCGTCCCCGCGCAGACCATCGACAGCGTCAAGGCCGACATGGCCGAGATCAAGGAGAGTGCACGGCGATGACGAAGCCGACCCACGACAAGTCCGCCGCCACGCCCGAGCAGCTCCGGGACCAGGTCGAGCAGACCCGGCACGAACTGGGCCGCACGGTCGGGGACTTGGCCGCCAAGGCCGATGTGAAGGCCCGCGCCCAGCACAAGGCGGCCGAGCTGAAGGACCAGGCCGGGGCCCGGACCGCGGAGGTGACCGAACAGGTCAGGGCGAAGGCCACCGAGGCCGCCCACGTGGTGCAGGACAAGCTGCCCACCCCGGTCAAGGACACCGCCACCGCCACCGCCCACCAGGTCAAGGTGCGGGCGGACCAGGCGGGCCACCTGTGGCAGGACAAGGCCGCCGAGCCGGTCCGGCACACGGCCGAACGCGGCGTCACGGCCGCCCGGGACCACCGCGGCACACTCCTCGTGTGCGGTGGCGTGGTGGTCGCGTCCTGGCTGCTGCTGCGTCGCCGCGGCGGCAAGGGGCGGGACCGCCAAAGGCGCTGACCGCGTCGGCGTCGGCGGGCCGGGGCGCCGCGGCCCGAGCGGGCGGCCGCCCACGCGGGGCGGGGTGAAGATCGGTGGGCGCGGGGCCGCCACGTAGCGGATCTTCCCTGGATCCTCGCGTCGGTGACCTAGCGTGCCGCCATGACGCACCACGCGCCCTCGTCCGGCGGAGAAGACACAGGCAGGCGACAGTTTCTGACGCTGACGACGGGGGCGGCCGCCGGGGCCGCCGCGCTCGCCGGCTGCGCGGACCAGGACGCCGGCGGCCGCGGTGGCCCCGCCGCCGCCCGGATCGCGAACGGGCGGGCCGACCACCCCCGGCCCGGCCCGCTCGACACCCGCGCCGAGAACTCCCGTCCGGGCAACGCCGATTGGCGCATCACCACGACCGGTCCCGCGCACGCCATCGAGGGATACGCGGACCGGGTCAGCGTGCTGCCGGGGGAGTCGTTCGGACTCCATGTGTCCACCGTCGCCGCCCGGTTCACCGTGTCCGCGTACCGCATGGGCTGGTACGGCGGGGCGCGCGCCCGCCTCGTGTGGCGTTCGGAGGCCGTGCGCGGCACCCGGCAGCCGGGCCCCGAATTCGACGAGCGGACCCGCACGGTGCGCACCCGCTGGCCGCGCACCCTGGACGTGGACACCACCGGCTGGCCCGAAGGCAGCTACCTGCTCCGGCTCGACGCGATCGACGCGAGCGCGACGGCGAGGGGTGCGCGCGCGACGACGAGGGGTGCGCACGGCACGGCCGGGCAGCGCTATGTGCCGGTCACCGTGCGGTCGGCGGCCACCACCGGGCGGACCGTCCTCGTCAACGCCGTCACCACCTGGCAGGCGTACAACCGCTGGGGCGGATACGACAGTTACGTCGGCGAGTCCGGGCACTACGGTTCGCGCTCCCTCGCCGTCACCTTCGACCGGCCCTACCGCTACGAGAAGGGCGCGGGCCTCTTCCTCGTGTACGAGGCTCCGCTCATCGCCCTGGCCGAGCGGCTCGGGCTGCCCCTCGCGTACACCACCACCGTCGATGTGGCCCGCGAGCGCCACCTGTTGAAGGGCGCCACCACCGTCGTCTCCCTCGGGCACGACGAGTACTGGTCGCCCGAGCAGCGCGCGCACATCACCGCCGCCCGGGACGCGGGCACCAACCTGGCGATCCTGGGCGCCAATTGCTGCTACCGGCGCATCCGCCTGGAGGACACCGAGCTCGGCCCCGACCGCACCGTGGTCTGCTACAAGAGCGCCTACGCGCAGGACCCCGGGTTCCGGCGCGGCCAGCCCGCCACCGTGGACTTCCGCGCCGGGCCGGGCGCGGCCCCGGAGAGCGACCTCCTCGGCGTGATCTACGACGGCTATCCCGTGGACGCCCCCTACGTGGTCACCCACCCCGGGCACTGGCTCTTCGAAGGCACCGGGGTCGCGGCGGGCGACAGCTTCCCGCACCTCGTCGGCGTCGAGTACGACAAGGTCAACACCGACTTCCCCACCCCCAGGCCGATGGAGATCCTCGCCCACTCGCCCGTGATGTGCGCGGGCCGCCCCAGCCACCAGAACAGCGCCTACTACACGCTCCCGGGCGGCGCGGGCGTCTTCGCGTCCGGCACCATGCGCTGGGTGGAGGCGCTCGACGCGCACGGCGACGGGAGCACCGGCGCCAACCACGGCCTCGACGCCCGCGCGGGCGCGCTGACCCGCCGGGTCACCGAGAACCTGCTCCGCACGTTCGCGCGCGGCCCGGCGGCGCACACGCATCCGGCGCGGGACAACCTGGCGGAGGTGTGAGGTCCGGTCGAGGAAGGCGTGCGGTCCGGTCGACGGCGGCCGGGGGAGGCGGTCGGGGCACGAAGCCGCAGCGTGTGGCCGAGTAGGGGCTGGCGATCCGCCGGCATCCCCAGCAGACTCGCGCCATGGAGACGACGGTGACGGTCAAGGACGGCGAACTCTGGGCGGACGACTCGGGCGGCGACGGCAGCCCGCTGGTCCTGCTGCACCCGGGGGTGGGCGACTCCACCCTGTGGGATCCGGTGCTGCCGTACCTGACCGCGCGTCACCGCGTGATCCGCTACGACGTACGCGGCTATGGGCGCTCTCCCGCGCCCACCACCCGCTACTCCCTGGTCGAGGACCTGATCGCGGTCCTCGACCACTTCTCGCTCGCCCGCGCCGTCGTGGTCGGCTCCAGCATGGGCGGCGCCACCGCGCTGAACCTCGCGGTGGACGCTCCCGTGCGGGTGGCCGGGCTCGCCCTCTTCGTGCCCGGCGTCACCGGCTACGCGGAGCTGACCTCGGCGGAGTTCATGTCCGAGCTGGAGCGCCTCGGCACGGCGGGCGACATGGACGGCATCGTGGACCTCGGCATGCGCGCCTGGGGCAGGGCGGGCCAGGGTGAGGACGCCGTGGCGGTCGGCCAGCTCCGGACGGCGGTCCGCGGCTGGTTCGCCAACCACCCGCACCAGGTGCCCGACGCCCCCGTCTTCGAGCGCCTGGGCGAGCTGAGCACGCCGTGCGTCCTGGCGCTCGGCGAGCAGGACCAGCCCGAAGTGGTGCGCTGCAACGAGGAGATGGCCGCCCGCATCCCCGGCTGCCGGCTGGTGCGGCTGCCGGACAGCGACCACTTCCCGACGCTGCGCGTGCCCGAGAAGGTGGCGGAGCTGATCCTGGAGGTGGCGGAGCAGGCCCGCTGACGCGCCGGGCAGGCTCGCTGACGCGCCGGGCCGGACCGCTGAGGGCCTGCCGCCGGCGCCGTCAGGCCATCTCGCGTCGCTCGCGCTCGGTGAGCCCGCCCCAGATGCCGTGCGGCTGCGCGGTGACCATCGCCCACCACAGGCAGGTCTCCACCACGTCGCAGGACTCGCAGATGCGCTTGGCCCGGTCCGTCTGCACCACCACGGCGCTGCCCGAGCCCGCGGGGAAGAAGATTTCCGGGTCGGCCGCGGCACACGCCCCGCGGGAGCGCCACTGATCAGCGCCGGGTTCCATGAGCGACGACTCCTTCGGCTCGGCTCACCTTGTCCCGATCAGCCTCACGAACCCGGGGTAACGCGTCACGACACCAAGGTCCCGTCCTTGGGGGGTCTTTGGTCCCTACAGGGAATCTGGGGGAGCTGCGCGTCCTGGGGGATCCGGGAGTTCCGAGAGTTCCGGGGGTTCCGGGAGTTTCGGGAGATCTCCCATCGGCGGTGCCGCGGGCGCGGGCCCCAGCGTCGTCGTGCCCGGGGCGGCCCGGTGGCCGAGGCCCGTGCGGTAGGCGTCCAGGGCGTCCTCCACCCGGCCGGTGCGACGCAGCAGGTCGCCCAGGAGGCGGCACAGGTCCGCCAGGTCGCCGGCCGCGCTGGTGCGGTGGAGCAGGGTGAGGGCGGCGCGGTAGTGGCGCTCGGCCGCCTCCGTGTCGCCGTCGTCCTCGGCGATGAGGCCGAGGAGCCGATGCGCCCCGCCCGCGTGCACGGCACCGCGGCCGGCGTGCAGGGCGCCACCGGTCGCGCGGCCCTTCGCCCCGCCGGTGCTTTGCGGGTCTCGGCCTTCTCGGTCCGTCTCGGCCTCTTGGCCTTCGGACGTCAGGAGAGGCCGCAGCAGCCCGCGGGCCTCCTCCGTCCTGCCCCGGCGCCGCAGGACGTCCGCCAGCTCGACCGCCACCTGCTCCGTGAACAGGGCCGCCCGCTTGGACGCCAGCATGTCGTGGGCCGTGCGCAACTCCCGTTCGGCGCGGTCCAGATCGCCGTCCTGGGCGTGCACATAGCCGCGCATCCAGTGGCAGTGGGCGAGCTCCGTGCGGATGTGCAGCTGCTGGTAGAGCTCCTGGGCCTTGGCGAGGGACGCGTCGGCCTCGGTGATGCGGCCCGCCGCGATGAGGGTGCGGGCCACCCCGCGGTGCATCGAGGCGACCAGGGCCGGGTCGCTGACGCCCGGCGCGAGAGCGAGGGCCAGCTCCGCGGCGTGCGCGGCACGGGCGTGGGCGCCCATGTCCATGTACGGCGCGATGGACGCCGTATAGAGGAGGAGCAGTGCGTCCGGGTCGTGCAGGCCCGAGACGTTGAGCTCGTCGAGGGTGGACTCCAACAGGTAGCAGGCGTAGCGGAGTTCACCGGCGAGGAGGTGGGCCGTGGCGCGGCCGCGGATGGCGGGGACCCGGTGGGGGAGCGGCTCGTCCGACAGGAGGCGTTCCACGGCCGCGAAGTGGGCGCGGGCCTCGGTGAGTTCGCCCGACTCCAGGAGGCAGTCGGCCAACCCGAGGAGTGCGGCGGCCTGTTCGGGGGCCAGGTCCTGCTCGACGGCCTCCGCGTGCAGTGAGCGGAAGAGTGCGGCCGCGTCCTCGGGCGCGCCCGTCGCGAGTGCGCGGCGCGCGTCCGTGAGGCGCAGGCGGAGCTCGGCGGCGACATGGGCGGGGCGGCCCGTGGCCAGCTCCTCGTAGTCGACGCCGAGGCGCTCGGCGAGGTGGCGGAGGGCCGCCTCCGAGGGGCGCACCTTGCCGGACTCCAGCGTCGACACGTAGGCGGGCGTGTAGGCGGGCTCGGCCACCTCGCGCTGGGTGAGCCCGCGTTCGGTGCGCAGGCGCAGGACGCGGCGGCCGATCTCGGCCGGTAGGCCGTTCCGTCGCGTGTCGCGTGCGTCCTGCTTCTCGCCGCTCGTGGGTGTCACGTTCCTGACCGCCTTCGTCCCTGCGTGGCGTGCGTCCGGCCGTCGTGCCCGTCCGTTCCCGTGATGGCGTGAACTCACCAGCCCCCAGGGTCACTTGTGCCCGAACCATTGCCGGAACCCTCTCAAGTCCCTACGTTGAGCCGCAGCTTAACCCGGTTTAACCCCCCACTTACAGCCCTGAGCCGGAAGGACGGACCCATGCGCAGACGCATGCCCTCGATACCCCGCACCGCCCTGGCCCTCGCCCTCACCGCCGCCGCTGCCCTCGCCGCCACCGCCGGCGCGGCCGCGGACGGCCTCTCCGACCACGAGCCGGACGGCCAGAGCGGCCGGTCCACCCAGAACGTCGAGTACTTCACCGGTCCGAACGGCCACCCCCGCCACACCCGAGTCCCCGCCTCCGCCCCGCTCTCCGCGAAGGAGAAGACCGCCATCAAGGGCGACGGCGACGTCGTCCCGATCGTGCAGAAGGGCCCCGTCGAATCCAAGCTCGACGTCGTGTTCGTCGGCGACGGCTACACCGCCTCGCAGCAGGAGGACTTCCACGCCGACGTGCGCGCCAAGTGGGCGAAGGTCGCCGCCGTCGAGCCGTACGCCTCGTACAAGGACCTCTTCAACGTGTGGGCGGTCGACGCCGTCTCGCGGGACTCGGGTGTCTCCGGCGACCCGACGGCCGACGTCCGCAGGAACACCGCCCTCGGCTCGTACTTCTTCTGCGACAACACCGAGCGGCTGCTCTGCGTCGACACCAACAAGGTCGAGGCGTACGCGTCGAAGGCCGCCGACCCGGACCTCGTGATCGTCCTGGCCAACTCCACCAAGTACGGCGGCGCGGGCTACAACGACATCACCTCGCCCTCCGGCTACGACGGCATCGCCACCGCCTCCTCCGACCACGCACAGTCCGACCAGGTCGCCATCCACGAGACCGGCCACTCCCTGGGCAAGCTCGCCGACGAGTACTGGTACGACGACAGCAGCTACACCGGGCCGGAGCCCGGCGACTCCAACATCAGCACGCTGTCGGCCGCCGACATGAGCGCGCAGCAGAAGAAGTGGTACCGCTGGATCGGCCAGACGTCCCCGGACGGCGGCGCCGTCGGCGCGTACGAAGGCGGTGGCTACCACGCGCACGGGCTCAACCGGCCGACCGAGAACTCGATCATGCGGACGCTGGGGCGCGAGTTCAACCTGCCCGGGCGCGAAGCGATGATCGCGGGCTTCCACCGGCACGCGCCCGTCCTCACCGGTGCCACGCCCACGACCCGCTCCGCCGTCGGCCGCGACCAGCGCTTCGCCGTGCGCGCGGCTGAGGGCGTGCGCCTGCGCTGGTACGTCGACGGTCACCCGGTGTCCGTGGCGGCCCGGGATGCGGCCCGCCCGACCCCGCGCGTGCTCGGCGTGCCCGCCGACGGCCGCCCGCACACGGTCACGGTCCGCGCCACGGACCCGACCCGGTCGGTCCGCGACCCGCAGCTGCGCAAGCTCCTGACCGAGACGCGCACGTGGCGGACGAAGGGCTGATCAGACCCGCTCAAGGGTCTGGTCACGGGCTCGACCGGGGGCCGAAGGACTCGGCGCCGACGGCCCCCAACGTCCCGGCGACCAGGGCCCGTAGCACCGGTTCACGCGGCGCGGCGCGGCGCACACTGGAACGTGGACCCGAAGACGTCCCACGGTTCCCACGTGTCTGGAGGCACCATGCCGTTCCTGCCCCGCCGCGCCGCGCACCCCGGCGCACCCGCCCGGGAGACGGCAGCCGGCGGCCCGCCGCGCGGCGAGGCCGGGTTCGTCCACTCCATCCTGTACGACGCCCGGAACCGCGAGCGCGGGCTGCTGATGTCGGTGCGGATGGCGGGCGACCCGGTGCGCTGCCCCTACGGGGAGCACCCCGAGACCTGGCACCGGGGCGGTGCCCAGCGCCCGACCGCCGTCGAGCTGCTGCAGCGCGCGATTCCTCGGCTGCCCGAGCTCCGGGGCGGCCAGGGCCTGGAGCTCACGGGCGGCGAACCCCTCGCACAGCCCGCGTTCACCGCGTCCGCCCTCGCGCTGTTCAGCGCCGCCGGGGTGCGCACCGTCCTGCGCACCTCGGGCCAGGTCCCCGCGTCGCTCCCCCTGTCCGTGCTCGACGCCGCCGACGAGGTCTTCCTGGACCTGCACACCCCCGACGAGCGGAGCAGCTGGGCGCTGCACCACCGCAAGGCCGGGCCCGCCCTCGCCTTCGCCCGCCGCGCCGCCGCCCACGGGGTGCCGCTGCGGCTGTCGTACCTGCTGGTGCCGGGCGTGACGGACGCACCGGGCGCCGTCGACGCGGCCGCCCGCCTCGCCACCGAGCTGGGCTGCCCGGTGGAGGTGCGCCCCTGCCGCCCCCGCCGCCGCGACTCCTACCAGGAGCTGAACCTCACGCCGCCGCCCGTCCCCGCGAAGGCTCCCGCACCCACGGCCCTCGCGGCGGCTCGCGCGCGCTTCGCCGGGGCGGGACTCGAGGTCGCGGCCTAGGCCGTGTCCGACCCGGATTCCGCATGCCACCTGGCGGGATCAGGTCCATCGGAGAGCGGCACGGGACCAAAGTCCCGGACCGAGGGCCGCGGGCGTTGCATAGGTTGCCAGGGAGATGACCCAGAACCTGACCCAGGACGTGCCCCAGCATCTGGCGCCCTCCGCCGACCTGCCGACCCCGCACCGGCCGCGCGCCGGGCGGGCGCTGCTGTGGGGCCTTGTGCCGCTGCTGTCCGTCGGCCTGCTCTCCTGGCTGCCCCTCGGATGGCTCGCCGTGCGCACCCGGCGGTGGACGCACGGGCTGAGCGCGGCGGCCTACGCGATCGGGGCGCTGGCCTCGCTGATCCTCATTCCGGAGGACGAGAGCGACAACGCGTGGGTCTGGCTGCTCGTCGCCGTCTGGTTCTGCGGCCTCGTCCACACCGTGGTCGCCTTTCTGATGCTGCGCGACGGGACCACGGTCAAGGACACCAACCGGCAGGCCCTGCAGGGCGCCGTCGCCCGCGAGGCCCGACGGCGTGAGGCCCGCGCCATGCTGGCCGGGAATCCCGCGGTGGCCCGCGATCTGCGCATCGGCCGGCCCGACCTGCCCCGTACCTACGACGACGGCGGGCTCGTCGACGTGAACGCGGTTTCCGCCGCCGTCCTCGTCGAGCACGTCGGCTGGACGGCGCACGACGCCGAAGAGCTGGTACGGGTCCGACAGCGACTGGGCCGCTTCGCCGGACCCGCCGAAGTGATCGCCTACACCGAGCTCTCCCCGGACCAGGTGGATGCCGCCCGGGACCTGCTCGTCTTCTCGGCCTGACCTGGCATGGCAGCCCCGGTCAGTCCCGCTGCCGCTCCACCGCCGTCGCCGACGGCAGATGCGTGACCAGCAGCACGATCCCGGTGAGCGTGATGACGCGCGTCGCGGCGTCCAGCCCGTTCCAGTCCTTCGACTGCCACATGGCGAACCACTCGCCGCCGATGCCGATGAACCCGGCGCCGAACAGGAGCAGCAGCATCAACAGGCCCACCGTGCCGACCTGCCTCGCCCGGCGCGCGTCGCCGCCGCGCAGCGCCCCGCCCCACAGCACGGTCGCGTAGATGAGGACCAGGGCCGCCAGGGACTCCCAGACGATGATGGCGACGTACGCCGTGTCCTGGAGCGCCGTCGACTCGATGGCCCGCCACATCAGGTCGTCGTCCTTGAACGTGGTGTCCATCGCGAGGACGTGACGCACGAACTGCTGGTTGCTGTCGAAGTCGGTGATGTTGCCGAACGCGACGAGCGCGATGTAGAGCGCGACGACGCCGGTGAGCAGCGTCGCCGCCACGGGCAGCGCGCCGAGCGAGAGCGCCCGGTCGGCGCGTCTGGATGGCTGTTTCTGTGTCGCGGGCATGAAGTCCCCTTCTGTACTTGGTCGTTGCGCAACGCACCGGCCCTGCCGGTGGGGGTGGTGTGGTCGCGTGATCTCATGCCCTCATGCAGACGCCCGACGCGGAACTGGATCATCTCGTCTACGCCACCCCTGATCTTCAGACTACGGTGGCCGATACGCACCGCCGCACCGGAGTCCGTCCCGTCGAGGGCGGCCGGCACCTGGGCCTCGGCACCCGCAACTACCTGCTGGGCCTGGGCGGTCGCCGCTACCTCGAAATCGTCGGCCCGGACCCCGGGCAGCCCGCCCCCGCGCAGCCGCGCCTGTTCGGCATCGACGCCCTCACCGGGCCCGCCCTGGTGACATGGGCGGTCCGCACCGACGACATCGCCGCACTCGTGGCCGCCGCCCGCCGCGACGGCTACGACCCCGGCGACGCCGAGCCCATGTCCCGGCGCACCCCCGAGGGTGAACTCCTCAGCTGGAGCGTGGCGTTCGCGGCCCCCGGCGTGCTGCCCTTCCTCATCGACTGGGGCGCCACCGCGCACCCCTGCGACCGCGGCCTGCCCGCAGCGAACCTGCTCGCCTTCACCGGCGCCCATCCCGACCCCGCCACGACGGCCCGCCACCTGCGCGCGATCGGCGCCCGTCTCGACGTACGGCAGGCGCGGCAGCCCGCGCTCACGGCCACCGTCGAAGGCCCGGCGGGCCGCATGACCCTGACGAGCGGTTGACGGCAGCGCGCAACACGACTGTCACATGCGTCCCGGAATGCCGCCCCAACTCCCGCTGTTGCGAGGTGACATGACAGTCGGAGTTTCCCTCAACGCCCCGGCGGGCACCGCCAACCAGATCGACGCCGTCCTCGGGCAGGCCGAGGAGGCCGCGGCCGCCGGGCTGCGCACGGCCTGGTTCGGGCAGACCCTCGGCGCCGATTCGCCGCAGCTCGCGGCCCTCGTCGGGCGCGCCGTCCCGAGCCTGGAGGTCGGTACCTCGGCGATCCCCGTCTTCGGCCGCCACCCGCTCACCGTCGCGAGCCAGGCCCTCACCGCGCAGGCCGCCACCCACGGCCGCTACCACCTGGGGCTCGCCCTCGGCTCCCGGCTCATCGCCGAAGGCGCCTTCCGGGAGCCCTTCGAGCGGCCGGTGGCGCGGCTGCGCGAATTCCTCACCGTGCTCAGGGAGTTGATCAACACCGGCTCCACCGAATTCGAGGGGGAGCTGATCCGCGCCGCCACCCCCCTCCCCGCGACCGTGCCCGGCGCCGAGCCGCCCGTGCCGCTGCTCGTGGCCGCCATGGGCCCGCAGGCCCTGCGCGTCAGCGGGGAGCTCGCCGACGGCATCCTGCCCTACCTCGCCGGTCCCAAGGCGCTCGGCGAGCACATCGTCCCGGCCCTCACCGCCGCCGCCGAGGCCGCCGGACGGCCCGCGCCGCGCGTCGTCGCACTCGTCCACGGTGTCGTCACCGACGACGCCGACGCGGTGCGCGCGCGGGTCGCCGAGAAGCTCGCCTTCTACGAGCAGATCCCGTCGTACGCGCGCGCCATCGAACTCTCCGGCGGGCAGCGCGCCGTCGACGTGGCCGTCATCGGCGACGAGGAGACCGTCGCCGCCGAGATCCGCCGCTACCGGGACGCCGGGGCCACGGAGGTCGTGTTCGCCGGGACGGAGGAGGCGGGCGAGGCGGCCCGGCTGCGCACCTGGAAGCTGCTGGGCGAACTGGCGGGCTAGCGACGGCCGTTCGGGCCCCGGAGCCCCCGCGTCGCACGGTCCGTCAACCTCCGTACGGCGCACCTGTCCTCCGCGCGAGTGTCCGGCCCCTCGCCGCCCCGCCGTCCCTACTAGTGGGCTTGGCCCACCGGGGCGCGGGCGCCGGGCGGCACCCCGGCGAGGGCGGCATGATCCACGGGTGAACGGGCGGCGAACCCCCGGGGGCCGTGCCGATTGTCGGGCCGGTGCCCGGGGGGTGCCCGTTCGCGTGCCGGGCGGTGCCCAGCACCTAGCGTCGCTGCCCGTGAACGTGAAGCTGTCCGTCGTCGTCCCCTTCCACAACGTCCAGGCGTACGCGGCCGAGACCCTGCGCAGCCTGCTCCTGAACGCCCGCTCCGACTACGAGTTCATCCTGGTCGACGACTGCTCGACCGACCGCACCCCCGACGTCATCGCGCACCACCGGCCGCGGCTGCCCGGCTGCGTCGTGCTGCGCCACCCCGAGAACCGGGGCCTCGCCGACGCCCGCAACACCGGCCTCGACGCGGCCCGCGGCCGCTACCTCACCTTCCTCGACGGCGACGACTGGCTGGCCCCCGGCCACCTGGACCGGCTCGTCGCCGCCATCGAGCGCTACGCCTGCGAGTTCGTGCGCACCGACCACGTCCAGGTCACCGGCCGCAAACGGGTGCTGCACCGGGCCCCCGAACCGCGCCGCCACCAGGTCCTCGACCCGCGCTCGGGCATCCTGCCCGCCGACCGCACCACGATGACCGACTACCCGTACGCCTGGGCCGGGATCTACGACCGGGCCCTGCTGGAACGCGGCGTGCTGCGCTTCGACCCCGGGCTGCGCATGACCGAGGACCGGCCCTGGATCTGGCGCCTGCACCGACAGGCCCGCAGCTACGCCGTGGTGCCCCTGGACGGCGTCCGCTACCGGCGCGGACTGCCCGGCTCCCTCACCCAGACCGGCGACGAGCGCCGCCTCGACTTCTTCCGCGCCTTCGACCTGCTCCTCGACCAGCTCCAACAGGACGCCCGGTACGAGGAGTTGCTGCCCAAGGCCGTCCGCACCTACTGCTCCATCATGGCCGCGCAGCTGCACACCCTGGACCGCTGCGCCCCGGCCGTGGCCCGCCGCACCCCGGCGCGCGCCCGCGAGGCCCTCGACCGGCTGCCGCGCGCCGCCCTGCGCGAGACCCTGCGCACCCTGCCGCCGGACCGGGCCGCCGCGCTGCGCGCGCTGTACGGGGTGCGCGGCGTCCTCAACCGGGGCCTGGCGAGCGCCCGTCGGGAGGCCGTCGCATGAGCCAGGTCTTCGCCGTCTCCACCGGCTACGGCGCCGCGACCCTCGCCGCGGCCCTCGACGCGGGCCTGTTCGGCGGCGCCGGCGCCCGCCCGCGCATCCTGCTGGTCACCCACAACGCGGGCAACCCCGAAGTGATCCCGCCGCCGACCCGGCTGCCCGGCTTCGAGCGGCTGCGGGCCCGCTTCGACCGCGTCGCGCACTGGAACGAGATCATCCACCCGCACCACCCCGCCGCCTGGTCGCCCCGCGCCCAGGACGTGCCCGCCTGGCAGCGGCTGCTGCGCACCACCTGGCTCCTCGACGCCGACGAGCCCGTCGAACTCGTCCTGGAATCCATCCAGACCGAACCCGCCCGCGCCATCGCCGCGCTCTTCCCCGACAGCCCCGTCGACCTCTACGCGGACGGCCTGATGAGCTACGGGCCCACCCGCAACGCCCTGCCGCACACCCTGCACGGCCGCATCCGCCGCCTCCTCCACCCCGACCTGGTGCCCGGCCTGTGGCCGCTGCTCCTGTCCGAACACGACATCCCGACGGAGACGGTGCCGGACGCCCAGTTCACCGCCGTACTCGACGAACTCGCCTTCTGCGCCCCGTCATTGGGGGAGTATCCGCAGGGCGCCGCGCTCATCCTCGGCCAGTACCTCGCCGCCACCGGCATCCTCACCGAGACCGAGGAGCACGAGCTGTACGCGCGCATGGTGCGGGCCGCCGCCGCGCACGGCCACCGCCAGGCGGTCTTCAAACCGCACCCCGCCGCCCCGCCCGCCGTCACCCGCGCCCTGCACCGCGCCGCCGACGACAGCGGGATCACGCTCACCGTCTGCGAGGCGCCCGTACTCGCCGAGAGCCTGGTGCGACGGCTGCGCCCGGCCCTCGTCGTCGGCTGCTTCTCCACGGCGCTCCTGACCACCGCCGTGCTCCACCGGGTGCCCACCGCGACCGTCGGCACCGACCTGCTCCTGGAGCGCCTCACCCCGTACGAGAACAGCAACCGCATCCCAGCGACGCTCGCCCGCGCCCTCCTGCCCGACCTGGAACACGACACCGCAGCAGGCCGCCCGGTCGGGCCCATCGACCTGTCCCCGGCCCGCATCGGCGCCGAGGTCGAACCGCTGCTCGCGGCCGTCGGCCACTGCATGCAGCCCCAGCGCTGCGCCCACCTGCGCGAACAGGGCGAACGCTTCCTCGCCGCGCACAGCGAGGGCGGCCTCGGCCTGGACGCCGCCACCGCCCCGTACTTCAAACGCCGCCGGCTGCGCAGCCTCGGCCTGCCCGGCGCCCCGCCCCCGAGCACCCCCACGTCCCGGCTGCTCGCCGCCGCCCGCCACCACCTCGACCGACTCAAAGGAACCGCAACCCGATGACCACGACGCCCACGACGCCCACGACGCCCACGACGCTCTCCCTCGGCGCCCGCTCCGGCCGCCGCCTCCTCCAGCCCGCCCTCGACCTCCTCGACCGGCGCATCGACCGCCGACTGCGCACCGCCCGCCATGAGATCGCCGCCCTGCGCCGCGAACTCACCGCCACCCGCGAGGAGTTGACCAAGGCCCACCTGCGCCCGCACTCCTTCGACATGCTCTACGGCCGGGACGGGCGCGCGGGCCACCGCATGCCGAGCCGCGCCGACATCGACCGGCTCGCCGCCCGCATCGCCGCCGTCACCGGCCGCGACGGCGCCTACGCCGAGACCGTGCAGGCATACCGCACCCTCGTCGAACTCGAGTCACGCGGCGTCGGCCGCATCGCGGGCTCCACCGCGAACATCCTCGGCAAGCTCGCCACCACCCCGCTGCTCGACCCACCGGGCGGAGACCTCCTGGAGATCGGCACCCTGTACGGACTGTTCGCGGGCGGCATGACCCGCCAGCTGCTGCGCCGCGGCCTCAGCTACCGGCTGACCATCGTCGACCCCATCGCCCCCGTCCAGCTCCAGCCCGGCGTGGCCATCACGCACGACCCGTCCGGGACCCCCGTCACCGAGGACGTGATCCGCGCCAACCTCGCGTACGCGGGCGTGCGGGCCGAGCGGGTGCGGCTGCACCGCGGCTTCTCCGAGGACCCCGACGTGCGCGCGGCACTCTCCGACCGGCGCTACGGCGTGATCGTGATCGACGGCGACCACTCGGCGCAGGGCGTCGCCCGAGACCTGGAGTGGGCCGAGGAGATCGCCGCGAGCGGGGCGATCGTGGTCATGGACGACTACGGCGACGCCAAGTGGCAGGGCGTGCAGGAGGCCACCGACCGGCACCTGGCGGGGCGCACCCGGCTGCGGATGGTGGGGACGGTGTCGACGAGCGCGTTTCTGCGGGCGGAGTGAGCTCCCCGGGGTCCGGACCCGGGTCCGGGTCCGGACGCCCGTGACCTGGGCTTTCTGGTCCTTTCGGCCGATCGGTTCTGACCGGTCGGCCGATGGCGCGAGCCCGCGCCCGACCCGGATCGTTGAGGGCATGAACATGGCGCGCAACCCCTGGTGGTGGCTGGTCGCCGCGGGAGTCGTCGCCTTCGCAGCGGTACTCGCGCTGCACACCGGCGACGGAACGGCGGCCCCGCACGGGCACGACCGGGCCGCCATGGCCCACGCCCAGGCGCGCCCCGCCGACGCGTCCGACCCGGCCCTCGACGCGTCCGCTCTCGGTGCGACCGCGCTGGCCTCCGCCGGGGTGCTCGGACTGCTGCGCCGCCGCGGCACGAGCACGGCGAAGACCACGAGGGCCGCTAAGACCACGAGGGCCGCGAAGACCGTGAAGGCGGTGAAGCCCGCGCGGACCGCGACGGCCCCGCAGCCCGCACAGCTCACGAAGGTCACGAAGGTCACGAAGGTCGCGAAGGGGGTCACCGGCTGATGCTGCACACCCTCTACCTGGTGGGCATCGCCGCCTTCGCCGCCAGTGGCGTGCTCGCCGCGCACCGCGCCCGCATGGACCCGTTCGGCGGCCTGGTCCTCGCCTTCGTCGCCTCCATCTCCGGCGGCACCCTGCGCGACCTGATCCTCGACCGGCACCCGCTCTACTGGACCCACGACTGGCAGCTGCTCACGGTCATCGCCGTGACCGGCGTCGCCACCATGCTCTACCTGCGCCGCCGCGAGCTGCCGCAGCGCAGCCTGATGGTGGTGGACGCCATCGGCCTCTCCGTGGTCACCGTCATGGGTGCCCAGGCCGCCGTCGAGGCGCACGTCACCCCGCTCGCGGTGATCATCCTCGCCGTGCTCACCGGCGTGACCGGCGAAGTGATCCGCGACGTCCTCTGCGGCGAGTTCCCGCCGCTGCTGCTGCGCGAAGAGGTCTACGCGACCGCGGCCCTCGCCGGGGCCGCCTGCTACCAGGTCCTGCACTTCGCGGGCGCGTCCTCGACCGTCACGACGTACGCCGCCGCCGGGCTGGTCCTCGCGCTGCGCCTCGCGGCGATCACCAAGTCCCTGCATCTGCCGCGGCTTTCACGCGTCGACTAGGACCTGTCCGGCGGATCTTGCCGCGGTCGCGGGCTGTGCCACGCCGATCTGCGGCGTTGTCGTCGGTTGCCAACGCTCCGCGTTGTCGCCCTCCTCCGCCTTGCATCTCGACGCACCACAGCCCGCTCACCAGCGACGGACGGCACAGCTCGGAATCATGCGGCCTGATCCGCCGGACAGGCCCTAGCCCTGCCCGGAGCCGGTGGCCGGTCGTCGGTCGCCGGCCCGTCGGTGCTCGCGGCGTCAGAACCGCCCGAGGAGGACAGGCGGCCGCCCGGGTGACCTGCCGTCGATGACGTACACCTTCGCGCCCTTGCGGAGGACGACCTCGTCGCGGCCGTCGCCGTCGAAGTCCCGGACCGTGTCGAGCGCGGTGTTGCGGGGAACGTGCGGCAGGGCGTGCGGAGAGCGGGCGCCGGGCAGAACCGTCACGCCGAGCGTGGTGTAGCCGCCCGCCGGGTCCTCCAGGGTGTCCTTGGGGTCGCCGTGGCCGATGAGGAGCTCGTCGGGGCCGGTGCCGTCGAGGTTTCCGGTCGCCATGGGGGCGGCGGACTTGGGGATGGTGACGGTGCGGGAGAGCCGGGTGCCGTCGAGGACCTTGACCGTGGTCGCGGCCCCACGGGGCGCCCGCCAGTCGGGCCCGGACTCCTCCTCGACGTAGTAGTCGCAGGTCGGATCGTTCGCGACGGCCAGTTCGCGGCGGCCGTCGCCGTCGAAGTCGCCCCAGGCGGGCAGGTCGCCCGCGGGGAGCTCGCGGGCCGGGCCGAGGCCCGAGGGCCCCGCCGCGAACAGCAGGTCGGCGTCCTCGCTCCCGGTGTTGCAGGAGGGGGCCACGACGCTCGTGGCCCGGCCCTGCGCGATCTCGTCGACGACCACGCCCTCGTCGTCGGCCGCGTCCCGCAGCCCGCCGTGCCGGGTGACCCTGGCGGGCTTGCCCGAGCGGCTGAACGGGCCGTAGAGGACGTAGAACCGCTCCGTGTCGCCGTCCTCGTCGGCGGCGTAGGCGAGCAGGTCGTGCTTGCCGTCGCCGTTGAAGTCGCCCCGCTCCAGGCCGAGTCCGAGGTTGACGCGGCGGTCGCCCAGCTGGATCCGGGTGGCCTTGCGGCCGGGGCGGGGGCCCTTGGGGGTGCCCCAGCTGATGTACGCCTCGGTGGTGGAGTCGTCGCCTGCCGAGCCGCCGTCGGGCTTGCCGCCCCAGGTGGTGGAGAGGTCGGCGTAGCCGTCGCCGTCCAGGTCGGCGGGGACGACGCCGGAGCCCAGGTCGGCGTTCTTGCCGTAGTCGGTGTGGCCGACGTGGCCGAAGGGCAGCCCGAGGCTGGTGGCGTTGAGGACCGTCCGGGTCCTGGGGTCCAGGCCGTGGCGCGAGCCGAAGACGACGGCCAGCCGCTCGGGTGTCTGCGGGTCGGGGCCGCCCCCGGGCACCAGCAGCTCCGGGTGGCCGTCGCCGTTGAGGTCGTCGGGCAGGTGGCTGCCCTTGCCCGCGGGGATCGGCTCGCTGGACACCGAGGGCGGCGCGGGCGGCCGGGCCGGCCCTTGCCCGTCGTGCCCGGACCCGCCGCCGGAGCAGCCCGCGAGCAGCAGGGCCGCGCAGGCCGCCGCCACCGATGTGCGCGTCGTGATCCTCGGCGTCGTGATCCGCAGCGTCGTGATCCTCATGGGTTCAAAGATCATGTCGCGGGCGCACGTAGTTGCGGCGGTGCGGTTGCGATCCGACAACGGGTGCTCCGCGAAAGGGACTTACCGGACGAGAGGGGAGCCGTGCGTCGTGGGGCGCGGGTGCCGCCGACGCCGCTGGGCGCCCTCGGGGTCCCCGCCTCGGGGTCCCAGCCTTTCGGCGGCGAATAGGGCCCTTGGGCCCGGCCTCCTCCCGGGGGCCACCTGCACATACTGGGCGGCGCCGGGCGCACGGCGCACCACGCGCGCCCCTTCGCCCGGCCCCCCACAGCACCAGGAGAACCCCCCGCATGTCCGCAACCGCCGCCGAACTCCAGCTGCCGTCCCCGCCCCCGGAGCTGAAGCGCCTCGACTTCCTCGTCGGCACCTGGCAGATGACCGGGCGCACCGAGGACACCCCGATGGGGCCGGGCGCCGAGATGTCCGCCACCGAGACCTTCGAGTGGATGGAGGGCGGCTTCTTCCTGCTGCACCGGTGGGAGGGCGGCTTCGAAGTGGGCGGCCGGAAGATCGCCGATGTCGGGTACGAGTTCTTCGACTACGACGTGGAGAAGGGCCGGTTCCGCAGCCGCTACTTCAACAGCTTCGGCGCCTGGGACGACACGGACAGCACCTATAAGGGCCACTTCCACGGCGACTCCCTGGTCATGACCGGCCCCGCCCGCATGACCCGCACCCTGACCGCCGACGGCACCATCACCTGCGACTCGGACAGGCCCGAGGACGACGGCGGCTGGGTGCCGTTCATGCGGGCCACCCTCACACGTATCCCTTGAGCATCCCCTTCCAGTACATCTGCGGCAGCCCGTACCGCTTCAGGTACCACATGCTGGTGCGCTCCTTCGTCGTGTCGATGAGGGGGAGCGACGGCGCCGGTTCGAGGTCGTAGTCGAACTCCGCGAGCAGCATCTTGTGGCGCGCGGTGACCAGGGGGCAGGAGGTGTAGCCGTCGTAGCGGGCCGTCAGGGGGCGGCCGCGCAGCGAGGAGTGGAGGTTGTCCACCACGACGGGGGCCTGCTTGCGGACGGCGGCGCCCGTCTTGGACGTGGGCAGGTTCGCGACGTCACCGAGCGCGAAGACCTCGGGGTGGTCGGGGTGTTGGAGCGTCGCCCGGTCCGCGCGGACGTAGCCGAAGGGCGAGTCGGGGTCGGCCAGGGGGCTCTCGGCGATCCAGCGGGGCGCGGCCTGCGGGGGCACGGCGTGCAGCAGGTCGTAGCGGATCGTCTCCTTCGTACCCGTGGCGTGGTCGGTGACGACCGCCTCGCGGGCCGCGCCGTCCAACGCGGTGAGTTCCGACTGGAGGCGGACCTCGATGCCGTAGCGCCGGGCCGTCTCGGCCAACTCCCTTGAATACACCGGCACCTTGAACATGGCCGGTTCGGGCAGGACGAGGATCACGCGGATGTGGTCGAGCACCCCGCGCTTGCGCCAGTGGTCGGCCGCCAGATACGCGATCTTCTGCGGCGCGCCCCCGCACTTCACCGGCCCCGAGGGCATCGTGAACAGGGCTGTCCCGCTCCGCATCGAGCGGATCAACTCCCAGGTCAGCGGGGCGAGATCGGGCCGGTAGTTGCTGGAGACGCCGTCGTGCCCGACGGCCTGGGCGAGCCCCGGGACGCCGCCCCAGTCCAGGCGCAGGCCCGGCGCGACCACGAGCCGGTCGTAGCCGATGGTGCGGCCGGAGCCGGTGGCGACCGTACGGGCTTGTGGGTCGACGCCGGTCGCGGACTCGTGCAGCCAGTGCACGCCGGGCGGCATCACCTCGGCCTGCGTGCGCATGGACGCCCGCAGTCGGGCCTGCCCGCCGCCGACCAGCGTCCACAGCGGCTGGTACCAGTGGGTGGCGGACGGCTCGAGCACGGCGACGTCCGGGGCCCCGGCGCGCCGCAGCCGGGCGGCGACGGTGATCCCGGCGGTGCCCCCGCCGATGATCACGATCTGGTGGTGAGCGGACGCGGTGGTCATGCGGGTCCTCCCTGAAGGGTGTGCGGTCGTAAGGGTGTTGAGGCGCTCCCAGAAGCCCAAGAAGCGCAAGGGGGCCGGGCGGTACCGGGATCCCGGGCCGTCACAGGCTCGCGATGCTGGTGACCGCCATCGACACGGCGAGGACGGTCACCAGCGAGGCGAAGGCGGTCGAGAGGGTGCGGGGGTGCAGGCGCCCGGCGATCCGGTTGCCGAGCCAGCTGCCGAGTGCCGCACAGACCGCGAACGAGGCGAGCAGCGGCAGTGCGGGGACGGCGTCCCCCGCGCGCAGGGCGAACGCCGTCGCGGAGTTGATGAGGATGACGATCAGCGAGGTGCCGACCGCGGCGGGCATCTCCATGCCGAGGACGAGCGTGAGCGCGGGCACCACGACGAAGCCGCCGCCCACCCCGAAGAACCCGGTGAGCAGGCCGACTCCGGTGGCGGCGGCCGCGATCGCCGCCAGCCGCCGGTGGCGCGCCGGGGCGGCAGGTGCCGTACGGGACGATGTCGTACGGGGGGTGTCCTCGGCGGCGGAGTCGGTACGGGTGCCGGAGCCGGCCGTCCTCGTACGGGCGTCGCCCCCGGCCCCGCCCCCACCCGGACGCGCACCGCCATCGGCCGCGCCCACGCGGGCATCGCGCCCGACAGGCAACCGCTCCCGACCCGTTCGCGGACGCCGGTCCCGTACCAGCATGGCCACCGCCACCACCAGCATCAGCCCCGCGAACGCCACCATCAGCACGGACGGATCGAGGGTCCTGCTCCACCGCGCCCCCACATACGTCCCGACCGTGCCGAGCGCTCCGAAGACCGCACCGGCCGTCCACCGCACGTGCCCCGCGCGGGCGTGACAGGCGAGACCGGAGGCCGCCCCCACGGCGACGACGACCAGCGCCCCGGTGGCCGCCTCGTGCGGCGAACGGCCAAGGAGATAGACGAGGGCGGGCACGGCGAGGATCGAGCCGCCGCCCCCGAGCGATCCCAGCAGCAGCCCGATCAGCAGGCCGCACGGCACGGCTATGAGCGGCATCGTCGCCACGCGTGGCCCGGCTCTCAGGACGGACACGCAGCGCGCGGCGCGAGCGTGACGTCGGGGCTGGTGCCCGACCACTGCGCGACGAACGCGAAGCGGTCGCCGCGCACCACCGTCTCCCGCCACTCCACGACCCGCCCGCCCGCGCGGCCGGTCCGCTCGATGAAGAACGCCGCCTCGCGCGCGGCAAGGCCGAGCAGCCAGCACTGCCGGATGTCGGGCAGAAAGGGCAGGATGCGCTCCTGCCCGCCGTCGACCTTGAGCCCGCAGCGGCGGCTCAACTCCGTGTACAGGGCGGTGTGCCGGAAGTCGGCCTCCAGGATCGGCTCGGCGAGCTCGGCCGGTAGGTAGCTGGTGTCGTGGGCGAGCGGTTCGCCGTCCGCGAGCCGGAGCCGCTCCAGGACGACCAGCGGGGCGTCGGGCAGCAGCCCCATGCGCTCGGCCACGGTGTCGTCGACGGTGTGCTCCAGGCGCACCACCTCGCTGCGCTGCTCCACGCCCCGGCTCTCCAACTCCCGGAAGAGGCTGTAGAGGGAGCCGAGGGGCTGCTGGATGCGGCGGGTGTCCAGTCGGCTCGCGCGGCCCCGCTCGGCGATCACCAGGCCGTCGGCGCGCAGTCTGCGCAGCGCCTCGCGGACGGTGTGCCGGCTCACCTCGTACTCGGCGGTCAGGCGGTGCTCGGCCGGGAACTCGGCGGTGAACGCGCCCGCTTCCATGCGCCGCCGCAGGTCGTCGCGGAGCTGGGCCCACAGGGGGAGGGGTGCGCGCCGGTCGAGGGGGCGCGGACCGAAGTCGTCGGCCGCCTGCTGCTGGGACATGGCGCTTTCTCCTTGAACGGGACGGACGATGTGAACGGGGCCGGGTGGATGTCAACGGGACCGGTGATGCCAACGGGACCCGAGGTCCGGTTACTTGAACGGGGCCGGATCAACCGGGCTGTCCCGGACCCGAGTTGTCGTGGGCGGGCTCGGCTGCCTAATGTACGTACATCCGTGCATCCGCACAACACGCCCGTGGACCCCCCTTGCTCCCGGAGGCCGACCGTGCACTTCGCGCAGTACTACCTCGACTGTCTGTCCCAGGCGTCGTACCTGATAGGCGACGAGACCACCGGACGAGCCGTGCTCGTCGACCCGCGCCGCGACATCGACGAGTACCTGACCGACGCCGAAGCGGCGGGCCTGCGCATCGAGCTGGTCATCGAGACGCACTTCCACGCCGACTTCCTCTCCGGCCACCTCGAACTGGCCCGTGCCACCGGCGCCGCCATCGCCTTCGGCGCCGCCGCCGAGACCGGCTACCCCATCCGCAGGCTGGCCGACGGCGAACGCGTCAGCCTCGGCGAGGTGACGCTCACCGCCCTGGCCACGCCCGGCCACACCCCCGAGTCCATCTGCGTGGTGATCCATGAACACCCGGACGCCGACGTGCCGTTCGGGGTGCTCACCGGCGACACCCTCTTCGTGGGCGACGTCGGCCGCCCCGACCTGCTCTCCTCTGCCGGACTCAGCGCGCAGGAGATGGCCGGCCGCCTCCACCGCTCGCTCCACGAAAAGCTGCTCACGCTGCCCGACGCCACCCGCGTCTACCCCGCCCACGGCGCGGGCTCGTCGTGCGGCCGCAGCCTCTCCGCCGAGACCAGCTCCACCATCGGCGAGCAGCGCCGCCTCAACTACGCGCTCCAGCCCATGCCGGAGGCCGACTTCGTCCGCCTCGTTACCGCGGGCCAGCCCGCGACCCCCGGCTACTTCGCGCACGACGCGATCCTCAACCGCGACGGCCACCCGCTCCTCGACGCCGCGTCCTCGCCACCCGCCCTCTCCCTCGACGAGGCGCTGGCCGCCCGTACGGAACGAGGCGCCGTCCTCCTCGACAGCCGCCCCCTGTCCGCCTACACCACCGCGCATCTGGCGGGATCCCTGCACGCGGGCCTCGACACACGCTTCGCGGAGTACGCGGGCAGCGTCGTGCCGCCGGGCACCCCGATCGTCCTGGTGGCCACGCCCGGCACCGAGCACGAGGCCCGCGTCCGGCTCGCCCGCATCGGCTACGACCACGTCATCGGCCATGTCGCGGACCCGGCCGCCGCCCTCGCCGACCGCCCCGAACTCACCGCGTCCACCCACCGGTCGGACCCGCACGAGACCCCGCCCGCCGACGCCCAGCTCGTCGACGTCCGCAACCCCGCCGAGTACGCGGCGGGCGCGCTCCCCGGCGCCGTCAACCTCCCCCTGGCCACGCTCGCCGCCCAGGCCCACCGCCTGGACCCGGCCCGCCCGGTGGTCCTGTACTGCCGCAGCGGCAACCGCTCGGTGATCGCGGCGGCGCTGCTGGAGGCGCGGGGGTTCGCGGATGTGCGGGACATCATCGGGGGGTACGAGCAGGCGGCCTGAGCCAGGGACCACCACCCGTCCGCTGTGGCGGGGCGTTGTCAGCGGTGAGGCGGGACGTCGGCAGTGGTGCTGCGGGGCGTTGTCAGTGGTGCCGTCTACCGTCACCGACCATGACAGCTCCCACCGCGGCCGCCCCTGCCCCGACCGGCCGCCTCCCGCGCACGTACATGGCCTGGCTCGCCGGAGCCCTGGCGTCCCTGCTGGGGGACGCGGTCCTGTACTTCGCGCTGGGCTGGGCGGCCGCGGCGCACGGCGGCTCCGTGGCGGGACTCGTCCTCACCGCGATCACGCTGCCGCGCACGCTGCTCCTGCTCATCGGCGGCGCCGTGGCCGACCGCTACGGCGTCCGCAGGGTGATGCTGCTCGGCGACGCGGCGATGATCGTGGTGACGGTCGCGCTGGCCGCCACGACCCGCCAACTGGGCTCCCCGGTCTGGCTGTTGATCGCGGCGGGCCTGGCGATCGGCATCGTGGACGCCTTCTACCTGCCCGCCTCCGGCTCCATGCCCCGCCGCCTCGTGGGGACCGCGGCCCTGCCCCAGGCGCTGGCGCTGCGCCAGACCGGCGGCCAGCTGGCGTCCCTCGCGGGCGGTGCGGCGGGCGGCTTCCTGGTGGCGGCGGTGGGCCTGGGCGGCGTGGCCCTCCTGGACGCGGCGAGCTTCGTCGTCATGCTGGCGGTGCTGCTCGCGATCCGCCCTGAGTGGCCGACGCCGCCGCCCGTTCCCGGCGAGGGCAGTGTGCTGCGGGACGCACTGGAAGGACTGCGAGTCGCCTGGCGGGAACCCGTACTGCGCCCGGCACTTGCCCAGATCGCGGCGGCGGCCGGATTCCTGCTGCCCGTCATCTCGCTCCTGGTTCCGCTGCTCGGCCACCACCGGGGCTGGAACACCGGCGCCACCGGCCTGGTCGTGGGCGCGCAGAGCTTCGGCATCGTGGCCGTCGCCGTCCTCGTGGTCCGCAAGGGCGGCAGCGACCGCCCCGGCCGCGCGGCGGCGCTCGGCCTCCTCGTCGCCGGTACGGGCACCGCCGCCCTGGCGCTCTCGGCCGCCGCACCGCTCGCCACGGCCGCGGCGCTTGCGGTGGGCCTGGGCTCGGGCCTGTTCAGCACGCACGTGGCCCCGCTCGTCCTGACGGCGACACCCGAGCCCTTCCTCTCCCGCATCCAGGCGCTCCTCGGCGTCGTCCAGAGCGCCGCGCTGCTGCTGATGAACAACGTGCTCGGCAACCTCGCCGCGCTCACCGGCCCGCCGGTCACACTGGGCGTCTGCGCGGCCGCCGTCGCGCTCACGGGCGGCGCGGGACTCGCCTCGGCCGCTCTCAGGACGGTGACGCGGGCGACGACGGGGGCGATGACAGGGGTGGCGACGGGGGCGGTGCCGCAGGGAGCTCCCGCCGGTACGCCTCCAGGCGCCCGGCCAGCTCCCGCGGACGGACGAGCATCGGAAAGTGCCCGCCACCGTCCATCTCGCCGATCTCCGAAGAACTGAGCGGCAGCCGCTCCTCAACGGCCTTGCGCAGAAAGGCAGCCGGAAAGAAGGCGTCGTCCCGGCAGAGCAGAAACCGCGTCGGAACGGCGGGCCACGCGAGCAGCGGCCACGGCTGCTCCATGGGCGTGCCGGACTGCGGGCGCCACCGGGTGTCCACCTCGGCGGCGAGCGCGTCCGGGAGCCCGCGCAACAGGGCGTTGGGATCCTCCTCGGGCGTCGTCCCGTCCAGCGCGGCCCGCTCGCGCCGCGCCTCGGCGTGACCGGTGGCCGCCCACCAGTCGGCGGGCGGCTCCCCGGGGCGGGGCGGCATGGCATTGAGCATCACGAGAAGGTCGACCGGGAGCCGGTCGCAGGTGAGAGGGGCGACGAGGCCGGCGAACGAGTGGGCCACGAGGACGAGTTGACCGGGCGCGCTCGTGGCGTGGCCGACGGCGTGCACGGCGTCCACGGTTTCCACAGCGTCCACGACCGCGTCGGCGTACTCGGCGAGCCCCGCGCGGTCGTCGTCGCAGGGCAGGTCGACGGTCACGACGTCGTGCCCCAGGGCGCGCAGCTCGGGCTCCAGCAGATGCCAGTGCCAGGGCCCGCAGGCGGCGCCGTGGATGAGTACGTAGGTGGCCATGGGGCGCATCATGCCAGGGGAGTTGGGCACGGCCGGGTGGGGGCGCGGCGAGCGGAGCGTGGTCAGCGGGGCACGGCCGCGTAATCCGGTCGCCCTGCCGCGCCCTTGATCCGTACGCTCGGCGGCAGCGGGATCGCGCGGAGGGGCGTCTCAGGACTCGGCGCCGAGCACGCGCAGCAAGGTGACGCGGAGCGCGTCCGCCGCCTCGTCCTCCGTCATACGCCCCGCCGCCGCGTCGTCGCCCGCCGCGTGGCCGAGCAGCACGACGACGGTGACCAGCCAGTCGAGCGGCAGCCGGTCGTGGAACTCCTCACTGTCCTGGCCGCGTTGAATGATCCGCCGCAGCCGGTCGGTGACCGCCTCATGGCGTGCCCGGTCGGTCTGCGGGGGCACCTGGAGCGAGGCGGCCCGCCGCATCAGGACCGGGTACCGCCCGGCCGTCCGGCGGCCCGCGTCCAGGAGCCGGAGCAGCGCCTCCGCCGCCGGCCCCTCGTCGAGGCGTGCGGCGTCCATCGCGGCGACGGCGTCCTCCGTGACCCGGTCGAGGGCTCCCGCCCACAGGTGCTCCCGCGAAGGGAAGTGGGCGTAGACGGTCTGGCGCGTCACGCCCGCCACGGCAGCGATGGCCTCGATGCTCGCGTCAGGCTGTGCGTTCAGGAGCTGGACCGCCGCGTCCAGGATGGACTGCCGGCTGCGGCGGGCGTCGGCGCGACGGCGGGGCCGGGGCCGGGCCTGCGGCGGGGACTTGGGCTCGGTCTTGGGCGAGTCACTCATCTCTTACACCTTGTCAAAAATATTGGGCGGTGCATATCTTACAGAGCGTAAGAGATAGTCCAGGTGAACGTGTGATCCATCCGACGGGAGCACCGTGAGCGGCAACCCCCCGACAGGCACCGGCCCCTTCGACGGCATCGACCCGAAGAAGTTCATCGCCGAGTTCCACGCCTCCTTCCATGACGACCTGGTGCACACCGACGAGGACGCGGGCGCGATCGTCGACCGCTATCACACGCCGGACGTCCTGCAGTTCGCCGACGGGCACCGCATGGACCGCGCCAAGCTCATCGCCCACGCCCGCCCCATCCGCAAGACCCGGCCGACCGGCCGCATGGAGGTCCACGAGGCGTTCGTGGACGGCGACCGGATCGCGGCCCGCAGCACCCTGCACGTGGCGTACCCGGACAAGGAGCCGGTGAAGGAACTGGCCCTGGAGATCTGCTTCTTCGGCCAGTACGCCCCCGACCGCCGACTGCGCCGCGCTCACATGCTCACCCGCGTGATCCCCGCCGAGCGGGAGGAGTGACCGGCGTCGCCGTCGGCGGGCTACGAACTCTCCCCGCCGCGCCCCTGAACCAGCAGATCCCCCATCGCCGTACGCCGATGCCGCACCGCCCGGCCCGCCCGCACCGTCGCCACCAGGCCCGCACCGCGCAGTGCCGCCGCGTGCGCGGACGCCGTGGCGTTGCTGACGCCGAGGCGCCGGGCCAGGTCGGTGGTGGTGTGGCCTTCGGCGAGCAGGAGCAGGGCGTCCGCGCGTGTGCGGCCCAACACCCCTGCCAGGGCGCCCTCTTCGGGGATCTCGGGGCCGTCCGGAGCGAGCGGATGTCCCGGACCGGCCGGGTAGGTCACCACGAGGGGCCGGCCGGGGAGATCCGCGAGGAGCGGGCCACCGGTCCAGTGGAAGGTGGGCATCAACAGCACGCCGCGTCCACCGAGCACGATGTCACCGTCGCGCTCACCCCCTGCACCCCCTGCACCCCCTGCACCCCCTGCACCCCCTGCACCCCCTGCACCCCCTGCATTCCGCCCCAACTCCCATACGGTGCCGTGCAGTCGAGCTCCGGCCGTCAGTCCGGACAGTGCGGCCCCGACCCCCTCCTCGGCCACCGCCACCGCATGCCGGGTGAACTCCGCCCGGTGCAGGTCCTGCACCACCGGCCACACGGGCCGCACGACCGTCTCGAACGCCGCGCGCTCGGCCCGCAGCAGCACCCGCCAGGCATCCTCGGAGCCGCGGTGCAACTCCCGCACCCACGAGGGCGCCGCAGTCGGATGCGGGGCGTAGACGCGCTGGAGCTCCGCGCGGACCAGGTCCGGACGCGCAGCCCGTAGGGCATCGAGGCCCTCTGCCAGGTCATCGCTGAACACGTCCAGGAAGCGGGGAGCCTGCCCGGCGGGCACCAGGTCCCGCAGCGGCAGGACGGCCTGCGGCAGCGCGCGCAGCGTCCGGTGCCGCCAACGGGCCTGCTGGGGAACGTCAGTGGGGTGCGACATCGCCAACAGGGCGGTGTGCAGGGCCTGGAGCGGCGCCGGCCGGGGCGCGAACCGGACCCGCGCGAAGTCGCTCGCCGTGAAGTGGATCCGGACCAAGGTTCCCTCGTTCCTTACGTTCGGTGGGCGCTGCGCGCCAACGTTTCGGGCAGGGCCTGAACCTTCGCCCGCGTCCCCACCCCCACGACAGCATCGCAAGGAAAGAAGGAAAGACGGAGCGAGGGAGTGTGTGGGGATGGTCATGTCGTGGCACGAGGATGCCGCCGTCACCGGCCGAGGGGGCGTCGATCGACGTACGGCCCTCAGGAATTCGACGGCGCTGGCCACCGGACTGCTGATCGGCGGAGCCACGGCTGTCCCCGCACACGCAGGGGACAAGGAGGGCCGCCCGTCCCAGCCGTCGGCTGAGGGAATCACCCTCCACCTGCCCGCCCCAACAGGCCCCCACCGCACGGGAGTCACCACCCTCCACCTCGTCGACCACCGCCGAGGCGACCCCTGGGATGCCGGACTCCGTGCCCGCGAACTGATGGTCACCGTCCACTATCCGGCTGCCCGAGCCACCGCCCCCTTCCCGCTCGCACCCCACATGACCCCCGTGTCGGCGCAGCGGTTCGCGACCTTCGACCCCGTGTACCTGCACCCCCAACTGCCCAAGAACGGCGTCAACTGGGGTGCCACGATGACCCGTTCCCGCGCAGGCGCCCCCGCGCAGCCCGTACGACGCCCCGTGCTCCTCTACTCCCCGGGCGGCTGCGACCCGCGCACCCTGGGCACGGGCCTGGCCGAGGAACTGGCCAGTCACGGCGCGGTGGTCGTGACGATCGACCACCCCGGCGAACCGGGCGCCGTCGAGTTCCCCGACGGCAGCGTCCGGCAGTTCGCCCTGCCCGGCACGCCTGACGACCCCCAGGTCTTCCGGACGATGCTGCACACCCGCATCGCCGACACCCGCTTCGTCCTCGACGCGCTCACGTCCCTGGCCGACGGCCACAACCCCGACGCGTCCGCACGCCCCCTCCCCGAGAACCTGCACCGCGCCCTCGACCTGCACCGCGTCGGCGTCTACGGCCACTCGGTGGGCGGCGAGACGGCGGCGGAGGCCCTGTACGAGGACCGACGCATCGCCGCGGCGGCCAATCTGGAGGGCTACCTCGACTACCCACCCCAACGTCCGGGGGAGAAGGGCGAGTTGCTCCCCGTCACGCGCCACGGCGTGGACCGCCCCCTGCTGCTCCTCGGCACCGACGGCTTCCGCAACGCGCGCTTCGACCGCTCCTGGTCGGCCATGCTCCGCCACCCCCACGGACACACACGCAGGCACCGGCTCCACGACGCCAACCACTGGATCTTCACCGACTACGCCGCCCTGGCGCCCCAACTCCAGGACGCCGGGCTGATGACCGCCCCCGACCGCGCCGCCCTCATCGGCGCGCTCCCCCCGGACCGCTCCGTCCCGGCGGTACGCCACCGTGTGCGCACCTTCTTCGCCCGCCACCTCGATGTCCGATGACCGCCAGTACACACCGCACCCTGTGAACACACTGGCCCCATGACGGCAACACCCACACCCCCACGCACGCAGGGTTCCGCCACGGCGGTGCTCACCGGCATGTACGCCGCCGAGGCCGAGTACCTGGCGGCCGGCGGCCCCGGCCTGGCCTCCTTCGACCTGCTGGCGCCCTACTTCGCGCCGGACGTCGTCCTGCACCAGGCCGAGGCCCTGCCCTACGGCGGGACGTGGCGCGGCCACGCGGGCATGGAACGGTTCTTCCTCGCCATGGGGGAGACCTGGGAGCGCTTCGACATGGTGGCGCAGCAGTTCCTCGCCACGGGCCCAACCGCCGTCGTGCTCACCCAGATCCAGGCCCGCTCCCGCACCACCGGCCGCGAACTCGGCTTCCCGATCCTGCAGACCCTCCACATCGAGGACGACCGCATCTCCGAAGTCCACCCCTTCTACTGGGACACGGCGGCGATCGCGGCGGCGTGCAGGCCGTAGGACGGGGCGGGGATCAGGCAGGTGAGCAGAGTCGCCGAATCCCATACAACAGCGTGCGCTGAATACCCCAAAACGGGATGTAGCGTGCGGCGCATGGACGCTCACCTGCGTACCGCCGAGGTGCGCGCCAGGATGGTCGCCGGGTTCGGGGACGGCGTGATGGTGGCGCGTACCGCCGTCGCGGCCGCACTGTCGTGGTGGATCGCGACCGCGCTGCTGCACTCCGACGCGGCGTCACTCGCCCCGGCGGGCGCCATCCTCGGTGCGCAGACGACGCCCTTCGCGACCGCCCGCAAGAGCCTTCAGCGCGCGGCCGGGATCGGGCTCGGCTTCCTGCTCGGCATGGCCGCGGCCGCCTCCCTCGGCGTGAACACCCTCACGGTGCTGCTGGCCGTTCTGCTGGGCATGTACGCGGGGCGGCTGCTGCGGCTCGGGCCGCAGATGCATCAGATCGCCCTGACCGCCGTCCTGGTGATGGGGACCGCTCAGCACTTCGGGTACGGGGCCACGCGCCTGGAGGACAACGTCGTCGGCGTCCTGATCGGCACCGTCGTCGGCCTGCTCGTGCCCGCGCCCGGCTTCCCCCGCCGTGCGGGCGAGGAGCTGGCCCGCCTGGCCCGGCAGGCCGCCGACCTCCTGACCGAGATCTCCGGTCAACTCGCCGACGGGGACTGGGCGTCGCACGCCGGGGACTGGGTCAACCGGGCCCGGGCCCTGTCCCAGCGGCTCGAGCTGGTCCGCAAGGCGGTACGGGACGCGGAGGACTCGATCCGCTGGCGGCCCCGTTCCGGCCGGGCGCGCTCCCGCATCAACCGGCTCGCCGAGGCCACCCGTTGCCTCGACCACGTCGGCCACCAGGTCCGGGGCATCAGCCGCGGCCTGTACAACCTGACCTTCCGCGAGGGCCGCCCGCCCGCGCTCCACTGGGACCAGCACGACAGCCATCTGCTGCCCGAACCCGCCACCGCCCCGGACGGCCTCGACCGCGTCCTCGGCGACCTCGCCACGGTCCTCGCTCTTCTCGCCGACGTGCACACCCTGGAAGAAGCCCCGGACCCCGGGCTGCTGCGGCGCCTGGAGGCCCTGGTCGGCGCCGCCGAGACCAGCTTTCTGCGCACCGCCCTCGACCAGTCCACCGCGTACGAGGACTGGCGGGTGCTGTGCACCGCGGGCATCCTCGAGGACGCCCGCAAGATGATCCACGAACTCGACCCGGACATCGGCCCCCATCGGGGGGCCTTTCATATGTGACGGCCTGCACCCCCATTGTCAGCGGCAACGCGAGCGGAAGCCGAGGTCCGGGTCGGCGCCGACCAGTTCGGCGCTGATGGACCACAGGCGCGAGGCCACCTCCCGGTCGGCCATGTGCGCGGGTACCGGCTCACTCCGGGGGCGGCCGCGCAGGCCGAAGACCCTCGGGCCCCACAGCTGTCCGCCCCGCACCTCCGCGTCGAGCACGGCGCGCACGACGGGCCGGGCCCCGGCGTGCTTGCCCTGCACCAAGAGACCGGCGGGCAGGGTGCGCAGCCGTCGGGCGGGGCTGGTCACGTGGACCGGCGGTCGCGACGGGGTGAGGCCGTCGAGGGCGCCGCCGGGGTGGGCCACCACGCTCAGGACCGGGCTGCCGAGGGCGCGCAGATGGCGGTCGAGAGCGAAGCCGAAGCTCATCTGCGCCAGCTTCGACCGGCCGTACGTGCGCTTGGGGCGGTAGTCCTCGGCCGACTGCAGATCGTCCAGGTCCAGCCGCTCGGAGCGGGCCGCGAAGCTCCCCACGGTGACGACGCGGGCGGCCGGGGCCGCGGACAGCAGGGGCGCCAGCCCCTGGGTGAGGGCGAAGTGGCCGAGGTGGTTGGTGCCGAACATCAGCTCGTGGCCGTCCTTGGTCTGCCGACGCGGCGGGTCGTCGAGTGCGACTCCGGCGTTATGGACGACGGCGTCGAGACGGTCGATTGCCGGATCGGGGGCCGAGCCGTGAGTCGAGCCGTGGGCCAGTCTGTCTCCCGCTGTCCTCACGGATGACAGATCGGCGAGGTCCAGTGGCAGATGGCGCACGTGCGCGCCGGGGACGCGCGAGCGGAGCGCGGCCATGGCGGCTTCCGCCTTCGCTGCGTCCCGGCTGCCGAGCACGACGAGGGCACCCGTGGCGGCCAGCTCCTCGGCGACGAAGTAGCCGACCCCGGCGTTCCCGCCGGTGACCAGGAAGGTCTTGCCTTGGTTCCGATGGTCCCGTTGGTTCCGGGGCGGGGCGGGTGCCATGACGGGCTCCTTGCGGTGGGCGGTGGCGTGCTCGTCGGGAGCACCGGCCCACCCAAGGTCGCAGAGCCCGCCGACATATCGCCGACAGGCTTCCGATACGTCTCGGGGCATGCCTCCGAGCCCTGGCCGACCTCGGCCCGGTGCCGGGCGCCGCCGCATAACGGGGGATCGGTGGCGCCCGGCGGTCTGGTCAGGTGTCAGGAGCAGGTCTTGTAGAAGTGCTTCCAGCCGTCGGTGG
>NZ_JBHYJB010000059.1:8765-57284 GCF_042740175.1 Streptomyces sp. NPDC059009 | reverse complement strand
CGAAAAGCCGGGGGCGCCGTACGAGTTCATGAGTACTGGGGTGGGTGGGGTGCTGTACTGCGGGCGGACATACCGCCGCGTCCCCACCCCTTGCGCCGTCGCCCGTCTGCGGGCCGTCATCCCTGCCCGCGCCTCTCGGTAGACAGCCCCCACCCCTTGCGCCGTCGCCCGGCCGCAGGCCCGCAGCCGCGTCCCCACCCCTCGCGCCGTCGCCCGGCCGCGGGCCCGTAGCCGCGTCCCCACCCCTTGCGCCGTCGCCCGCCTGCGGGCCGTCTTGCCTTGGCGCCTTTCCCCCGCCCACCCTTTCGCCACCGGGGGGGGCACCTTTCAGCCCGTCCGGCGTTTGAGGACGAGGCCGTTCAGGCCGATGGGGGGTCTGGGGGCGCAGCCCCCAGGCGGTGCCCCCAGGGCCGACGGAGTCGGCGGATTCGGGAAGGGGCGGGGTTGGGGAAAGGCCCCCGGCAGGGACCACCCGCACCCGGCGAGGGAACGATCTCTTCGTGCCGTTCGTCACATGGAGCGGGTGGGGGACCGGAGTTGCCGTCGCGCTCTGTCGCATTGGGGACCGGCATGGCACCATCCCGAAAGCGAGCGGAAGTTACTGACGGTAAATCAGTTCTGGGGGTGGCGGGGCGTGACCGGCAAGCGACAGACCACCGTGGCGGGCATGGCGCTGATCTGCGCGGTGACCGTGCTGAGCGGCGTAACGGGGACGGCACATGCAAGCCCAGCCAAGCCAACACCCCCGAAATCCGGCTCCCTTGAGGATGTGCGGAAGAAGATCGACCGGCTCTATCACGACGCCGGACTCGCCACCGAGGCGTACAACGCCGCCGAGGAGAAGACCAAGAAGCAGTCCGAGCGCATCGTGAGCCTGGCCCGTGACATCGCCAAGGGGCAGGCGAAGCTCGACAAGCTGAAGGCCCAGGCCGGTGCCGCCGCCCGCGCGCAGTATCGCAATGGCGGCATGCCTGATGAAGCCCAGCTGATGCTGAGCGATGACCCGCAGGAGTTCCTGGACGGCGCGGGACGCATGCGGCAGGGCGAGAAGGCCACCAAGGGCATGCTCGGGGAACTGGCCCGCACGCAGGAGGAGTTGGCCGCCTACGCCAAGGACGCCTCCGCCCAGTGGAAGAAGCTGGAGGCCAACCGGAAGGCCAAGGCCGCCTCCAAGAAGAAGATCAAGAAGCAGATCGCGGCCGCCAAGGCGCTGGAGTCGAAGCTCGAGAAGAAAGAGCGCGAGCGGCTGCGCAAGCTGGAGGAAGAGGAAGCCCTCAAGAAGCAGTCCGCCTGGGTCAGTTCGGGTGTGCTGAAGGACATTCGGGGGCGGGCCAGCGGACAGGGGAAGAAAGCCGTTGAATTCGCCACCGATCAGATCGGGAAGCCGTATGTGTGGGGGGCTGAAGGGCCCTCTTCTTACGACTGCTCGGGGCTGACCTCACAGGCATGGGCGGCCGCCGGGCGCGGCATTCCGCGCACTTCCCAGGAGCAGTGGAAGCAGCTGCCCCACATCGACATCAAGAACATGCGGCCGGGCGATCTCATCATTTACCACTCGGACGCCAGCCACGTGGGGATGTATCTGGGCGACGGCGCGATCGTGCACGCCCCGCGCCCGGGGCGGAACGTGACCATCACGGGCGCCGGGTCGATGCAGATCCTCGGAGTCGTCCGTCCCGACGCCAAGAGCTGAGTCGGAGTCGAGAGCCGGGTTGGAGTCGAGAGTCGAGTCGGAGTCGAGAGCCGGGTCGGATCGAGAGTCGAGTCGGAGTCGGTCGGCCTTTGGGGAGTGACGTATTCCATGTGCGGTACGTCACTTCGGCACCTCGCTCAACCTTCACGGCGTGATGTTCGTCATTCCCCTCAAGACCTTGTCGTGCCCAATTGCGGTCCTGGATGCGGCATATGACGGTGGCCGTTTGCCGGACGCCATTCCCATCAGGCGACGGCTACCGCTAGGGTCCCCGTCTGGTGGGGCGTCGACCTGCGCTTCACCGTGCCCTCGGGGGGAGGGAAGGAACCAAGCGATGCCCGTACCCATACCGCGGCAGAGAGCAGTCCCGGCCGCGGAAGGCGGTCAGGCTCAGCCGTCGGCGGCGACCGCCGCTCCCGCCGACGCCGCATCCCTCCGGCCCCTCGACCCGCAGCCGTCCGGCTCCTCGCTGTCTCTGCTGGTGATCGAGGACGACCCGGCGGGGTCCTTCAGCGTCCCCGAGATGCTCGACGCCGCGGGCAAGCCCATCCGCGTCCGCACCGCCCGCAACCTCACCGAGGCCGAGCGGCTGCTCACCGACGACGTGCACTGCATCCTGCTCGACCTGGCCCTCACCGGCCCCTCCGGCGACGGCCAGGACCCGGACGAGCTCGTCGCGCTCAAGCACGTACTGCGCCTCGCGCCCCGGCACGCCGTCCTCGCGCTCACCGCGGACGGCGACGCCGAGCGGGGCGCCGAGCGCGGTGCCGAGGCCGTGCGGGTCGGCGCGCAGGACTATCTGCTGCGGGACGAGCTGGACGGGCGGCTGCTCAGCCGCGCCATCCGGTACGCCGTGGAGCGCAAGCGGGCCGACGTCGCCCAGCGGCAGCTCACCGAGTCGCGGCTGCGGGCACAGGAGAACGCCCGCCTTGAGCGGGGACTGCTGCCCACTCCCCTGCTCGACGGGTCGCCGCTGCGGTTCGCCGCCCGCTACCGGCCGGGGCGCTCGCGCGCGCTGCTCGGCGGGGACTTCTACGACACCGTGCGCACCCCGGACGGCTCGGTGCACGTCATGATCGGCGACGTCTGCGGGCACGGCCCGGACGAGGCGGCGCTCGGCGTGGAGCTGCGCATCGCCTGGCGGGCGCTGACCTTCGCGGGGCTGTGCGGGGACGAGCTGCTCTCCACGCTCCAGCGGGTCCTGGAGCACGAGCGGGCCGACGACGAGATCTTCGCGACGCTCTGCACGGTCGACATCGCCCCGGACGGGCGCCGGGCGGGGCTCTGCCTGGCCGGGCATCCGTCGCCGCTCATCGCGCGGGAGGGGCGGGAGGCCGAGCTGCTTCCGTACGAGAACAGCGGGCCCGCCCTCGGGCTGCTGCCGCGGG
The DNA here is from genome assembly GCF_042740175.1 of Streptomyces sp. NPDC059009. NCBI lineage: Bacteria > Bacillati > Actinomycetota > Actinomycetes > Kitasatosporales > Streptomycetaceae > Streptomyces > Streptomyces sp. NPDC059009. Next base: position 54,203 of record NZ_JBHYJB010000059.1, on the reverse strand, counting down.
CCCGGTGGCCTCGGCGACAGGTCGAGCTCGGCGGCAAGTGGAGCCTGATGCTCTATACCGACGGGCTGATCGAGGGGCGCATCGGGCAGGGCAACCAGCGGCTCGGGCAGGAGGGCATGGTGGAGATGGTGCGCCGCCAGCTCGCCTCGGGGCTGCGCGGTGACGAGCTCCTGGAAGCCGCGGTCAACGAGGTCCGTGACCTCAACGGTGGAGATCTGACCGACGACGTGGCGGTGCTGCTGCTCGACCGTGATCGTTGAGCCCTCAGGGGCTCAACGGCCGCCGTTGTACGGGCCGTACGGGCCGTCGCTGCTGGAGCCGCCGCTGCGACGGCCGCCGCCGCCGGTGATCTGACGGATCGCGGGGCGCACGTCCACCATGTACACGATCGTCGCGACGAGACCGATGATCGGCAGGAACGACATGACCGGGAAGAGCAGGTTCACCACGAAGGCCAGGCCGAGGATGATCAGCCAGAACGGCTTCGTCTTCTTGTCCGCCGCCCGGTAGGCGTCCTCCCGGCGGAAGGCCGCGTCGAGAAGCGCGAAGCCGCTGAACACGATCAGGGCCAGCGACAGCAGCCACATGAAGTTCGCGAACCCCTGCATCAGCACAACGTCCACCACCAGTCTCGGCACACCTACGTGATTACGCGGCCACGGTACCCGCTACCCCGTGAACGGGCCGGGCACTCGATGAGTGCCCGGCCCGTTCCGTAGACCGTTGCTGCTTCGAAGCCGGTGCTCCTTCGAGGCCGCTGCCGCTTCGAGGCCGCGGCCGCTGCTACTTGGCGGGCGGCGTCGTCTTCTTCGCGGTCGTCTTCTTGGCCGTGGTCTTCTTCGCCGTCGTCTTCTTGGCGGCGGGCGCGGCCGCGCCGCTCTTGGACTCGGCCGGCTTGTCCTCGGCCGACGTGTCCTCGGCCGCCGCCGACTCCTGCGGCTCGGGCTCCGGCTCGGCGTCCGGCTCGATGGCCTCGGCCAGGTCGTGGGCCTCCTCGGCGACCTCGCCGCGCCAGTTCCGTACGACCGTGTGGCCGTGGTCGGCCAGGCCGTCGTACCGCTCCTGGAGCTTGACGGCCGCCTCGGCGGCCCGGCCCACGGCCTGCAGCGCCGCGTCCTGGGCCTGCTCGGTGAGCTTCTTGAAGTCCGCGTCGAGGGTGCCGAGGAACTCGGTCAGCTTGACCTGGAGGTCCTTCGCCTGCTGGGTGACCCGGTCCTGGACGGCCTTCGGGTCGGTGGAGCGCACGTCCTCGAAGCGCTTGGGCGCCTCGTCGATCAGCTTCTCGATCGCCCCCGGCACCTCCTTGGCCTTCTCGGCGACGCGGTCGGCGCCACCGGCCAGGGCGTACAGGGGCTTGGGGTCGGTGAGGATCTTACGGATGTCTTCGGTGGCGGCCATGGCGATGGTCCTCCCGGATTCGCGTCAGCTTGAGGGTGTCTGCTTCTGCTCGTCGTGCTCGTCGTGCCCGGCATCACCGGATTCCTCGGTGCCGGAGGTCTCGAATCCGTTCTCCTTGCGGAACGACTCGTAGATCTGCAACAGCACTTGTTTCTGGCGCTCGTTGATGGAGGGGTCGGCGAGGATGACGGCGCGCGTCTCCAGCTCGACCCGCTCCTTCTCGTCGAGGATCCCGGCGCGCACGTACAGCGTCTCCGCGGAGATCCGCAGGGCCTTGGCGACCTGCTGCAGCACCTCCGCGCTCGGCTTGCGCAAGCCCCGCTCGATCTGGCTCAGATACGGATTGGACACACCGGCGGCATCGGCGAGCTGCCGCAGGGAGAGCTGGGCGGTCCGCCGCTGCTCCCGCAGATACTCGCCGAGACTGCCGACGTTGAGTGATGCCATGCCCCGATGGTGCGCCACCCTTGCTAACAATTGCAAGCGGCTGCTTGCAAAAGTGCGCTACGCCACTGACGGGGCGTAGCGCACTCGCGTTCGGCGCGGCTCACATGCGCACTGCTCACACACGCACTGCTCTCACGCGCACCACTCACACGCGCTTCTTGAAGGTGGCCACCGCCCAGAAGTACCCGACGACGGCGAGTCCCACGCACCAGGCGAGGGCCGCGGCCGTGTCGCCGCCCGACGGGTGGCCCGCGAGCAGACCGCGCAGGCTCTCGATGATCGGGGTGAAGGGCTGGTACTCCACGAACTGGCGCACCCCGGTGCCCATGGTGTCGGCGGGCACGAACGCGCTGCTGAGGAACGGCAGCATGACCAGCGGGACGGTGGCGAAGCCCGCGGACTCCGCCGTCTTGGCGGCCAGGCCGAGGGCGACGGTGAGCCAGGCGGCCGCGACGCTGACCAGGACGACGAGGCCGGCGACGCCGAGCCAGTCCAGGGCGCTCGCACCCGGGTCGAAGCCCATCAGGAAGGCCACCCCGATGATGGCCGCGCAGGCCACGACGCAGCGCACCGCGGTGACGACGACGTGCCCGGAGAGCACGGCGCCGCGGGAGACGTCCATGACCTTGAGGCGGTTGATGACGCCCTTGGTCATGTCGGCGTTCACGGCCGCCGAGGTGGCGCCGAGCCCGTAGCTGATGGCCATGACCAGCAGCCCCGGTGTCGCGTAGTCGATGTAGGGCACGCCGACGTCGAAGCCGCCGCCGAGCACCTTGACGAACAGCAGCATCATCACGATCGGGAAGAGGATCGCGTTGAAGACCGTGGTGGGGTTGCGCAGGGAGTGCTTGAGGTTGCGGCGCAGGATGATCGCCGAGTCGGCCAGGGGGGTGGAAGCGGTACTCATCGCGCGATCTCCTCAGGGGTCGTGGAGCCGGGGGTGGTGGTCGTGGGACGGGTGGGGGCGGGCTGCGCGGCCGCGGACTGCGTGGCCGTGTGGTCGGTCAGGGCGAGGAAGACGTCGTCGAGGTCCGGCGTGTGCACGGTCAGCTCGTCGGCCTCGACCCCGGCCGAGTCCAGCCAGTCGAGGATGGAGCGCAGCTCGCGCTGGGTGCCGTCGCTGGGGATCTGCAGCGACAGGGCCTCGTCGTCCGCGGTGACCTCGCGCAGCGCGGAGGCGGCGGAGCGGTAGGCGGCCGGGTCGCTGAACCGCAGCCGCACGTGCCCGCCCGGGATCTGGCGCTTGAGCTCCTCGGGGGTGCCCTCGGCGACCAGGCTGCCCTGGTTGAGCACCGCGATCCGGTCGGCGAGCTGGTCGGCCTCGTCGAGGTACTGGGTGGTGAGGAAGATGGTGGTGCCCTCGGCCACCAGCTCGCGCACGATCTGCCACATGGTGCGCCGGCTGCGCGGGTCGAGGCCCGTGGTCGGCTCGTCCAGGAAGATGATCTCGGGCTTGCCGACCAGCGTCATCGCCAGGTCCAGCTTGCGGCGCATGCCCCCGGAGTAGGTCGCCGCCAGCTTGTCCGCCGCCTCCGTCAGGTCGAACCGCTCCAGCAGCCCCGAGACCACCCGGCCGCTGCCGCGCACCCGCTTCAGGTCCGCCATCAGCTGCAGGTTCTCGCGGCCCGAGAGCAGCTCGTCCACCGCGGCGAACTGGCCGGTCACGCCGATCGCGGCGCGCACCTGCCGGGTGGCGGTGACCGCGTCGTGGCCGGCCACCCGCACCGTCCCGGCGTCCGCCTTCATCAGCGTGGTCAGGACGTTGACCGTCGTAGTCTTGCCCGCCCCGTTCGGGCCGAGCATCGAGAAGATCGAGCCCGAGGGGACCTCGAAGCCGATGCCGTCGAGGACGACCTTGTCGCCGTATGCCTTGCGCAGTCCCGTGACCGCGATCGCAGAAGTTGTCATGGGAACAAGGTGCCGACGGGTCCTGACACCCCCCTGTCACGCCGCTGTCACGCCTCCTGACGCAGCTGTCACGCCCCTTGGCGGAGCCTCGGACGGGCCTCGGCGTGAAACCTCGGCCCACCGCGGCTACTGCGCCCGCTGCCGCGGCCTGCGCGCCCCCTGCGGAGCTTCGGCGGGGGTCGCCAAGTGCCCCGCGACCAGCCGGTTCAGCGCCCGCACCAGGGTGTCGCGCTCCCCCTTGGGCAGCGAGCCGAGCGCCGCCTCGTGCACGCCGTCGACGATCTTCTGGCTGCGTACGGCGACCCGGGCGCCCTCGTCGGTGACGGCGATGATCCGGGCGCGCCGGTCCGTGCCGGAGGGGCGGCGCTCGGCGAGGCCCGCCTTCTCCAGGGCGTCCACGGTCACCACCATCGTCGTCTTGTCCATGTCCCCGATCTCGGCGAGCTGGGCCTGGGTGCGCTCCTCCTCCAGGGCGTGCACCAGGACGCAGTGCATGCGCGCGGTCAGCCCGATCTCGGCGAGGGCGGCGGCCATCCGGGTGCGCAGGACGTGGCTGGTGTGGTCCAGGAGGAAGGAGAGGTCCAGGTCGGTGTGGGCGGGAGCCATGGCGGTCATGCGGCCCAGGATAGCCGGATTGAGGAACCGAAGTAGATAGTCTGCAACGGAACTATCTGCTACGGTCCCTCTTGTCCTTCCGGCACCCCGGCCGACTCACCGGCCCGGCCAACTCGCAGGAGAGAAACCGTGGTTGCTCTGTCCACGCTGGAATCCGCACCCCGCACCCGCACGCACCCCCGTCCCCCGCGCCGCCGGCTCGCCCTCGGCGTCATCGCCACCGGGCTGCTCATGAACGTCCTGGACGGCAGCATCGTCACCGTCGCGATGCCCGCCATCCAGAGCGACCTCGACTTCACGCCCGGCGGCCTGAGTTGGGTGGTGAACGCGTACCTGATCGCCTTCGGGAGCCTGTTGCTGCTCGCCGGGCGGCTCGGTGATCTGCTCGGGCGCAAGCAGCTGTTCCTCGTCGGGACGGGGGTGTTCACCGGGGCCTCGCTGCTCGCAGGCGCCGCCGCCTCCCCCGGCGTCCTCATCGCCGCCCGCTTCCTCCAGGGCGTCGGCAGCGCGCTCGCCTCCGCCGTGAGCCTCGGCATCCTCGTCACGCTCTTCACCGAGCCCCGTGAACGGGCCAGAGCCATCGCCGTGTTCAGCTTCACCGGCGCGGCCGGGGCGTCGATCGGGCAGGTGCTCGGGGGCGTGCTCACCGACCTCCTGAACTGGCACTGGATCTTCCTCATCAACCTGCCCATCGGGCTCGCCACCCTCGCGCTCGCCCTGCCCGCCCTCCCCGCCGACCGCGGGCTCGGCCTGCGGGCCGGGGCGGACGTCAGCGGCGCCCTGCTGGTCACGGCCGGGCTCATGACCGGCATCTACAGCGTGGTCAAGGTCGAGGAGTACGGCTGGAGTTCGGGCCACACGCTCGGGCTCGGCGCCCTCGCGCTCGCCCTGCTCGGGGGCTTCGTCGCCCGCCAGGCCACCGCCCGCACCCCGCTCATGCCGCTGCGGGTGCTGCGGTCGCGCAGCGTCGCCGGGGCCAACCTGGTGCAGCTGCTGATGGTCGCGGCCCTCTTCTCCTTCCAGGTCCTGGTCGCCCTCTACCTCCAGAACGTCCTCGCGTACGACGCCACCGCGACCGGGCTCGCCATGCTGCCCGCGGCCCTCGTCATCGGCGCGGTCTCGCTCGGGGTCTCGGCGCGGCTGATCGGCCGGTTCGGCGAGCGGGCGGTGCTGCTCACCGGACTCGCGCTCCTGGTCGGGGTGTTGGGGCTGCTGGCCCGGGTGCCCGTGCACGCGAGCTACGCCACCGACCTGCTCCCCGTGATGCTGCTCGCCGCGGGCTTCGGCCTGGCGCTGCCCGCCCTGACCGGGCTCGGCATGTCCGGCGCCCGCGAGGACGACGCGGGGCTCGCCTCCGGCCTCTTCAACACCACTCAGCAGATCGGCATGGCCCTCGGCGTGGCCGTCCTCTCCACCCTCGCCGCCGCCCGCACCGACCACCTCCGCACCACCGGCACCCCCCGTCCCGAGGCCCTGACCGAGGGCTACCACCTGGCCTTCACGGTGGGCGCGGCCCTGCTCCTCGCGGCCCTGGCCCTCGCCGCCACGGTGCTCCGCCCCGCCCGCAGCCACTAAGTTTTCGTATGACTGTTCTGCAACGAAATCAGGGCACCTCGCCCTCTGAAGGTAGGGGCGAGGTGATGATGAAACGTCACCGACCAGGGTGAAGCTCAGGGGGAAGTGTGAACAAACCAGTCCGGCGCGTCGCCATATTCTGCGGCCTGCTCATCCTCGCGCTGCTCGGCCGCGCCAACTGGGTGCAGTTCGCGCAGAACGACAAGCTCTCCAACGACACCCACAACCGGCGGGTCCAGATCGAGGCGTTCTCGCACCCGCGCGGCGACATCATCGTGGGCGGCAAGTCCATCACCGGGTCCAAGGCGTCGGACACGGGCTCCGACGGGGAGTACTCGGACTTCAAGTACAAGCGGCTCTTCAAGCAGGGCCCCATGTACGCCCCGATCACCGGCTACTTCTCGCAGGCCCAGGGCCGCACCTTCCTGGAGGGCGTCGAGAACGGCATCCTCAGCGGCACCGACGACCGGCTCTTCCTGCGCCGCACGGTGGACATGCTCACCGGCAAGAAGCGCCGCGGCGGCGACGTCGTCACCACCATCGACGCGAAGGCCCAGCAGGCCGCGTACAAGGGGCTGACCGACCTCGGCGCGCCCGGTGCCGTGGTCGCCCTCGACCCCCGCTCCGGCAAGATCCTCGCCCTCGCCTCCACCCCCTCGTACGACCCCTCGGTCTTCGCGGGCATCTCCAGCAAGGAGGGCAAGGAGTACCAGAAGCTCCTCAAGGACAAGAGCAAGCCGCTCAACAACCGTGCCCTGCGCGAGACGTACCCGCCGGGCTCCACCTTCAAGATCCTCACCGCGGCCGCCGCCCTGGAGCACGGCACGATCAAGGACATCGACGAGCCCACCGGCGCCAAGGCCCCGTACAAGCTGCCGCAGAGCTCCACCCGCATCGGCAACGACGTGGCGGGCCCCTGCGACAAGGCGTCCCTGAAGGTCGGCATGCAGTGGTCCTGCAACAACGTCTTCCTCGACACGGCCTGGAAGGTCGGCAAGGACGACATGCGGGAGACCGCCGAGAAGTTCGGCTTCAACGAGGAGCAGTTCGTTCCGGTCCGCGCCGTCGCCAGTGCCTACCCCGAAGAGCTCGACCAGCCGCAGACCGCGCTGACCGGCATGGGCCAGGGCAGCGTGACCTCCACCCCGCTGCAGATGGCGATGGTCACGGCGGGGATCGCCAACAACGGCAAGCTGATGAAGCCGTACCTGGTCGACGAGTTGCGCGGCCCCGACCTGTCGACGATCGAGAAGAACGAGCCGCAGGAGATGAGCCAGGCCGTCTCCGAGGACACCGCGCACAAGGTCCAGGCGATGATGGAGAACACCGTCGAGAAGGGCACCGCGAGCGGGGCCAAGATCGGCGGTGGCACCGTCGTCGGCGGCAAGACCGGCACCGCCCAGCACGGCGCGAACGTCCGCGACGAGCGCCCGTACGCCTGGTTCGTCTCCTACGCCAAGGACGACGACGGCGGCTCCCCCGTCGCCGTCGCCGTCTTCGTGGACCCGAAGGACATGAACATCCCGCGCGAGCAGATCGCGGGTGGTCGGCTCGGCTCGCCCATCGCGAAGTCGGTCATGGAGGCGGTCCTGAAGGAGAAGTGACCCCGACTCCGGCTCCGGCCGTCGACCGGTGCGTCACCGCTGCCGCGCGAACGTCCCTTGCCTCACGAGCCTTACGAGTTCCAGGGCAGCGGCCTGCTGTGCAGCACGTCGAGGCGGGACACCGCACGGGTCAGGACCACGTACAGGCGGTGCGCGCCCCGGGGTTCCGCCTCGACGATCGCGGCGGGCTCGACGGCGATCACGTGGTCGTACTCCAGGCCCTTGGCGACCGTCGCGGGCAGCACCGTCACGCGCGCGGCGAGGTCGTCGGGGCCCGCGCACGCGATGCCCGCCGCGGCGAGGGCCGCGCGCAGCGCCTCCGTGCCGGCCTCGGCGGCGATGACGCCGAGGGAGCCCTCCTGGGTCAGCGCCCGGCGCACGGCGGTGACGGTCGCCGCCGTCACATCGTCCGTCTCCTCGATCCTCAACTCGCCGTCCGCGCGCAGTGACCGCGCGGGCGGCACGTCCACGTCCAGCTCGGCCAGGAGCCGGTTGGCCAGGCCCACGACCGCCTTCGGGACGCGGAAGCCGGTGGTCAGCGGGGCCAGGGTGGCGGTGGGCTTGCCGAGGTGGCGAAGGAGTTCGGGCCAGGAGCGGGCGGCCCAGGGCGTGGTGCCCTGGGCGAGGTCGCCGAGGACCGTGAGCGAGCCGAAGTCGGCGCGGCGCGCGATGGCCCGGCACTCCATCGGGGAGAGGTCCTGCGCCTCGTCGACGACGATGTGGCCGTAGCCCTCGGGCCGTTCGATGAGCCCGGCCAGCTCGTCGAGCAGGACGAGGTCGGCGGCGGACCAGCGGGCCGACTTGAAGGAGCGCGGCGGCCTGCTCCAGCGGATCGCCCGCTGTTCCGCCTCGTCGAGGATCCCGTCGGCCGCCGCCGCGAGCGTGTCCGGGTCGGTGAGCAGCGCGGCGAGCACCTCCTCCGCCTTCGCCCTCGGCCAGACCTCGTCGACGTACGCGGAGACGGGCCGGGCCCGGGAGATCTTCTGCAGCCAGGCGTTGGTCACCGCGCCCGCGCGCCGCTCGGCCTGCTCCCGCACGATGCGCACGGCCCGGCTGCGCACCCGCTCCCGCCCGATCTCGTACGGCGGCTGCTCGGCGCGCACGTCGTCGACGATGCGCCCGAGGTCGGAGAGGTCCACGCGCCAGCGGTACGAACCGTCCGGGATCGCGAGGGAGTTGGCGGGCGCGCCGACCCGCGCGTAGAGGGCCCGGCGCAGCACCTCGGCCATCCGGGCGTCGTGCTTGACCCGGGCCGCCGCCGCGTCGTCGTGGCCGCGCACCTCGTGCCGGGCGATCTCGTCCTGGACGGTGGACTGGCGCACGCCCGTCTCGCCGAGCGCGGGCAGGACCTCGGCGATGTAGCGCAGGAAGGTGCGGTTGGGGCCGAGGATGAGGAGCCCGGAGCGCTGCACGCGCTGGGGGTGGGTGTAGAGGAGGTAGGCGGCCCGGTGCAGGCCGACGGCGGTCTTGCCGGTGCCGGGGGCGCCCTGCACGCAGACCGACGCGGTGAGCTCGGCGCGCACGAGGTCGTCCTGCTCGGGCTGGATGGTGGCGGCGATGTCGCGCATGGGGCCGACGCGGGGCCGCTCGATCTCACCCGCGAGGATCCCGCCGGCCGCCGCGACGGCGCCCCACTGGGCCTCCCCGTCCGCCGGATCCTCCTCTCCGAGGGGCCCCTCCTCCCCGAGGGGCTCGTCCTCAAGGCCGGTGAGGTCGGCGGAGGCGCCCTTGCTGCCGGGCGCCCAGCCGAAGCGGCGGCGGACGGCCACGCCCTGGGGGTCGCGGGGGCCCGCCTGGTAGAAGGCGCGGGAGACGGGGGCGCGCCAGTCGACGACGAGCGGCGGGGCCGAGGGGTGCTCGGTGATGCGCAGCCGCCCGATGTGGTAGCTCTGCCCGCGGTGGTCGCCCGCCTCGGGCGCGGCGGCGTCGAAGTCGAGGCGCCCGAAGAACAGCGGCGCGTCCGGCAGCTCCCTGAACTCCTTGGCGCGACTGCGCAGTTGATAGCCGAGGACCTCGGCGTCGGCGCCGGACGCGGAGACGTTCTCGCCGGTGATGACGTGGTCCTGGGCGCCTTGGACCATCGCGTCGAGGGCGGTGCGGCAGGTGTCGTGGTAGCCGCGTTCCTGGGTGAGGACCTCGTCAGGTGTCATGCCGAGAAGAATAACGTAACCGAGTTAAATTTGTAACCGAGATTCAAAGGGCGTACGCTGCTTCCATGACGACGAGCGGCGAAGCCGGCGCCGTGGGCGAAGCGGGCCTGCGCGAGCGCAAGAAGCAGCGGATGTACCAGTCGATCTCCGAGGCGGCGATCGCGCTCTTCCTGGAGAAGGGCTTCGACAAGGTGTCCGTGGCGGAGGTGGCGGCGGCCGCCGAGATCTCCAAGCCGACGCTGTTCCGGTACTTCCCCACCAAGGAGGACCTGGTCCTGCACCGCTTCGCCGACCACGAGGACGAGGCGGCGCGGGTGGTCACGGGCCGCGCCGCAGGCGAGTCCCCCCTGGCCGCCCTCGAGCGCCACCACCTCGACGCGGTGGCGCGCCGCGACCCGGTCACGGGCCTCAGCGACCATCCCCAAGTCCTGGCTTTCCAGCGCCTGTTGTACGGGACTCCCGCCCTCGTCGCCCGCATCCCCGGCTACCAGGAGCGCTCGGAGGCCGCCCTCGCGAAGGCGCTCGACGACGGCGGTACGGAGGCGGGGCTCGACGCCCGGATCGCGGCGGCGCAGATCGTGGCGGTGCAGCGGGTGCTCGCCCTGGAGAACGGGCGGCGGATCGCGGCCGGGGAGGCGGTCGACGAGGTGGCGACCGAGGCGGTGCCGGCGGCGGAACGGGCGTTCGCGGGGCTGCGTCTGGGGCTCGCCGCGTACGCCTAGCTCAGGTCAGTCGGGTCGGGTCACGTCACGTCAGGTCCGGCTCGGGTCGGCCTGGGTAGGCACTGTCGCGCACGGTCCGGCCTGGTCAGGCACGGTCCCGCACAGTCCGGCGAGCAGGCTCAACGAGACTGCCAGGGCCCGCAGTTGAGGGTCCCCGCCAGCTGGTCCGGCCCCAGCGGGGCGAACGGGTCGGGCCCCGGTCTCAGTCGGCCGGGACCGCCGAGCCGCGACACCGGCCCCGCCCCTGCTCCAGCCCCCAGGAACCGCTCCCCCACGTCCCCCGCGTGCCACGCGCGCAGCGCCGTCACGACCCGGCCCGTGCCCGGCACCCCCTTCAGCCTCAGGGGCTCGGCCGCCCGGCGCAACGCCCGGCGCACCGGGGCCGCCGCCGCCTCGAAGTCCTCGTCGGCGGGGACGGCGGGCAGGGCCAGGGCGGCGCGCATGATGTCGGGGAAGACCGACTGGGCGTACTCGAAGTCGAGGTAGACGGGCAGGTCGGTGTCGAGGCCCTTGGTCAGCTCGGCCCGGCCCGCCTCGGTCAGCTCGTCGGCCCACAGGTCGCGCATCCGGTCGCGCTCGGCCTCGTCGTACCCCATCCGCACGAGATGGGTGGCGAGTTCGTGCACCGGGTCGCCGAACATCGACAGCTCCCAGTCGATGACCACGGTCCTGCCGGGGCGCACGATGACGACGTTGGCGCGGTGCACGTCGGTGTGGATGAGGCAGAAGGGGCGCGGGGCGAGCAGCGGGAGACGGGCCGCGAAGGCGGTCATGGCGTCGGTGCGGACGCCCACGGCGCGGAAGAGGGCGCCGAAGCGGCGCCGGTTGTGGCGGTGCACGCGGAGCTCGGTGAAGTCGATGAGCCGGCGCAGGAAGGACTGGGTGTCGCCGGAGACGGGCCAGTCGGCGGGCAGCGGCGGCAGCTCGGCCTCGGGCACGCAGGCCGTGCGGGCGAAGAAGCGCGCGAAGGAGCGCAGCAGCTCCTCGCCGACGGGACCGTGCGGGATCTCCTCGGAGAGCGGCCTGCCCGGCACATAGCTGTGGATCGACCAGTCGCCGAAGTCCGCGAGACAGCGCGGGACTTCGCCGAGCCGGCGGGTGACCGCCCGGAGGACCTCGGCCTCGCTCGGCCAGATCCGGGGCACCACTTCCACCGCGTCCAGGGGCGTACGGAACTTGGCCCGGGTGCCGAAGGGCATCCGGCCGAGGAGGAGGGCGAGCGGCCAGTCCAGCGGAACCACGTAGTTCCGGTTGTGGTGGCCGACCGCGACCTCGCCGCCCGGCCGGTCCCGGTGGGCGGCCGCGAAGCGGCGGACCAATGCCTCATGGGCTCTTCGAGGCAGGGGTGACGACATGCTCGCTGAGGGTAGCCGTCTCACGGAGCGATACCCGCCGCTTGCCAGCATGTGGACAGATGTTGCGTCACCTTTGCATCAGGTGTGCGTGCACCACTGGTCAACGGGCGCCACGCTTGACCGACTCCAGGACCGGCTGGAGCGAGTCCACGACGACCCGCGCGCCCGCCGCCGCCAGCTTCGCCGCCTTCGCCTCGCTGTACGCGTATCCGAGGAAGCGCACCCCGGCGTCGCGCGCGGCCGCGTGGTCGGACGGAGTGTCACCGATCATGAGGGCGGCAGCGGGTGACACCCCCATCGCGTTGAGGGCGCGGTGGACGCAGTGCGGGTCCGGTTTGAGGAGGCTGAGGTCCTCCTTGAGGCGGCCGTATATGTGCGGCGCGAAGCAGTCGGTGAGGCCGCGCGTCTCCAGGTAGTCGGCGACGGCCAGCGGGGAGTTGTTGGTGGTGACGGCGAGCCGGGCGCCCGTGGCCGTCCAGGTCCGGATCAGCGGATCGGCGTACGCGGTGGGCAGCGCGGAGCGGACGGCCTTCAACTCCTGCTGGGTGAGCCGCTCCTCTAGCTCGGTGACGAGGTCGCTGCCGGGGTGGCGGTGGTCGACGACACGCAGCACCACATACGGGTCCCCCTCGCCGGTCAGCTCGTCGGTGGGCAGTCCGCGCAGGCCCCGCTCGCGCAGCCAGCGCACCTGCTCGTCGGCGATCGTGCGCGCCGAATGCCCCGCGAACAGGCCGCAGATGGGGCCGTCGAAGTCCCACAGCACACAGCGCACGCCGTCGAGGAGGGCCTCTATCGCACCATTCACATCACTCGCACCCGTGGAATCAGTAGTCACTAGGAGAGTGTCAGGTCCAGCGTGATGGTTTCCCAGAGGGCGTCGAACCAGTTCTGGGACTCCGCCACGAACATGGAGTCGCGCGCGCTGCCCGTCGCCTTCTCGAAGGAGAAGAGCGGGGACCGCAGACCGCCCGCGTCGTACAGCTCCAGGGTCTCGTTGCCCGCCTCGAAGGCCAGCTCCTGCCGCGAGAGCGTGTAGTACGCGAGCAGCGCCTCGCGCCCGTTCAGGAGGTAGAGCTTCACCGGTGTCGTGAACGGCAGCGCGCGGAAGGTGACGTTGACGTCGATGCCGTGCGAGCTGCGCAGCGCGAGGAGGTTGTGGCGGAGCACCTGCCCCTGTGCGTTGCGCTGGTTGAGCCAGCGGCTGTGCAGGCGGCCGTCGTCCGCGCCCGTAACCGGGACGGGGAACGCCAGGTCGATGTCGCTGCTGGGCAGCAGGATGCGCACGTCGATCGAGTCCGGGCGAATGCTTTCGTCGTGGATGCGGCGCACCGGCTCGCCGAGCGCGAGCATCAGGGTTTCCGCCGTGTACGAGACCACGTCGATGCGGACGTGGGGCTCGGCGAAGGCGGCGGTGAGGCGCGGCGCGAGGCCCACCATCGAGGGCTGCGGCTCCTCGCCCACCAAGGCCGCCTCCGGGGCCTGCTCGGCGATCCGTGGCGGGGCGCCCTTGCTGACGTGGTCGAGCAGCCCCTCTTCCTGGAGCTTGCGCAGCGCCTGGCGCACGGTGCCGCGCTCCACGCCGAACTCGTCGGCGAGCCGGCTCTGGGTGGGCAGCCGGTCGCCGGGCCTGAGGTCACCGGCGCGCATCCGGCCGCGGAGCTCCTCGGCGATGTCGTGGGGGGAGAGCTTTCTCTTGCCGTCCACTGCGACGTTCTCCTTGGTCACGACCAGACGATACAACTACCCGGCCATCTCAGGGTGTTGCGGGAAGTTGAAGGCCACTTGTTTATGAACTCCCGCCAAGCGGGGACAACTTGAGTGAACTTGGCTGCCAACTCGCCTGAGTTGGCAGCTACTTCAGAAGGAGGCGCCATCATGCGAGCCCTGTCCCTTCTCGCCGCCGTCTTCGTCGTCACCGTCGACCAGTTCGTGCAGTGGAAGTACGGCCCGGCCGGCATCGCCGGTCTGCTGCTCCTGACCATCGGCGTCCGCGCGCACAACGCCACGTGCAGCTCGCTCGGCGCGGTCGTGCTCGCCCTCTCGATCACGGGCCCGGCCCTCTAACTCAGCTCCAGGTCCTGGCTGATCGTCTCCCAGAGCGCGTTGAACCACAGGTGCGACTGCTCCACGAAGGTCGTGTCCCGCAGCCCGTCGCCCTGGTGGAAGGGGAAGAGCATCGACTGCGACCCCTGGGCGTCGTACATCTCCACGGAGTCGTGGCCGAGCGTCTGCCCGCTCTGCCTGGTGAGCGTGTAGTAGGCGAACAGCGCCTCCGCGCCGTTGAGCAGGTAGAGCTTGACCGGAGGCGTGAACGGCAGCGCCCGGAACGTGACGTTGACGTCGATGCCGTGCGAGGTGCGCAGCGCCAGGAGGTTGTGGCGGAGCACCTGCCCCTGCGCGTTGCGCTGGTTGAGCCAGCGCTCGTGCAGCTGCTCCCCCTCCTTGCCGCCACCGTCCACCGGCGCCGGGAAGGCGAGGTCGATGTCGCGGCTCGGCAGCATCACCCGGACGTCGACCTTGGCCGGTTTTCGCTCCCCGGCGTGGATCCGCCGCAGCGGTTCGCCGATCGCCATCGTCAGGGATATCGCCGTCAGGCAGAGGGCGTCGATCTCGACGTGCGGAGTGTCGAACGCGGCGGTGATGCGCGGTCCGAGGCCGACCATCGTGGGCTGCGGCCTCACCTCCCCGGGGCCACCGACCGGGCCCGCCGTCGCGTCCGCGACCTTGGGCGGGCTGCCCTTGGACACATTGGCCAGCAAGTGCTCGCCCTGCAGGATGCGCAGCGCCTCGCGCACCCGCCCGCGCTCCACGCCGAACTCACCGGCCAGCTCGGCCTGCGTGGGCATGCGCTGGCCCGGCCGCAGCAGCCCGGACCTGATGCGGCTGCGCAGCTCGTCGGCGACCTCGCGGGAGGACCTGTGCGGCCCCTTCCGCCCATTCATCGAGGCTTGTTCCGCGCTCACACTTAGACGGTACAACTTCGCGCCATCTTTGGGGAGTTGCTCGAAAGATGGTTATGAGCCTCGCCATCCCGGAGATAAGTCCCTTGGACTTGGTTGCCAACTTAAGCAACGTGGTCCCGGATAAGGGGGGAAGCCATGCCACTGATCGCCCTCGTCATCGCCGCCGTCGCCATCGGCTTCGAACAGCTCGTCCAGTGGAAGTACGGACCGATGGGCATCATCGCCTTCATCGCGCTGTCCATCGGCATCAAGGCCAAGAACACCACCCTCAGCGGCATCGGGGCCGTGATCCTCGTGATGCTGCTCGCCCAGTCAGGCTGACCGGGCTCCCATCCGGAGGGGAGCCGGGAGTCCGGTCACGCCGTCGAACCGCGGCCGAACCGCCGTCGCACCGCGGCCGAGGCCGACAACTGAAGACCACCTAGAAGATGTCCGGGCACCAGGGGGACCTGGACACACCGAAGAGGGCGTCGGCCACCCGGTCGGCGCCCTCTTCCTCTGCCACCACCCGGCCGAGCGCGGCGAACCGCTCCGCCGACGCCCCGCCCAGCCACAGCGAGCTCAACTCGGCGACATCCAGCGACAGTTGGACCCTCTCCCCGGTCGGCACGCACCGCGCACCCCCCGCCCCCGCCTCCAGCCGGAACCGCCCCGCCGCGTACCCGGCCCGGTCCCGCACCTCCAGGACGAGCGAGCACGGTCGCGGTGCCCGCGGGCTGCTTGGCGTCGTTGTGCCGGGCCTCCACCTCGTACGCCATGAGCCCCTCGACCACCCCGGCCGGCGTCCGGTACAGCGCGTAGAAGGGCTCGGTCCACGGATACTCCGCGGTGACCTGCTGCCCCGTGTTGCGCTGCCACCAGTGCTCGTCGCGGTTGATGGCGCCGTGCCGCCCGGTTCGGAAGCGGTTGTGGAACTCCGGCCCCAGGTCCCGCACTTGGGCCCCGTCCACGAGGTCGACACGGCCGCCCTCGCGCGGGGCGGGCACCCGCCGGTCGAGGCCCGAACGCGGCACGCCCACCGTCCAGTCGGTCGTCCAGGTGGCGGGCCCGAAGCCGAACCGGCCGTAGATCCCGTACTCGGAGGGGATCAGCGTGGCCACCACGTCGCCGCGCTCCTTGGCGGCGGCCAGGTCGGCGGCCATCATGCGGCCGAGCAGCCCGCGGCGGAAGGGGGTCCCCCCTGCTCCTTAAGAGCTTGGGGGAGCGTGGGACTGACGGTCACATTGGCGATGGCGTCGGCCGGGACCGGGGCACCGCCCACCGCGGTGATCTCCTGCGCGAAGCTGCGGAACGTCGCCACGCAGCGCCCGGTCACCGGGTCGAACGCCCCTTGCGTACGGGCGGGGTCGACGGACTTCCTGCGGTACGCGACGGTCTCGTCCGAGACCCGGGCCAGGGGCCGCATGAACCCCGCGTTGCAGGCGCGCAGCCACTCCGCCAGCTCGTCCTCGGCGATCGGGCGGACCTCGACGTCATCGCTCATGGGAGCACGCTAGGCGTACGGGGGTTCGGGCCGCACCCGGATATCCGTACGCCCGTGTCCGGTGCGGCCGTTGGCCCGCGCCCCGCGCGCCCTCAGAACGCGGCGCGGATCTCCCCGACCTCAACTCCCCCGCCCAGCAGGGGAGAACGGCCGATGCGGCCGACCACCGGGGCGTCCACGCCGAGCATCGTCAGGGCGCGGGCGAGGACCGGGCCGAGGGCGCGGCCCGCACCGTCGTCGACCTTGAACGCGAGCGCCCTGCCGTCCGCGAGAGCCACCGCCTGCACCGCCTCGGCGCCCATCTTCGACAGGGTGCCCGGCACCTCGCGCATCAGCCAGGTGTCGGGGCGCCGGGTGCCCGCCACGTACTCGGGGTGGGCGCGCATGGCGTCGGCGACGCGGCGCTCGGCGGAGCCCTCGGGGGCGAGCACGAAGTGGCGGAAGGCGCGGGCCAGGCCGGGCAGCGTGAGCGCCATCAGCGGGGCGCCGCAGCCGTCGGTGCCGACCGCCGCCACGGACTCCCCGGCGGCCTCCTCGACGACGTCGAGGACCAGCTGCTGGAGGGGGTGCTCGGGGTCCAGGTAGGAGTCGGTGTCCCAGCCGTTCAGGGCGCAGGCCGCGATCATCGCCGTGTGCTTGCCGGAGCAGTTCATGGTGACGCGGTCGCGGACGGCGCCCGAGGCCAGGTACGTCTCCGCCTCGACCGGGTCGAGCGGCAGGTCCTTCGGGCACTGCAGGGCGGCGGCGGTCAGGCCGTGCTCAGCCAGCATCTTCTGGACGAGGTCCCGGTGGAAGACCTCCCCGGAGTGGCTCGCGGCGGCGAGTGCGAGCCGCTCACCGCTGAGCTGGAGCCCCGCCCGCAGCACCGCGGCGGCCTGCATCGGCTTGTTCGCCGAGCGCGGGAAGACCGGCGCCGTCACATCGCCGAGCGCCAGCTCCACGCTGCCGTCCGCCGCGAGGAGCACCAGGCTCCCCCGATGATGGCCCTCGACGAAGCCGGAACGCACGACCTCGGCGAGGACCGGGGATATGGCGCCGGGGGCGTCCGCGGGCGGGGCAAAGGAGGCGGCGGGGGTCATCTTCGGCCTTCCGGGGGCAGGGACACCTGCCCGTCACCCCCGGGGTCACCGGGTCAGGAGAGCAGGTCGTCGACTTGTGCTTCCCCTTCACGGTACCTGCGGGCGATCTCCGCGCTGCAATCGTCGGCAGTGTGCTGAAGCTGTCCGCGGCGCCGGGAAACCTGCTGCTCGTAGCGGATCAGGCGGCCCATCGCGGCGTGCAGCTCGTCGTCCGTGCGGGCCGCCAGGTCGGAGAGCTCGACCTCGGCGAGCATCTCCGTGGCGAGGAGCCGGTACTCCTCGCTGTGCGGGGTGCCGAGCGTCACGTGGCGGGCGGAGGAGCGGCGGGGCGCCGGGGCGTCCGCGAGGATCTCCGAGAGCCGGTCGACGACGGCGCCCGGGGGCTCCTCGCGGGCGTACGCGCCGACGTCCGGGCTCCGGCTGCCCGCGGCCGCCGCGTCCCTGCGTGAGGCCGCCTCGGCCCGCAGGATGTCGATGCGGCCCTGGAGCAGCCGCCGCACATAGCTCAGGTCCGCCTCGTCCTGCTGGGCCTCGCGGCGCAGCGCGCGCAGCTCGGGCAGGCGCAGGGCCGCCAGGTCGTGCGCGGGCGGCTCGGGCAGGACCGGACCGCTGCCGGTGCGCTGCGCGGGCGGCCGCGGCACGTTCGTGCTCGCCCGACGACCCGTGCTGCCCGTGGTACCCGCGCTGCCCGCACTGCCCGTACGGACCAGCGACACGGGTCCGGGCGGCTGCCCGGTGCTTGGTGTGCTCATGTGGCTCTACCGTCCCCTCGACCGGCCGACGCGGTACACCGCGTGTGAGCATGGTGCCACCCCGCGTGGCCGGTATGTGACCGAGTGCCCCCGATCGGCCCCAGATGGGGGGATCAGGAGTGCGTTTTCGGCAGGTCGACGGGCCGGAAGTCGGGGGCGGTGTTGCCCGGAACTCGGGCCCGGTGACGGGGAGTCGGGGCCGGTGGCGCCCGGCGGGTCACATCTCCAACAGCACCGTGAACGGACCGTCGTTGGCGAGCGAGACCCGCATCTGGGCGCCGAAGCGTCCGGTGGCCACCGTCGCGCCCAGCGACCGGAGCCGGGCCACGACCTCCTCGACGAGCGGCTCGGCGACATCGCCGGGCGCCGCCGCGTTCCAGGTGGGGCGGCGGCCCTTGCGGGCGTCCCCGTAGAGCGTGAACTGGCTGATGACGAGGAGAGGCGCGTCGATGTCGCTGCACGACTTCTCGTCGGCCAGCATCCGCACCGACCAGAGCTTGCGGGCCAGTTGGGCCGCCTTCTCCTTGGTGTCCTCGTGGGTCACTCCCACCAGGACGCACAGCCCCTCGCCGCTGATCTCCCCGACGGTCTCCCCGTCGACCACCACGCTCGCGCCGTCGACGCGCTGCACGACCGCCCTCACGGCTCGACCACGACCTCCTGCGCCGCGGCCGTGGTGCCCGCGAGGAGCTCCGCGTCGAGCGGGACGTTGCGCTTGATCAGGGCGAGGGCGATGGGGCCCAGCTCGTGGTGGCGCACGGACGTGGTGACGAAGCCCAGCTTGCGGCCCTCGGGGCCGTCGCTCGCCAGGTGCAGGGGCGTGCCGGGCGGCGGCAGGTGCACCTCGCTGCCGTCCAGGTGCAGGAAGACCAGGCGGCGCGGGGGCTTGCCCAGGTTCTGCACGCGGGCGACGGTCTCCTGCCCCCGGTAGCAGCCCTTCTGCAGATGCACGGCGCTGCCGATCCAGCCCAGCTCGTGCGGGATGGTCCGGTGGTCGGTCTCGAAGCCGAGCCGGGGCCGGTGCGCCTCGACGCGCAGCGCCTCGTGGGCGAGCAGGCCGACGGCGGGCCCGTGCTGCTCCGCGTACGAGGGGAGGTCGGCGCGCGGCAGGAAGAGGTCGCGCCCGTACGCCGTCTCGCGCACCGCGACGCCCTCGGGGACCTCGGCGATCGACCCGGCCGGCAGGTGCACGACGGCGAACTCCTCCGTCCGGTCGGCGACTTCGACCCGGTAGAAGAACTTCATGCTCTCCAGGTACGCGATCAGCGCCTCCTGCGAGCCGGGCTCGACGTGCGCCCACATCGTCTCGCCGTCGTCGACGAGATAGAGGGCGTGCTCGATGTGCCCGTTGGCGGAGAGGATCAGCGCCTCGGTGGCCTGGCCCGCGGGCAGCTCGCTCACGTGCTGGGTGAGCAGCAGGTGCAGCCAGCTCAGCCGGTCGGAGCCGGTGACGGTGAGGACGCCGCGGTGCGAGAGGTCCACGAGGCCCGCGCCGTCGGCGAGGGTGCGCTGCTCGCGGAACAGGTCGCCGTAGTGCGCGGCGACGCCTTCGTCCACGCCCTCGGCGGGGACGGCGCCGGGCAGGGACAAGAGGGGGCTCTTCATGTTCACAAAGACTACGACCCGAAGAAGCCCGCGTTTATTTCTCCCTGCGGGGAGCCGTCCTGCGGGGGAGCCGTCGGAGGCGTCACTTCTTCTTGCGGGCGCAGTCCGCGCACTGCCCGAAGATCGCGAAGTGCTTCAGGTCGGTGTCGAAGCCGAAGGTCTCGCGGAGCTTGGCGGTGAAGTCGGCGGCGATGCCGACGTCCGCCTCGATCACGTTCGTGCAGTCCCGGCAGACCAGGTGGATGTGGTGGTGGCGGTCCGCGAGGTGGTACGTGGGGGCGCCGTGCCCGAGGTGGGCGTGGCTGACGAGCCCGAGCTCCTCCAGGAGCTCCAGGGTCCGGTACACCGTGGAAATGTTGACCCCCGACGCCGTCTTCCGCACTTCGGAGAGAATGTCGTCGGGGGTCGCGTGCTCAAGGGTGTCGACGGCTTCGAGGACAAGCTGGCGCTGCGGGGTCAGCCGGTAGCCGCGCTGCCGCAGGTCGCTCTTCCAGTCGGTGCTCACCACACCGCCGAGTGTATGACTACTTGAAGAAGGCGATGCCGTCGTCGGGCAGATCGCCGAGGTTCCGTGCCATCTCGGCGACGTCCTCGGGCGAGACGACCTTCTTCAGCTGGGCCGACATGTAGGGGCGGAGCGGCACCTCGGGGGTCTGCTTCTCGCCGACCCACATGAGGTCGCCCTTCACGTACCCGTACAGCCGCTTGCCGCCGCTGTACGGACCGGAGGCGGCCGTCCGCGCCACGGCGTCCGTCGCCAGGTCGATCTGCGGCTTCTTGTCGGCCAGCTCGCCGTACCAGACCTCGACGACGCCGTCGTCGCGGACCATGACGACCTCGACCTTGCGGTCCTTGCCCACCCGCCAGTAGCCGGACTCGGACTCCAGCGGCCTGACCTTGTTGCCGTCCTGGTCCAGGATCCAGGTGTGCGAGTGGTACTCGAGGAAGTCCCGCCCGTCGTGCGTGAAGGAGACCTCCTGGCCGAAGTTGGCCTTCTCGGCGCCGGGGAAGTCGGTGACGCCCGCGCCCGCCCAGTTGCCCAGGAGGAAGGCGAGGGGGACGAGCTCGGGGTTCAGGTCGGACGGAATCTCGATCATGGGTTGCTCAGGCGTCTCTCGGTGGGGGTCCGGGGGTCCCGGGGGTCAGCGCTGGCCCTGGTACAGCTTCTTCACGGTCAGCCCGGCGAAGGCGAGGACGCCGACGCAGACGAGAACAAGGAGGGCGGAGAAGAATGCCTCAAGCACGGGGTGCTCCTCGGTGAGCGGTATTAGGGCGGTACGGGGCCGGGGCCCAGCTTAGTAGGGATACCGGGAGCTCTCTCTGTGAGGTCCGCCGAGCCCTCGTCCGCGGGCTGCCACCGCCGTAAGCTGGACGTATGTACGCACGCAGGCGTCATGTGTACTTCGCCATGATGGGCACCTGTCTCGCCCTGTTCGTCCTGGCGTGGGGCGTCGTGCGCCTCTGGTCCGTCCCCGTCGCCGTGGGCATGTGCGTCGTCGCGATGGTGATCCCCCCGCTCGCGGCCATGGTCGCCAACCGGCGCGGTCCGGAGGACCGCTGGTGGGACGACCCGTCGGGGGACCCGAAGTCCGACGAGTGGTGGGACGAGCTGGACGGGAAGCGTCGCAAGTAGGCCGAAGGGCCGCACCCCGTACCAGTGGCGTCCAACCCCCTGGGGTGCGGCCCTTCGGCCGGTATCTGTGCGCTGTCGCCGTCAGACGGCGGTCAGACGGCGATCGCGACCTCCGCGAGGCCGCCCGTCTGGGCGACCACGGTGCGGTCGGCGGAGCCGCCCGGCACCAGCGCGCGGACGGTCCACGTGCCCTCGGCCGCGTAGAAGCGGAACTGGCCCGTCGCCGAGGTCGGGACCTCGGCGGTGAACTCGCCGGTCGAGTCCAGGAGGCGGACGTAGCCCGTCACCGGCTCGCCGTCGCGGGTCACGCTGCCCTGGATCGTGGTCTCACCGGGCTTGATCGTCGAAGCGTCGGGGCCGCCGGCCTTTGCTCCACACATGCTGAACTCCTAGGACGGTAGGAAGTAGGGAAAGGTCGGTGGGGCTTACTTGTTGGCGCCGAGCTCGATCGGCACGCCGACGAGGGAGCCGTATTCGGTCCAGGAGCCGTCGTAGTTCTTGACGTTCTCGACGCCGAGCAGCTCGTGCAGCACGAACCAGGTCAGGGCCGAGCGCTCACCGATGCGGCAGTACGCGATGGAGTCCTTGGCGAGGTCCACCTGCTCCTCGGCGTAGAGGGCCTTCAGCTCGTCGTCCGACTTGAACGTGCCGTCGTCGTTGGCGTTCTTCGACCACGGGATGTTGCGGGCGGACGGGACGTGGCCCGGGCGCTGCGACTGCTCCTGCGGCAGGTGGGCCGGGGCGAGCAGCTTGCCGGAGAACTCGTCGGGCGAGCGCACGTCGACCAGGTTCTGGGTGCCGATCGCGTTCACGACGTCGTCGCGGAAGGCGCGGATCGAGGTGTCCTGGGGCTGGGCCTTGTACTGCGTGGCCGGGCGGTTGGGCACCTGGGCGCCGTCGACGAGGTCGCGGGAGTCCAGCTCCCACTTCTTGCGGCCGCCGTCGAGCAGCTTCACGTCCTGGTGGCCGTAGAGCTTGAAGTACCAGTAGGCGTAGGACGCGAACCAGTTGTTGTTGCCGCCGTAGAGGACGACGGTCGTGTCGTTGGCGATGCCCTTCGCCGACAGGAGCTTCTCGAAGCCCTCCTGGTCGATGAAGTCGCGGCGGACCGGGTCCTGGAGGTCCTGGGTCCAGTCGATGCGGATCGCGTTCTTGATGTGGTTCTTGTCGTACGCCGAGGTGTCCTCGTCGACCTCGACGACGGCGACCTTCGGGTCCTCGAGGTGGGCCTCGACCCAGTCGGCGTCTACCAGGACGTCGCTGCGGCTCATGCTTCTTCTCCTCCGGGGCAGTTACGGCGGGGCGGTGCGGGATGCGTGCGGGAGACGTACGCGGATACGGCGGGAGCGTGCGCGCGGGGAGGCGCGGGCGTACGGCACGGGAGCCCTGTGGCGCTGCGGAATGCGGGCCGACGGGCCGACGGGCCTGCGGAATACGGGGGTTGGGGCCCCGCTAGAACGTGCGACAGAGCATGGCGGCGACGCGGCACAGGTCCACTGCCCGCCGCTTCGTGAGATCCGCCTGTCGTTGCATGCGACCGATCGTAGGGATGACGAGGCCGACATGTCACCGGGGCTCCGGATATTGAGACGCGATCGTCCACTATTCGGGATGTGATGGCGAAAGGGGCGGCTTCCGCCGCCCCTCGCACCCGGTGTCGTCCCCGTCACATCCGCTCGCCGGACGCCCCCGTCTCGTACTGCGGACCCACACCCACCTGCGGCCGCTTGCTGCCGCCCGCCGCCGGGTCCGGCCGCCGGGTCCGGCCGCCGGCTCAGCCCGTGAGGCTCACGTTCTCGCCCGTCACGGACATGTTCACGCCGTTCTCGGCGCCCTCGACCTTCTCCAGCTTGATCCCGGCCGGCAGGTCGTCGATCTTCTGCTCGAAGTCGGTGACGCCGCGGATCGTGCCCTCGGGCAGCGGGATCGCGGCGCCGAGGATCGTGAAGCTCTTCGGGATGTCGTCGGCGTGGGCCTTGATCGTGTCGCCCTCGACGCGGACCGAGCTCACCACGTACAGCGGCTTCGGCAGGGTCTGGCCGCCCTTGCTGACCTGCACGCCCACCTTGATCTTGCCGTTGCCGCCGTCGGCGAGGGAGACCACCTTGGCGGTCGCCGACACCGGCCTGCCGAGGATCTCGACCTGGAACGGGACCGGCTCGTCCTTCGACGCCTTCAGGAGCTCGTCGTAGGAGACCAGGGCGCTGCCGTCGGCCGACTTGGCGGTGGCGGAGCTGTAGTCGCCGGAGAACTTCACGCCCTTCATGTGGGCCTGGAGGTCGTCGATACGGATGGCTTCGCCAGCACCCGTGCCCGACTTGGCCTCGTAGTTCTTGATGCCGACCTCGACGTCGTCGAGCTCCCCGCCGACGGCCTGGGTCAGGAACGGGAAGCCCTTGATGGAGACGTCGGGCGTCTCGGCGAGGCCCTCACTGGACTTCAGCTTGTCCGCCGCCTCGTCCTCGGCGAAGGACACGGCGATCCGGTCGGCCGCCACGAACAGACCCCCCAGGATCACGACGACGATCAGAAGTATTCGCAATGCGCGCGAGCTCACGGTGTTCCCCCACCTCAACAGACGTTGCCGTGAGCCTAAATGACGGATCCCCGGCCGGGACGTCCGGCCGGGGATCCGTCGATCAGCTGTGACGATCGGTCAGCGACCGTCGGGGGCACGGGTCAGCCGATGGCCCGGCCCAGCACGTAGACGACGGGCGCGGCGGCGGCCAGCGGAAGGGCGACGCCCGCGGTCATGTGGACGAAGCGCGACGGGTAGTCGTAGCCGGCGACGCGGTGGCCGATCAGCGCACAGACCCCGGCGCCGAGCCCGAGCAGGGCGCCCTTGCTGCCGAGGCCGGTCATCCCGCCGACGGCGATCCCGGCCCCGGCGGCGGCGAGCAGCGCCACCACGACGGAGGCGGGCGTCGGCAGCGGCAGGGCCCGGGCGAGCACGGCGACGCCGACGGCGACCGCGCCGACCGTCACGGCGTCGTCCGCGGCGGCGAGGTGCCCGGCCGCGATGATCGCCAGGGCGGACGAGGCGACGGTGGCCATGAGCCCGTACATCCGCTCGTCGGCCCCGGCCCGGCTGCGCAGCTGGAGCACGACGACGAGCGGGACCCAGACGCCGAGGGTGCCGAGGATCGCGGCGGGCGCATGCTCCTTGCCGGTCGCGAGCAGGGCGGCGTCCGCGACGACGCCGCCGAGGAAGGCGAGCGCGATGCCCTGCCGGGCGGGCCACATCCCGTTGAGCCGGAACCAGCCCGCGGCCGTGACGCCCTGGAGGATCACCAGCGGGACGAGCAGCGCGTACGAGCCGACGGCGGCGCCGCCCGCGAGCAGCAGGCCGAGCAGCGCGGTGAGCGCGGCGGGCTGGATGCCCGGCTCGATGATCGGCGAGCGGCCCTCGGCGCGGGCGCGCTGGGCGTCGGTGACCCGGGGGTTGCCGGTGGTGGTGGCGGGGCCGTAGCCGGGACCGTCGTCGGGGGCGGGCTCCTGCATGGGTGCGGGCGTCGACGCGGGTGCCGGTGCCGGTACGGGGTCCGGTACCGGCGCCTGGTACTGGTGCTGGGGCTCCTGGTGCTGGTGCTGGTGCGCGTATCCGTTGTCGTACGACGACGAGGCTGCCGCGGGGGTCTCGGGCGGCAGCGGCTGGGCGCCGTAGTCGGGCTGCTGCTGCGCGCCGTAGTCGACCGGGGACTGGGGCGGGAGGTAGGCCGTCTCGGTCAGGTTCGCCGCGGGCGCGGGCGGCGGCTGCACCTGGGTCTCCCAGGTCTGGCCCTCCCACTGCTGCGTGAACTGCTGCTGCGTGAACTGCTGCTGCGGATAGGGCTGTTGAGCCTGTGGGTACTGCTGCGGGTCCGGGTACACGGGCTGCTGCTGGGCCTCGCCCGGATACGGGTACTGCTGCTGTTGCTGTTGCTGTTGCTGCGGGTACGGGTCGTACCCGTCGTACCCCTCGTATCGCTGCTGATCGCTCATGCTCGCGCTCACCCTCCTGCGAACGGCGGGAGCACCTCGACCGTGCCGCCCTCGGCCAGGCGTACCGTCTCATGTCCCCGGGTACCCACGGGGTCGCCGTCGACGAGGAACGAGCACCGCTGCAGTACGCGGACCAGCTCCCCCGGGTGGGCGTCGCGCGCGGCGGCGAGCGCCTCCGCGAGCGTGGCCGCGGCGTACGGCTCCTCGGCGACCCCCGCGGCCGCCTTGGCCGCGGCCCAGTAACGAATCGTGCCGTTGACCATGACGGGCGGCCTCCCTTCAGTCGGCTCTCTCGGCGGTTGACCCTTTTTGCGGCTAAACCGCCGCCGCTCTCGCGCACGTGGTACTTCGCCGCTGTGGTTCCTCAATGAGTGGTTGCGGTTGACAAGGCTAGCTCGGGGAAGAAGTGGCCCAATTCGCGATCCGACCCAGCAGCGCGTCATCCGCCGCATGCTCCGCGTGCCCCATGCCGCTCTCCAGCCACAACTCGGCGCCGCCCGCCGCCGCCTCGGCGAGCATCCGCGGGTGGTCGACCGGGAAGTACGGGTCGCGGTCGCCGTGCACGATCAGCAGCGGCGTCGGCGCGATCAGCGGGACCGACTCGACGGGCGAGAGCGGCACCGGGTCCCACTCGTGCGGATGGATGCGAGTGCGCAGGCCGAGGCGGCCGACGACCCGGCCCGCGGGGCGCGTCACCAGCCAGTGCAGGCGCCGCATCGGCGCGGTCCCGCGGTAGTACCAGCGGGCCGGGGCACTGACCGCGACCACCGCGTCGGCCCGCGCTTCCGTGCGCCCCCTGTGCAACGCCGCGTGGCGCAGCACCACGGAGCCACCCATCGAGAAGCCGACCGTCACCACGTGTGCATGCCCGAACGAACGTGCCCACTCCACGGCGGCCGCCAGATCGAGCACCTCCCGGTCCCCGACCGTGGACCGCCCGCCGGACGCCCCGTGCCCCCGGAACGAGAACGTGATCACGGCCGCGTGCTGCGCGAACACACGCGCCGCCCGGCGCACGTGGGGCCGGTCCAGGTCCCCGGTGAAGCCGTGCGCGAGCACGATCGCAACATCCGGCGCGGGCACACCGGGGTCGGCTCCGGGGTGGTACGCGGCGTCGATCGCTACCCCGTCCTGCGTACGGAGAGTTGAATGCACGGTGACTCTCCGCTCAACTGGCGTGATCGGCTGCACAGCGGAAGGTCCTTTTTGGCCTGCCGGACGGGAACTCATGTGGGCTATTCTGCTCGGCAGAGGATCCGGGCAGCGAAGCCCCCGGGTCCTTTCGTGCTTTCAGGAGCGTTGCGCTTCTGAGGCCACGACACTCTCCGGGCGCGAGAGTGGAAAGAAGTGCCAGAAGTACGAAGCAGTGCCGCAAACGTCCTCGCAGGGACCGAGGAGGAACCAGACGTTATGGGCGAGCGAACCGTGCACACACGTAAGACGACCCAGGCAGGTGGGGCGTGATGAGTTCTCTGCTGCTCCTCACGAACGCCCTTCAGCCGTCGACGGAGGTGCTCCCCGCTCTCGGCCTGCTGCTGCACAACGTGCGGGTCGCCCCCGCCGAGGGCCCCGCTCTCGTCGACACCCCGGGTGCCGACGTCATCCTGATCGACGGGCGGCGCGACCTTCCCCAGGTCCGCAGCCTCTGCCAGCTCCTGCGCTCCACCGGGCCCGGCTGTCCGCTGCTCCTCGTCGTGACGGAGGGCGGCCTCGCGGCGGTCACCGCCGACTGGGGCGTGGACGACGTGCTGCTCGACACCGCGGGCCCCGCCGAGGTCGAGGCCCGCCTCCGCCTGGCCATGGGCCGCCAGCAGGGCACCGCCGACGACTCCCCCATGGAGATCCGCAACGGCGACCTCTCGGTCGACGAGGCCACCTACTCCGCCAAGCTCAAGGGCCGGGTCCTGGACCTGACCTTCAAGGAGTTCGAGCTCATCAAGTACCTGGCGCAGCACCCCGGACGCGTGTTCACGCGGGCCCAGCTGCTCCAGGAGGTCTGGGGCTACGACTACTTCGGCGGCACGCGCACGGTCGACGTCCACGTGCGACGGCTGCGCGCGAAGCTCGGCGTCGAGCACGAGTCGCTCATCGGCACCGTCCGCAATGTCGGTTACCGCTTCGTCGTCCCGGAGAAGGTCGACCGCGAGGCCGACGAGAAGGCGGCGAAGGCGGCGTCCCCGAGGGCCGAGGGCGAGCGGAATGAAGCGGCCGAAACCGTCAGGCAAGCGGCCAAACAGACCACTTCGGTGCCGGTACCGGCCCGCAAGGATGCCTCCGTAAGGGCTGCTGAGAGGTAGCTCGACCCGCGTAGACTGCGCGCGTGGCCAAGGTGACGCGGGACGATGTGGCGCGACTGGCGGGGACTTCGACCGCAGTCGTCAGTTATGTCATCAACAACGGACCTCGGCCGGTCGCCCCGGCCACGCGCGAGCGGGTACTCGCCGCCATCAAGGAGCTGGGCTACCGGCCCGACCGGGTCGCCCAGGCCATGGCCTCGCGGCGGACCGACCTCATAGCCATGATCGTGCCGGACGCGCGCCAGCCCTTCTTCGCGGAGATGGCGCACGCGGTCGAACAGGCCGCGTCCGAGCGCGGAAAGATGGTCCTCGTCGGCAACTCCGACTATGTGGAGGAGCGCGAGGTCCACTACCTGCGCGCCTTCCTGGGCATGCGCGTCTCCGGCCTCATCCTCGTCAGCCACGGCCTGAACGACCTGGCCGCCGCCGAGATCGACGCCTGGGACGCCCGCGTGGTCCTGCTGCACGAGCGGCCCGAGGCCATCGACGACGTCGCGGTGGTCACCGACGACCTCGGCGGCGCCCAGCTCGCCACCCGGCATCTCCTGGAACACGGCCACCGGTTCGTGGCCTGCCTCGGCGGCACCGCGGACACCCCCTCCGTCGGCGACCCGGTCTCCGACCACGTCGAGGGCTGGCGGCGCGCGATGGAGGAGGCCGGGCGGTCCACCGAAGGGCTGCTCTTCGAGGCCCCGTACAACCGCTACGACGCCTACCGCGTGGCGCTCGGCATCCTCGAAGGCCCCGACCGGCCCACGGCGATCTTCTGCTCCACCGACGACCAGGCGATCGGCGTCCTGCGGGCCGCGCGCGAGCTGCGCATCGACGTGCCGGGCGAGCTGGCGGTCGCCGGGTTCGACGACGTGAAGGAGGCGGGTCTCACCGATCCGCCGCTGACCACGGTCGCCTCCGACCGGCCCGCGATGGCGCGCGCCGCCGTCGACCTGGTCCTCGACGACGGCCTCCGGGTCGCCGGGTCCCGGCGCGAGCGGCTCAAGCTGTTCCCCTCGCGGCTCGTGGTGCGCCAGTCCTGCGGCTGCGCGTAGTCGGCCCCGTCCGGCCGGTGCCCTTATTTCGGGCATACGGGGTTCTGCTGGGCTTCTCAGGACGTACTCAGGCAGCTCTCATGTACGGCGGACACGCTCTGAGACATGACCGAGAGCTTCCGCCGCGACGGCGAGTACCCCACGCAGCAGTTCCCCGGCACTGTGCACCACGGCGGTACGCAGGGTGCGTACCCTCCCCCGCCGTCGTACGCGCCGGAAGGCCCCGCGCCCGACGGCGGCCACCGCCCGCGGCGCCGCGCGAAGGGGCCGGTCGCGCTCCTCACCGCCGTCGCGCTCGCCGCGGCCGCGGTCGGCGGCGGCACCGCGTACGCCGTGCAGGAGCTGACCGGCAAGAGCAGCTCCACGAGCGGGTCCGGCACCAACGTCGTGCCGACCAGCCAGCGCGGCACCGTCTCCGGCGTCGCCGAGGCCGTCTCGCCGAGCATCGTCGAGATCAGCGCGAGCTCCGCGCAGGGCAAGGCGACCGGCTCCGGCGTGATCATCACGGGCGACGGCGAGATCATCACCAACAACCACGTCGTCTCCGGCGCCTCGAACGTGAAGGTGCGGACGAACGACGGCAAGACCTACAACGCGAAGGTCGTCGGCACCGACAGCAAGAAGGACCTCGCCCTCATCAAGCTGGAGGGCGCCTCCGGCCTGAAGGCGGCGAGCCTCGGCGACTCCGACAACGTCAAGGTCGGCGACCAGGTCGTGGCGATCGGCTCGCCCGAGGGCCTGACCGGCACCGTCACCAGCGGCATCATCTCCGCGCTCGACCGCGACGTCACCGTCTCCACGGACGGCGGCCAGCAGCAGCAACAGCAGGGCGGCAGCGGGGGCGGTTGGCCGTTCGAGTACGGCGGGGAGCAGTTCAACGGCGACACCGGCTCCTCGAAGACCACGTACAAGGCGCTGCAGACCGACGCCTCGCTCAACCCCGGCAACTCCGGCGGCGCCCTCATCGACATGAACGGCAACATCATCGGCATCAACTCCGCGATGTACTCGCCCAGTTCGTCCCAGCAGAGCGGCGGCGGCTCCGGCTCCGTCGGCCTCGGCTTCGCCATCCCGGTCAACACCGTCAAGGCCGACCTCGCCGACCTGCGGGACGGCGTCAAGAACTAGCCTTCGGGAGCTCACCGGGCTCCCCTCCCCCGTACGACTCGCAGGAGGCCGCCATGTCCGCCACCCTCACCATCAACCGCGTCCGGCACGCCCTCGCCGTCTCCGTCGGCTGGGGCGGCCGCCCCGCCACCGACCCGGCGGGCCTCGGGCTCCCGCTCGCGGTCGCCGAAGAGCTACACGGTGCGGCGGCCGCCGCCAGGGCCCCCGAGGTGGCGGCCGCCGCACCGGGCACCGGCCGCCCCCGCACCGGCGCCAAGCGCCGCGCTCCACGCGGGCGCGTGCGAGGCTGAGGGCGGACCCGTAAGACCCGCCCCCGTATCCGAGAAAGCCGAGCGAAGAGACCATGAGCCCCGAAGGCGACCGCGACCGCGAGCCGCAGCGCATCCTGATCGTCGACGACGAACCCGCGGTGCGGGAGGCGCTCCAGCGCAGCCTCGCCTTCGAGGGATACGGGACGGAGGTCGCCGTGGACGGCGCCGACGCCCTGGAGAAGGCCGCCGACTACCAGCCCGACCTGGTCGTGCTCGACATCCAGATGCCCCGCATGGACGGCCTCACCGCGGCCCGGCGGCTGCGCGCCACCGGGTCGACCACGCCGATCCTGATGCTGACCGCGCGGGACACCGTCGGCGACCGCGTCACGGGACTCGACGCGGGCGCCGACGACTACCTGGTCAAACCCTTCGAGCTGGACGAGCTGTTCGCCCGGATCCGCGCGCTGCTGCGGCGCAGCTCGTACGCGGCCGGGGCCGGACAGGCGGCGGAGGGCGACACGCTGTCCTTCGCGGACCTGCGCATGGACCTGGCGACCCGCGAGGTCACGCGCGGGCCGCGCACGGTCGAGCTGACCCGCACGGAGTTCACGTTGCTGGAGATGTTCCTCGCGCACCCGCGCCAGGTCCTGACCCGCGAGCAGATCCTCAAGGCCGTGTGGGGCTTCGACTTCGAGCCGTCCTCCAACTCCCTTGATGTGTACGTGATGTACCTGCGCAGGAAGACGGAGGCGGGCGGTGAACCGCGGCTCGTGCACACCGTGCGGGGCGTGGGGTATGTGCTGCGGGGCGGCGAGTGAGCGGGCTCGTACGGCGGTTCCGTGGGCTGCCGATCCGCTCTCGGCTGGCGTTGCTGGTGGCCACGGCGGTCGCTGTCGCTGTGGCCGCGAGTGCGGTGGCTTGCTGGTTGCTGACGCGGGCGCAGTTGCAGGATCAGATGGATGACTCGTTGCGGAGCCTGAATGTGGACCGCGCCTACATCCAAGAGACCTCCGAACTCTGTGGGAACGGTGTCACCGCGCCCAACGCCCGCAGCACTCCGGGCACCACCACCGTGTACGTGCAACTCGTATGGAGGGACGGCACCCGGTGCGTGGGCCGCGGCTCCACTCCTGTCGCGGTGCAGTCCTCCGATGTGCGCGTGGCCCAGCATCTGCGGCTCCAGTCCCTGCACGACGGCAAGACTGCGGACGGCACGCCGGTACGTGTCCTGACGAAGGTGTACGAACCCGACTCCAACTACGCGGTATCGATCGCCCGCCCCCTCTCCGAGATCGACGAACCCCTCAACAAGCTCGCCTGGCTCCTCACCGCCGTAGCCGGCATCGGCGTCCTCGGCGCCGGCGCCGCCGGGCTCTGGGTCGCCCGTACCGGCCTCCGCCCCGTGGACCAGCTCACCCAGGCCGTCGAACACGTCGCCCGCACCGAGGACTTGAGCCTGCGCATCCCCACCGACGACGACAGCGACGACGAGATCGCCCGGCTCTCGCGGTCCTTCAACGCGATGACCTCCGCGCTGGCCTCCTCGCGCGACCTCCAGCAGCAGCTCATCGCCGACGCGGGCCACGAGCTCCGTACGCCGCTCACCTCCCTGCGCACCAACATCGAGCTGCTCGCCCGCAGCGAGGAGACGGGCCGGGCCATTCCGCCCGACGACCGCAAGGCGCTGCTCGCCTCCGTGAAGGCGCAGATGACCGAACTGGCCTCCCTGATCGGGGACTTGCAGGAGCTGTCCCGCTCGGACGCCGGGCACGCGGGCGGCAAGCCACTCGAAGTCATCGGGCTGCACGACATCGCGGACGCGGCCCTGGAGCGGGCGCGGCTGCGCGGACCCGAGCTGGCCTTCGAGGCGGACCTCTCGCCCTGGTACGTCCGCGCGGAGCCCGCCGCCCTGGAGCGTGCCGTCGTCAACATCCTGGACAACGCGGTGAAGTTCGGGCCGCCCGGCACCGCCGTCGAGGTCGCCCTCAAGGGCGGGGCGCTGACCGTGCGCGACCACGGCCCTGGCATCCCCGCCGATGAACTCCCGCACGTCTTCGACCGGTTCTGGCGCTCGCCGTCCGCGCGCAGCCTGCCGGGTTCGGGGCTCGGCCTGTCGATCGTGGCACGCACCGTGCGGCAGGCGGGCGGCGAGGTGACGCTGGCCGCGGCGGACGGCGGCGGGACGGTGGCGACGGTCCGGCTGCCGGGGGCGGCCACCCCGCCCCCCGAGGCGAGCCCGGCCCCGTAAGACGGAAGAGGTGAGACCGTCTCACCCAGTGGCCGAAAACTCAGCGGCCGTGACTCAGCGGCCGAACCCGATTCCCGAACCCGTCAGGTTCACCCGGATCCCGTCCTTCTCCACGCGCACGTCCTCCAGGTCGACGTCGCCCGGTCCGGGCAGCTTCGGGAGCTGGAAGGCGAGCGTGAGGCGGTCGGCGAGTTCGGGGCGGGTGAGCTGGGAGAGGCCCTTGAGCAGCGCCGGGTCGAGGCCCAGCTTCTCCAGGAGCCAGGGGTGGGCCATCGCGACGTCGATGAGGTTGAGCCTCATCACGTCGTGCACGAACTTCGGTGAGCCGACGAGGTCGTTGAGCTTGTCGTCGCTGTGCAGGGCACCCTCGACGACGGAGTCCGACAGGCCGAGCCGCTTGACCACGGCCGGCACGGACAGCAGCTTCTTCGCCTTGTTCGTCTCCTTGAGCAGGCTGTTCGCCGAGTCCTTGCTGAGGTGCAGGCCCTCGGACTCGTGGGTGCCGGGGCGGTAGGTGGCGAGGTCGCCGACGGTGAGGCTCATGCGGCCGATGTCGGTGGAGATGCCGCGGTCGCCGTTGCGCTGGATGCGGGCGTCGGCGCGCACCTTCAGGTCGTGCCCGGCGACGGGCAGGGTGCCGCGGGCGAGGACCTGGTCGCGGCCGTGGCCGGTGAACGTGACCTGGGAGGCGCCCAGTTCGCGGTTGAGGTCCTCGAAGGAGAGCAGCACCTCGCCGCGCATCGCGCCGATGACGGCACCCTTGAGGGAGGTCGGTCCGTCGCCGTTGACGCGGACGTCGGTGGCGGTCGCGGAGACCTTGGCGAGCGAGACGCGGTCGGCGGCGACGTCGGGGACCGTCACCGAGACCTTGTCGAAGCGCTGGTCGAAGACCTGGGTGAGGAACGGGAAGCCCTCGATGTCGACCTCGGGCGCGGCGCTCAGATGCAGCGAGTCCTTGAGCTTCTCGGCCGCCTTGTGCTCGGCGTACAGCTGCGCCCAGCGGTCGCCGAGGACCAGGAAGGCGGCGGTCACGAGGACCGCGACGAGGGCCTTCGCGGCGAGCGGGAGCCCCGCGAAACGGTTGCGGCGGCGGCTGCCGCGGCGGTGGTTCGGGGGCTCCCAGGGAGCGTCCTCGGCGTTGCCGTCCGCGCCGTCCTCGTCCTTGTCCTCGTGGAGGAACTCCTCCAGCGGGTTGGGGGCGAGCGCGGCCAGCTCGTCGTACGGATTGAAGGGACGCTCGGCTATGAAGGTGTCTTCCAGGTTGCCGTCGTGAACATCATGGAGCGGTTTCGTGGTTATGCGGTGGGGGGAACGCATCGGCCGATCTCACCACACGTACACACCCCACCCCAAGCCTTACTCCCAGTAAGGGACGGTTTCAGCCATTACTTCATGGCCCTCGCTTAACAGCTCCCGACCCCTGCTTGACGACTACTTGACGATCTTGATGCGGTCCGCCTTCGGCGGCGCGATCGGCTTGTCCGCCGAGGAGTTGGCGGTCAGGTAGTCGCCGAACGCCTTCAGGTCGTCGGCGCCGACCAGCGGCTTCGTGCCCTTGCCGAGCTCCGCGAAGCCGTCGCCGCCGCCCGCGAGGAAGGAGTTCAGAGCCACACGGTACGTGGCCCCCGGATCGATCGCCTTGCCGCCCAGCTTGATCGAGTCGGTGACCACGCGGTCCGCGCCGGACTTGGTCAGGTCGAGCGTGTAGGTCAGCCCGTCCGAGATCTGCAGAATCTTCGGGGATGCCTCGTTCGCCCCGCTCACCTGCTGCTTGAGCGCGGTGACGAGCTGGGCCCCGGTGAGGTCGACGAGGTTCACGGTGTTGCTGAACGGCTGCACGGTGAAGGCTTCCCCGTACGTCACCACCCCGTCGCCCTCGCTGCCGCTCGCCTTGTGGACCAGGTCGGAGCGGATCCCGCCCGGGTTCATCAGGGCCAGATCGGCCTCGGGGTCGAGGGACTTGGCGTGGGCGAGCTGCGCGTCCGCGATCAGGTCGCCGAGCGGCTCCTCCGGCGTACCGGCGCCGCGCCCCGGGATGTCCGCCGAGATGTAGCCGACCGGCTTGTTGGCGACCGGCGCGGCCAGCTTGTCCCAGCGCGCGATGAGCGAGGACATGTCGGGCGCCTTGGTCTGCTCGCGGCTGACCACGTGGTTCGCCGACTTCACGCTGGTCCGCACGATGTCCTTGGTCCTACGGTCGTACGTGAGCGTGGTGTCCGTGTAGAGCTTCCCGTAGGAGGAGGCCGAGGTCACCATGCGGGGCTTGCCCGAGGGGTCCGGGATGGTGCAGACGTATGCCTGGTGGGTGTGGCCCGTGACCAGGGCGTCGACCTTCGGCGAGATGCCCTTGGCGATGGCGGTGATGGGGCCGGAGATGCCGTCGCCGCTGCCCGGGGAATCACAGTCGTAGTTGTAGTCCTGCGAGGCCGGGGAGCCGCCCTCGTGGATCAGCGTGACGATCGACTTCACGCCCTGCTTGTCGAGGATCTTGGCGTACTTGTTGACCGTCTCGATCTCGTCGTGGAACTTCAGGCCCTTGATGCCGTCGGCGGAGACGATGTCGGGCGTGCCCTCCAGCGTGACGCCGATGAAGCCGACCTTCACGCCCTTGTGCTTCCACACCGTGTAGGGCTTGAGGATGGGCTTGCCGGTCTTCTCGTTCGTCACGTTGGCCGCGAGATACGGGTAGTCGGCGCCCTTGAACTTCTTGGGCTTGCCGTTCTTGTCCTTCTCGAAGCAGCCGTCCTTGGGGTGGCAGCCGCCGTTCTGGATCCGGGCCAGCTCCTTGGCGCCCTCGTCGAACTCGTGGTTGCCGACACTCGTGACGTCCAGGCCCAGCTTGTTCATGGCCTCGACGGTGGGCTCGTCGTGGAAGAGCCCGGAGAGCAGCGGGCTGGCCCCGATGAGGTCGCCCGCGGCGGCGGTGACGCTGTACTTCTTGCCCTCGCGGGCCTTGCGCAGGGACGACGCGAGGTACTCCACGCCGCCCGCGTCGATCTTCTTCGAGGTCCCGTCCGGCTGCTTCTCCGTGACCTGGCCCGAGGAGCCGGCCGGGGGCTGGAGGTTGCCGTGGAAGTCGTTGAAGGAGAGCAGCTGCAGGTCGACGGTGCGGCTGGGCTTCTGCGCCGCGGCGGCGGTCTGGCGCTGGGCAGCGTCGGCGTCGGCGTCGGCGTTCGCGGGCAGCGCCGCGGCCAGCGCCCCGACCGTGGCGAGCCCGGCCGCGGCGGCCAGCACGCGCGAGGTGCGGGTGCGGAGTCTGCGGCGGTGTGGCGGTGGTGTGGCTGACACATGTCCCCCTGGGGTCAGTGATCGGGCAGGACGAACAGGAGCTGGCGTACGGGACCGGCATACGGAACCGGGATGCGGGACGGGCATACGGGACTGGCATACGGGACCGCGTGCGCAGCCTAGATTCAACGCGCGTAGCGCGACAGGGGGTTCGGGGTTACGGGCCGGTTGCCATTAGGGACCACGGACCGGTTGTCCCAGGGGTTCCCCCCCGGAGCGCGCCGTACCCTCGATCCCATGACTGACGACGCCACGGCAGCCGCCGCCTCCCCGGACAAACCCCCCGCGGTCCTGCGCCGCATCGACACCCTCGCCGCCCTCGCTCCGGACCAGTCCGAGGCCGTCCTGAAGCTGCTCGCGGACGCCGCCCGGAGCGACGGCCAGCAGGCGGTCTCCGAGCAGGGGCGGCTGCAGCTGCGCGGGGGCGCCAGGGAAGGAGTGCGTCATCTGCTGCTGCACGTCGGCGACGAGCTGCTCGGCTACGCGCAGCTGGAGGACACCGACCCGATCGAGGCGCCCGCCGCCGAGCTCGTGGTGCACCCCGGGCACCGGGGGCACGGGCACGGGCGGGCCCTCGGCACCGCGCTGCTCGCCGAGTCCGGGCGGCGGCTGCGGGTGTGGGCGCACGGCGGGCACTCGGCGGCCCGGCACCTGGCCCAGGTCCTCGGCCTCAGTCTGTTCCGTGAACTGCGCCAGATGCGGCGCCCGTTGACCGGCCTCGACCTGCCGGACCCGGTCCTGCCCGAGGGCGTCACGATCCGTACGTTCGTCCCCGGCGGGGACGACGCGGCCTGGCTCGCGGTGAACGCGGAAGCCTTCGCCCACCACCCCGAACAGGGCTCCCTCACCCAGCGCGACCTCGACGACCGCAAGGCGGAGAGCTGGTTCGACCCGGCCGGGTTCTTCCTCGCCGTACGGGAGGACAGCGGCGAGATCGCGGGCTTCCACTGGACCAAGGTGCACGCCGACGAGGGCCTCGGCGAGGTGTACGTGGTCGGGGTCAGGCCCGGTGCGCAGGGCGGCGGCCTGGGCAAGGCGCTGACCACGATCGGCCTGCGGCACCTGGCGGAGGCGGGGCTGCCGACGGCGATGCTGTACGTGGACGCGGACAACAAGGCGGCGGTGAGCGTGTACGAGCGGCTCGGCTTCGTCACGCACGAGACGGACCTGATGTACCGGACGGAGTCCTGAGGCTCCGAAGCCCTGAAGTGACGTGAGGGCGTGGTGTTCCCCGGGGGAACACCACGCCCTCAGGCGTTGCGTGCCGCGCCTACTTCTCGATCGGCGCCAGACACATCTCGTACGTCGTCCGCCCGCGCCGCGTCACCTCGTAGTGCGACTGGCCCGCCTTGCACTCCGGCTCGAGCTGGCTCGCCACCTTGAACTCCGCCGCCTTGTCGGAGCAGTCGACGATCTGCATGTCCGGGTCGCCGTCGCTCCCCTTGTTCTGGATGCAGTCACCGATCTCGGCGGTCGCGACGTTGCTCGCGTCCTTCTTGGCCCCGGTGGGGGTCGACGGGTCGGTGGTGTTGCCGCGGCTGTTGTACCACCACACGCCCGCGACGGCCGCCGCGAT
Organism: Streptomyces sp. NPDC059009; assembly: GCF_042740175.1. Lineage (NCBI taxonomy): Bacteria > Bacillati > Actinomycetota > Actinomycetes > Kitasatosporales > Streptomycetaceae > Streptomyces > Streptomyces sp. NPDC059009. The sequence goes on along the minus strand of NZ_JBHYJB010000059.1, from coordinate 17,096 downwards.
GACGAGGACGACCACCTTCATGAGGGGCGACTGGCGGCTGAAGGAACTGGACAAGGTAAATCCCCCGATATCTCGCGCGTTCCGGCACATGTCACCTGTCAGGGACACATGTCTGACGCGTGTTCACGTCAATGCTGAGCGGCCGAGGCTACAAGACCCTCAACTCGGCTCTCGACCACCCCCCTTGACAGTGGCGACCGCGCTCCACCACCCTTTCACTACTCAATTAGTGAAAGGGTGGTGGAAGACCGTGCCCGACATCGAGTACCGCATCGACCGGCGCAGCGGCGTCGCCACCTACCTCCAGATCGTCCAGCAGACCCAACAGGCCCTGCGCCTGGGCCTGTTGACGCCAGGAGACCGGCTGCCCACGGCCCGCGAGGTGGTCGAGGCCACGGCCATCAACCCCAACACGGTCCTGAAGGCGTACCGGGAGCTGGAGCGCGACGGCCTGGTCGAGGCCCGCCGGGGGCTCGGCACCTTCGTGCGCCGGACGCTGGGCAGCGCCGCCCCGGCGGACTCGCCGCTGCGGGGGGAGCTCGCCGCCTGGGCCCAGCGGGCGCGGGCGGCGGGGCTGGAGAAGGACGACGTCGCCGCGCTGTTCGCGGCGGTCCTGGACGAGCAGTTCGACGGGAACGACACGTAGTTCACATCGGGGGAAACCAAAGGGGGACCACGCATGAGCCACACCGCCATCGAGGCGGCCGGCCTCACCAAGAGGTACGGGCGCCGCGGCACCACTGCCCTGGAAGACTGTTCCTTCCGGTTACCGCTGGGCCGCATCTGCGCCCTCGTCGGCCCCAACGGGTCCGGAAAGTCCACCCTGTTGGGCCTCGTGTCCGGACGGCTCCGCCCCACCGGGGGGACGGTCACCACCCTCGGCTGCACCCCGGAGCACGCCCGCCGCCACATCGCGTACGTCGCCCAGGACAAGCCGCTCTACCCCCAGCTCACCATCGCCGAGACCCTCCGCCTCGGCGCCGAACTCAACCCGGACAACTGGGACATGGGCGTCGCCGAGGGCGTGATCCACAGCGGCGACCTCGACCCGGACACCCGGGTCCGCGCCCTCTCCGGCGGCCACCGAACCCTCGTGGCCCTCGCCCTCGCGCTCGGCAAGAAGGCCGAACTCCTGCTCCTGGACGAGCCGATGGCCGACCTGGACCCGCTCGCCCGGCGCCGGCTCATGGGCGCCCTGCTGGCGGAGGCCGCCCGGCACGGCACGACCGTCGTGATGTCCTCGCACATCCTCGGCGAACTCGCGGACTCCTGCGACTACTTGCTCCTCGTCTCCGGCGGCCGCATCCTGCTCGGCGGCGGCATCGACGACCTGGTCAACGCGCACGCCCTGGTCACGGGGCCGGGGCCGCTGGCCGATCTGGCGCGGCACACCATCGTGGAGTCGCGGGCGACGGGGCGCGGCCTGCGGGCCCTCATCCGCCCGGAGGGGCCACCGAGCGCCCTCAACGACGGGGACGGCAGGGGGCGTTGGGACGTCCTGGAGCCCTCCCTGGAAGAGCTCGTGCTCACGTATCTACGGTGCCCCGACGCACCGTCGCTGATCAGCCCGAGTGCGGCGCTCCCGCACCAGAACGGGGCGGTGACCGCATGAGCGTGCCCAAGCTCCACGGCCCGGCCTGGGCCGCCGTACGCATCCACCGCGCCGCCCTGTGGACCGGCCTCGCCCTGGTCGTCGTGTCGGCCGGGTTCCTGGGCGTGCTGCGCGGCTGGCTGGTCTCCGCCAACGCCGGGAACAACTGCGACACCGACATCGGCGCCTCGGGCTGCCACGACTACCAGTCGGCCGGCGACTGGCTCAGCGGCACCACCTACGTCGACTCCAAGGCCCTGCTCATCGTGCCCTTCCTGGTCGGCGCCTTCGTGGCGGGCCCCGCGATCGCCCGCGAGCTGGAGTCCCGCACCCACCTGCTCGCCTGGTCCCAGTCGGTCCCGCCCGCGCGCTGGCTCGCCGCGAAGCTGGCCCTGGCGGCCCTGACGGCGACGGCCCTCTCGCTCGCCCTGATGGGGGCGCTCCAGCTCGGCAGGACCGATGCCGACGGCTTCAGCACCTGGGGCCTCGACTGGTCGGAGCGCGGGGCGTACGAGGCGACGGGGCCCGCCCTCGTCGCGTACTGCCTGCTCGCCGTGGCCGTCGGGGCGCTCACCGGGCTCCTGGTGCGCCGCACCGTGGCCGCCATGGCCGTGTCGGGCCTGGTCACGGGCGCCGTGCTGCTCGCTCTCGGCAGCGTGCGCTGGGATCTGCTGCCGACCCGGACGACGACGGGGAAGACCTACGGCAACGACCTCGACGACCTCTTCGTGAACGTGGGCCCCGCCCAGGACGTCTATGTCACCGACTCCGGGGCACTCAACTCCCTCGGCCAGCGGTTCCACCCGGGCGAGTGCGGCTACCGCTGCCCCGCCGACGACAAGGTCACAGGCTGGTACTCCGACTACCATCCCCGCTCCCACTTCTGGTACATCCAGTTCATCGAGACCGGCATCGTCCTGGCCCTCGCCGCCCTCGCGGTGTACGCCGCGTTCCGGGTGCTGCGGCGCCGTACGGCCTGACCTGGACGGCGGCTCCCGGGCGTGTAGACGTCCGGGAGTCGCCCCCAGATGTCCCGCACGTCATGTCGCCGTAACCGACGATTCAGACAGGCTTGCGACGCTCACTCAATGCAGCCCGCAGCGCCCGACCCCGCCGAGGGCCCTCCTCCGGTACCGCCTCAGAACGGGAGGCTCCGCCTCCCGCTCGTCCTCACTCCCGCGCTCTCCGACGCGCTCACCGGCGTGCCCGCGCGGAAGAATGGGGCCATGAGCCAGCCGAACGCGCAGAGCAACCAGGTACAGCACGTCCAGCCCTCGGTGGGTTCCATCGCGGCGCACCGGCCGCACACGGTGGCGGCCACCGTCTCGGACCTGGATCCCGAGCTCGACGGCGACCTGGACGCGTATGACGAGGACGGTCAGCTGGGGCACGACGGGGCGGAGCTGCCGCAGGGGCGGTTCCTGGACCGGGAGCGCAGCTGGCTCGCCTTCAACGAGCGGGTGCTGGAGCTCGCCGAGGACCCCTCGACGCCGCTCCTGGAGCGGGCGAACTTCCTGGCGATCTTCGCGTCGAACCTGGACGAGTTCTTCATGGTGCGGGTGGCCGGTCTGAAGCGGCGCATCGCGACCGGGGTCGCCACCCGATCGGCCTCCGGCCTCCAGCCCCGCGAGGTCCTCGAACTCATCTGGAACCGGTCCCGCGAGCTCATGGCCCGGCACGCCGCCTGCTACCAGGAGGACGTCGCCCCCGGCCTCGCCGACGAGGGCATCCACCTGGTCCGCTGGAACGAGCTGACCGAGAAGGAGCAGTCCCGGCTCTTCACCCTCTTCCGGCAGCAGATCTTCCCGGTGCTCACGCCGCTGGCCGTCGACCCGGCGCACCCCTTCCCGTACATCTCGGGCCTCTCCCTCAATCTCGCGGTCGTCGTGCGCAACCCGGTCTCCGGGCACCGCCACTTCGCCCGTGTGAAGGTGCCGCCGCTGCTCTCCCGCTTCCTGGAGGCGTCGCCGCAGCGGTACGTGCCCATCGAGGACGTCATCGCCGCGCCCGCGCACCTCGGCGAGCTCTTCCCCGGCATGGAGATCGAGGAGCACCACATGTTCCGGCTCACCCGGAACGAGGACCTGGAGGTGGAGGAGGACGACGCCGAGAACCTCCTCCAGGCCCTGGAGAAGGAGCTCATGCGGCGCCGCTTCGGGCCGCCGGTGCGCCTGGAGGTCGAGGAGTCCATCGACCCCAACATCCTCGAACTCCTCGTCCGCGAGCTGAAGATCAGCGAGGCCGAGGTCTATCCGCTGCCGGGCCCGCTCGACCTCACGGGCCTGTTCAGCATCGCCTCCCTCGACCGGCCCGAGCTGAAGTACCCCAAGTTCATCGCGGGCACCCACCGCGACCTGGCCGAGGTGGAGTCGGCGTCGGCGCCCGACATCTTCGCGGCGCTGAAGGAGCGGGACGTGCTCCTGCACCACCCGTACGACTCCTTCTCCACCTCCGTACAGGCGTTCCTGGAGCAGGCGGCGGGCGACCCGGACGTCCTCGCCATCAAGCAGACCCTGTACCGGACGTCGGGCGACTCCCCGATAGTGGACGCCCTGATCGACGCCGCCGAGTCGGGCAAGCAGGTCCTCGTCCTCGTCGAGATCAAGGCCCGCTTCGACGAGCAGGCCAACATCAAGTGGGCGCGGAAGCTGGAGGAGGCGGGCTGCCACGTCGTGTACGGCCTCGTCGGCCTCAAGACCCACTGCAAACTCTCCCTCGTGGTCCGCCAGGAGGGCGAGAAGCTGGTCCGCTACTCGCACGTCGGCACCGGCAACTACCACCCCAAGACGGCCCGTCTGTACGAGGACCTGGGCCTGCTCACCGCCAACGCCGAGGTCGGCGCGGACCTCTCCGACCTCTTCAACCGGCTCTCCGGCTACTCACGGCGGGAGACCTACCGGCGGCTGCTCGTCGCCCCCAAGTCCCTGCGCGACGGCCTCGTCTCGCGCATCCAGAAGGAGATACAGCACCACCGCGCGGGCCGCCCCGCCTACGTCCGCATCAAGGTCAACTCGATGGTGGACGAGGCCGTCGTGGACTCCCTGTACCGGGCCTCGCAGGCCGGGGTCGAGGTGGATGTGTGGGTGCGCGGGATCTGCGCGGTGCGGCCCGGGGTCGAAGGGCTGTCGGAGAACATCCGGGTGCGGTCGGTGCTCGGCCGGTTCCTGGAGCACTCGCGCGTCTTCGCCTTCGGCAACGGCGGCGAACCGGAGGTGTGGATCGGCAGCGCCGACATGATGCACCGCAACCTCGACCGCAGGATCGAGGCACTGGTCCGGGTCACCGACCCGGCCCACCGGGCGGCCCTCAACCGGCTCCTGGAGACCGGCATGTCGGACACCACCGCCTCCTGGCACCTGGGGGCCGACGGCAACTGGACCCGGCACTCCACGGACCCCGAAGGCCAGCCCCTGCGGAACGTACAGGAGATGCTCATAGACGCCCGGAGGCGCCGGCGTGGCACAGCAACACCTTGACGAGACTCCCGGGACGGCTGGGACGACCGAGGCAGCCGGGACGACGGGGGCGACGGGGGCGAACGGGGCCATCGGCCCGGACGGACCCGGCCCGGCCCACCCTGGCCTGGGCAGCTCCGGCCCTGGCGGCCCCGGCTCGGGCAGCTCCAGTCCGAGCGGCCCCGGCCCGAGCAGCTCCGGCCCAGGCGACCCCAGCCCGAGCAGCTCCAGCCCGAGCAGCTCCGGCCCTGGCACCTCCGGCCCTGGCGGCCCCAGCCCAAGCAGCCCCAGCCCACCCCACCCCGCCCTGAGCAACTCCAGCCCCGCCTGCCCGGCCGACCTCACGGCGGGTGAGGCTCTGTCGGTCTACCTCCAGGAGCAGGCCACGGAGTTCCTCCGCTCGCTGCGGCTGCACCGCGAGTCCACGACGGACGCACAGGGCGTCGAGGAGTCGCTCGCCGCCGCCCGCTCCCTGCGCCGCGCGGCCCGCCGCATCGGCGCCACCCTGCACACCTTCCGCCCCCTGCTCGACCCCGACTGGTCGGCGGCGCTCCGCCCCGAACTGGCGTGGCTTTCGGGGACGTTGGCGCAGGAACACGCGTACGGGACGCGGCTCGCGCGCCTGCTGGAGGCGCTGCACCGCTTGTCGGGGGCGTCGAGGGTGCCCGCTCCCGGGACGGCCCCGCTGTCCAAGAAGGCGGCCGCCGACACCCCGGCGACCGGCCTGACGGTCGGCGCAGCCAAAGCGGCAGCCCTCCTGGAACGCCAGCTCACCCTCGCCCGGACCAGGGCCCACTCCACCGCCCTCCAGGCCTTCGGCTCCTCCCGCTTCCACGCGGTGGCGGACAACGTCGCGGTGCTCGCGAGCGAGGTCCCGCTGAGCGACGGGCAGGACGAGCTGAAGCCCCTCGCCGGGAAGGCCGAGGCCCAGCTCACCGAGGCCGTCGCCGCCCTCCCGCTGGGCCAGGCAGGACACCCGTACAACGCGGAGGCCCTGGTCCACGGCCTCGCCGCCCACACCGCGCCCGAGGCCCAGGACGCCCCCTGGCTGAAGGTCCGCTCACTGCTGCGCCTGCACCGCTACGCCCAAGAGGTGCTGCTCGGCCCGTACGGCGACACGGCCCGCGACCTCCGCCTGGAGGAGGCGGGGCACGCCCTGAACCGCCACCGCGAGGCCGCGGACGCCGCTTCGGCCGCGGCCGCCGCCGCCCGCACCCCGCGCATCGCCCCGGCGACCGCGTACGCCCTGGGGGTGCTGCACGCCGATCAGCGGCACGAGGTGGAAGCGGCCCGCTACGCGTTCCAGCGGGCCTGGATGAGGGAGGCGGTGAGCACGCGATGAGGCGCGCCCCGGATGAAGTGATCGAAGCGGCGGGCTGTGTCCTGTGGCGCCGCTCGCCCGTCGACGAGGCACTGGAGATCTGCCTGGTGCACCGGCCCAAGTACGACGACTGGTCGCACCCGAAGGGCAAGCTGAAGCGCGGCGAGTCCCCGCTCCACGGGGCGCTGCGCGAGGTCGAGGAGGAGACCGGGCACACCTGTGCTCCCGGCGCCCCGCTGCCCACGGTCCGCTATGTGGCGAGCGGCCGCCCCAAGCGGGTCCACTACTGGGCGGCCGAGGCGACCGGCGGCCGCTTCACCGCGAACGACGAGGTCGACCGCCTCCTGTGGCTCTCCCCCACCGCGGCCCGCCACCGCCTCACCCAGGACCGCGACAAGCAGCTCGTCGACGCGCTCCTGGACGCCCTGCACCTGGCGTGACTCCCGTGCCCACCGGACCCGGCCGGGCCCGCGCAGCACACCCTTCCCCGTGCCCCCGCAATGCCTCCGTGCCCCGGCCGTAAGCGTTCCGTGACCTCACCACGACGTCCGCGTAGGTTCACCCTCCGTTCACTCATGCCCATCGGCTGCTTCATTTCGCGCTCCTAATTTCGGCCGTACAAGACATCGAAGAGGTCTTAACGCAAGGCATCAAGGCATCAACCTGCACGCCGCACCCCCAAGCCGGCGGCTCCCGGAAGGAACTCCCGAAGTGAAGCTTCAGCGCAAGAACCGGCTCCGCGCCCTCTCCCTCGGCGCCATCGCCGTCTCCGGCGCCCTGGCCCTCACGGCGTGCGGCTCCGACGACACCAGCAGCGGCACCAGCGGCGGCAGCGGCGGCGCCTCGGCCAAGGCCGGCAACATCAAGTGCGACGACGCCAAGGGCCAGCTCCTGGCCAACGGCTCGTCCGCCCAGGCCAACGCCATCCAGGCGTGGGTCAAGGCGTACACGGCCGAGTGCAAGGGCGTGCAGATCAACTACAAGCCGGAGGGCTCCGGCGCCGGCATCACCGCCTTCAACCAGGGCCAGGTCGCCTTCGCGGGCTCCGACTCCGCCCTGAAGCCCGAAGAGGTCGCCGCCTCCAAGAAGGTCTGCAAGTCCGGCCAGGGCATCGACCTGCCGATGGTCGGCGGCCCGATCGCCGTGGCGTACAACGTCCCGGGCGTCGACAACCTCGTCCTGGACGCCTCGACCCTCGCCAAGATCTTCGACGGCAAGATCAAGACCTGGGACGACGAGGCCGTCAAGAAGCTGAACCCGAAGGCGAAGCTGCCCTCGACGAAGATCCAGGCGTTCCACCGCTCCGACGAGTCGGGCACCACGGACAACTTCACCAAGTACCTGAAGGCCGCCGCCCCCGCCGACTGGAAGTACTCCGGCGGCAAGGCGTGGCAGGCCAAGGGCGGCCAGTCCGCGCAGGGCTCCTCGGGCCTCGCGCAGAACGTGAAGCAGACCGCGGGCGCCATCTCCTACATGGAGCTCTCCTACGCCAAGGACGGCGTCAAGACCGTCGACCTGGACACGGGCGCCGCCCAGCCGGTCAAGGCCACCACCGAGAACGCCACCAAGGCGATCTCCGAGGCCAAGCTCGTCGGCAAGGGCAAGGACCTCTCCCTGGAGCTGAACTACGGCACCAAGGCCGAGGGCGCCTACCCGATCACCCTCGTCACCTACGAGATCGTCTGTGACAAGGGCAACAAGGCCGACACCCTGAAGGCCACCAAGTCCTTCCTCACCTACATCGCCAGCCAGGACGGCCAGGACTCCCTCGCGGCCCTGGGCTACGCCCCGATCCCGGCCGAGATCAACGCCAAGGTCCGCGACACCGTCGCGAGCCTGAGCTGACCCAGCGCGCGGGCCACCCGGATCCGGGTGGCCCGCGCCCTCCGGGGCCACCCCCCCACGATCACCCCCCACCGCCGCGGGACCACGGGCCCCCAGACCCGCGTACCCCAGGGGACAAT
>NZ_JBHYJB010000059.1:0-8755 GCF_042740175.1 Streptomyces sp. NPDC059009 | reverse complement strand
TGCCCACCCCCACGGCCCCCCCCCCCGCCCCCCCCCTGCCCGCCCCCCCCCCCGGCCCCCCCCGCCGCGGGCGCCCCCGCGCCGTCCGGTGCACCGCCGCCAGGAGCACCCGCCACCGCAGCGGGACCACTGCTCCGCAGACCGGAGAACCCCATGGAAATATCTGCTCAATCCACCGCACCTCCCGCTCCAGCCGACCGCCCCACCCCGACCGAGACCAAGCGCGCCGCCCGCGGCGCCACCCGCCCCGGCGACCGGATCTTCCTCGGGCTCTCGCGCGGCTCCGGCATCCTCCTGCTGCTGATCATGGCCGCGATCGCGGTCTTCCTGACCTACCGCGCCTCGCTCGTGCTCAGCAAGAACGAGGGCAACTTCCTCACCACCTTCGAGTGGAACGCCACCGCGACCCCGCCGGTCTTCGGCATCGCCGTCCTCGCCTTCGGCACGATCGTCTCCTCGGTCATCGCCATGGCGATCGCGGTCCCCGTCGCCGTCGGCATCGCGCTCTTCCTCACGCACTACGCCCCGAAGAAGCTCGCAGGACCCATCGCGTACGTGGTCGACCTGCTCGCCGCCGTGCCGTCCATCGTGTACGGCCTGTGGGGCGTCCTCTTCCTGGTGCCGCACCTCGACGGGCTCTTCGGCTGGCTCAACGACTACTTCGGCTGGACCGGGGTCTTCTCCTGGGACGAGGGCCCGGCGCGCTCGCTGCTCGCCGCCGGCATCCTGCTCGCGATCATGATCCTGCCGATCATCACCAACGTCAGCCGTGAGGTCTTCCGGCAGGCGCCGCTGATGCACCAGGAGGCCGCGCTCGCCCTCGGCGCCACGCGCTGGGAGGTCATCCGCATGTCGGTGCTGCCCTTCGGCCGCTCCGGCGTCATCTCCGCCTCGATGCTGGGCCTCGGCCGCGCGCTCGGCGAGACGATGGCCGTCGCGACGGTCCTCTCCGCGGACTTCGACATCCACCTGAGCCTGCTCAACCCCGGCGGCGGCACCTTCGCTCAGAACATCGCCGCCAAGTACAGCGAGGCCAGCGTGGACGGGCGGGACGCCCTCATCGCCTCCGGCCTCGTCCTCTTCGTCATCACGCTGCTCGTCAACGGCGCGGCCCGCCTGATCATCGCCCGCCGCAAGGAGTACTCGGGGGCCAACGCATGAGCCAGCACACCGGCAACACCGCCACCCCGCCGCCCGCGCCCGCCCCGAAGGCCCCGTCCGCCTCGCTCCGCGGCGCCCGCCTTCCCCGCTGGTCCCCGTGGGCGATCGCCCTCGGCTCGGTCGCCGCGGGCTGCGCCATCGGGATCGGCGGCGGACTGCACAGCCGCATCCAGTGGGGCCTGATCGCCGCGCTCCTGTTCGTCGGCGGCACGTACGCCATCGCCACCAAGGTCGAGGGGCGCCGCCAGGCCAAGGACCGGGTCGCGACCAGCATCGTCTGGGTCGCGTTCGTCCTCGCCGTGATCCCGCTCGCCTCGCTGATCTACGAGACGGTCAAGCGCGGCGTGAAGGTCCTCGACGTCTACTTCCTCACCCACTCCATGGGCGTCGTCACCGACGCGGAGCCGGGCGGCGGCATCTACCACGCGATCATCGGCACCCTGGAGCAGGTCGGCCTGGCCACCCTGATCTCCGTCCCGATCGGTCTGCTGACCGCGATCTACCTCGTCGAGTACGGCCGCGGGAAGCTCGCCAAGGCGGTCACCTTCTTCGTCGACGTCATGACGGGCGTCCCGTCGATCGTCGCGGGCCTGTTCATCCTCAGCATCATGCTGATCCTGAAGCTCCAGCCCTTCGGCTTCGCGGGCTCCATGGCCCTGTCGATCCTGATGATCCCGGTCGTGGTCCGCTCCACCGAGGAGATGCTGAAGCTCGTCCCGAACGAGCTGCGCGAGGCGTCGCTCGCCCTCGGCGTCCCGAAGTGGCGCACCATCCTGAAGGTCGTCCTGCCGACGTCGATCGGCGGCATCACCACCGGCGTCATGCTGGCGGTGGCCCGCATCGCCGGTGAGACCGCTCCGGTCCTGATGCTGGTGTGGGGCTCGTCGCTGATCAACACGGACCCGTTCAGCGGTCCGCAGCAGTCGCTGCCGCTCTACATCTACCAGCAGTACCAGAACAGCGGCGGCTCCACGGCGGCGTACGACCGGGCCTGGGCGGCGTCCCTCGTCCTCATCGCCTTCATCATGATCCTCAACCTGGCGGCCCGCGGCATCGCCCGCTGGAAGGCCCCCAAGACGGGCCGCTGACGCGGCCACATCAGCGACCCTCCGCACCACCCCCATTCGAAAGAAGCAGTGATCCCCATGGCCAAGCGAATCGACGTATCGGGCCTGACCGCGTACTACAGCTCCCACAAGGCGATCGAAGACATCTCGATGACGGTCGAGCCCCGCTCCGTGACCGCCTTCATCGGCCCCTCCGGCTGCGGCAAGTCCACCTTCCTGCGCACCCTGAACCGCATGCACGAGGTCACCCCCGGCGGCCGCGTCGAGGGCAAGGTGCTCCTGGACGACGAGGACCTCTACGGGCACGGCATCGACCCGGTCGCGGTGCGCCGCACGGTCGGCATGGTCTTCCAGCGCCCCAACCCCTTCCCCACGATGTCGATCTTCGACAACGTGGCGGCGGGCCTGAAGCTCAACGGCAAGTACAAGAAGTCCGAGCTGAACGACATCGTCGAGAAGTCCCTCAAGGGCGCGAACCTCTGGAACGAGGTCAAGGACCGCCTCAACAAGCCCGGCTCGGGCCTCTCCGGCGGCCAGCAGCAGCGGCTGTGCATCGCCCGCGCGATCGCGGTGGAGCCGGACGTCCTGCTCATGGACGAGCCCTGCTCGGCCCTCGACCCGATCTCGACCCTCGCCATCGAGGACCTGATCGGCGAGCTCAAGGAGCGCTTCACGATCGTCATCGTGACGCACAACATGCAGCAGGCCGCCCGCGTCTCGGACCGCACGGCCTTCTTCAACCTGGCCGCGGTCGGCCAGCCCGGCAAGCTCATCGAGATCGACGAGACGGAGCGCATCTTCTCCAACCCGTCGGTCCAGGCCACCGAGGACTACATCTCGGGCCGCTTCGGCTGAGCCGCTCCCCCGACTCCTTGCGGTGCTGCATGGCGGTGCCACCGCAAGGGAAACAAGAAGGGCCCGCCCCTGGCTCCCGGGGGCGGGCCCTTCCGTCGTACGTACCGCAGGGGAACCGGCTACAAGAAGGCCAGGTTCACGATCCAGAAGCTGACCGCGGCCACCAGTGCTGCGGCGGGCATCGTGATGAACCAGCCGAGAATGATGTTCTTGGCGACGCCCCACCGCACCGCGTTGACCCGCTTCGTGGCACCCACACCCATGATCGCGGAGGTGATGACGTGGGTCGTCGAGATCGGCGCGTGGAACATAAACGCGGTGGTGAACATGATGCCCGCGCCCGTCGTCTCGGCGGCGAAGCCCTGCGGCGGATCGAGCTCGATGATCTTCCGGCCGAGCGTCCGCATGATGCGCCAGCCGCCCGCGTACGTGCCGAGCGACAGCATCAGCGCGCAGGACAGCTTGACCCAGACCGGGATCGGGTCGCCGGGGTTCTCGACGTCGGCGATGACGAGGGCCATCACCACGATGCCCATCGTCTTCTGCGCGTCCTGCAGACCGTGGCCGAGCGCCATACCGGCCGCCGACACGGTCTGGGCGATCCGGAAGCCGCGCTTGGCCTTGTGCGGGTTGGCCTTGCGGAACATCCACAGGATCGCGCACATGACCAGGTAACCGGCGACGAGTCCGACGAGCGGCGACAGGAACATCGGGATCACGATCTTGTCGACCACACCCGACCAGATCACCCCGATCCCGCCCGCGAGCGCGGCACCCACGAGCCCGCCGAACAGCGCGTGCGAGGACGACGAGGGCAGCCCGAAGTACCAGGTGACGAGGTTCCACACGATCGCCCCGACGAGGCCGGCGAAGAGGATCCACATCCCCTTGTTGCCGTGGGGCGTCTCGATGAGCCCCTCACTGACGGTCTTGGCGATCCCGCTGCCCAGGAAGGCACCGGCGAGGTTCATCACCGCGGCCATGGCGAGCGCCGCGCGGGGCGTCAGCGCACGGGTGGAGACGGAGGTGGCGATGGCGTTCGCGGAGTCGTGGAAGCCATTCGTATACGTGAATCCAAGCGCGACCCCGATGGTCACGACCAGAGCAAAGGTGTCCATGGAGGGGTCAGGACTCCTTGACCGCGATGGTCTCCACGGTGTTGGCCACGTGCTCGAAGGCGTCGGCGGCCTCCTCCAGCACATCCACGATCTGCTTCAGCTTGAGCACCTCGATGGCGTCGTACTTGCCGTTGAAGAGCGTGGCAAGGAGCTTGCGGTGAATCTGGTCGGCCTGGTTCTCCAGGCGATTCACCTCGATCCAGTACTCGGTGAGGTTGGCCATCGTCCGCAGGTTCGGCATGGCCTCGGCGGTCAGCTCGGCCGCCCGCGCCAGGACCTCGATCTGCTGCTCGACGCCCTTGGGGAGCTCCTCGACCTGGTAGAGGACGACCAGGTCGACGGCCTCCTCCATGAAGTCCATGATGTCGTCGAGGGACGACGCGAGGTTGTAGATGTCCTCGCGGTCGAAGGGCGTGATGAACGAGGAGTTCAGCTGGTGGAAGATCGCATGCGTGGCGTCGTCTCCCGCGTGCTCCGCGGCCCGCATACGCTCTGCGATCTCGGCTCGGGCCGAGGCGTCGGCCCCGAGCAGTTCCATCAGGAGCTTCGAGCCCGTGACGATGTTGTCCGCGGATGCGGCGAACATGTCGTAGAAGCTCGTCTCCCTGGGGGTCAGACGAAAGCGCACGTGGGGTCCTCGGGGTGCTTTGGTTTCGGTCAGGCTGATGCTAGGCGCATCATCCGGCCACGGCTAACCGGCCGGGACCCAGTGTCGCCCATCAGGCACAGTGATCAGCACAGGGCCCGGTGCGGGCCCGGGAAATCCGGTACCATATACCCACCAGGGGTATATGGGGCAGTACGGGGAACGATGCGGAGGACGCGATGACGACGACCGAGGCAGCCGACGCGGCGACGCCCACCACCGAGGCGGCCACGCTCACCGACCACGACCGCGGGGTGCACGGCTACCACAAGCAGAAGGGCGAGCACCTCAAGCGCCTGCGCCGCATCGAGGGCCAGATCCGCGGCCTCCAGCGCATGGTCGAGGAGGACGTCTACTGCATCGACATACTCACGCAGGTCTCGGCGAGCACCAAGGCCCTCCAGTCCTTCGCCCTCCAGCTCCTCGAGGAGCACCTGCGCCACTGCGTGGCCGACGCGGCGGTCAAGGGCGGCGACGAGATCGACGCGAAGGTCGAAGAGGCGACCAAGGCGATCGCGCGCATGATGCGTACGTGAGGGGTGCGTACGTGAGGAACGGGTGCGTACGCGAGGGGGAGCTACTCGGACCGCTGGGCGGGCACGCCCCAGTCGTCCCCGTCGGAGACCTTCAGCACCTCGTCGATCCGGTCGGCGCTCAGCCGCTCACCACGCGCCGCGGAAGCCGCGATGATCAGTTCGCCGCAGAGCTCGATCTCGGCGAGGGCGACGTGGTCCTGAACGGCCGTCCCACCACGCACCGGAGCCACGTTCACCACCTCTTCCTGACCGCTGTCCACTGTTCCGCCCGTGCCGACTTCCTAGAGTAGGGATCGCCCTACGCACCGCGCATGGCACGGACGGACCATTTCCGCCCACCCGTCTCCCACCGTCGCCCTAGGAGCCCTGCCGGTCGGCGATCTTCCCCGAGTAGATGTCGCCGCCCTCCGGCAGCCGTACATCGACGGGGGCCCCGAACCCGTACAGCAGGATGGTCGAGGTCACCCGCGGCCCGGCGCCCGACGCGGCGCCCTTGTCCCCCCTCGCCCCCGCATTGGCGAAGCTGAACTTCTGCCGCACCTTCCGCAGCCGCCCCTGTTCGTCGAGGTACGCCTCGAACGGCACCACGACCGTGCTGAACCCTTTCGCCGCCGCCTCGAACACCTTCCGGTTCGCCCCCGGGGCGGACCGCGCCGCGGCCGTGAGGTCGAGGGTGCCGCGGTAGTGCCGGACCTCCGTGCCCGCGAGCCGCTCCTGGCCCACGTATGTCACCTGCCGCGCGCCGCGCAGGAGTTGGGCGGCGGCGAGCGGGTCCATGGCGCCGCCCGACACGAGGTTGCCGTCGGAGAGCGTCGCCGTCTCCACGCGCACCCACTTGTCGTCGGGCACACCCGCGCCGCGGTTCTTCATGTAGAGGGCGCCGTCGGCCATCAGCTCGGTGACGGGCCGGTGCTCCTCGACGCCCGCCGGGTCCTTCGGCAGCACCACCTGGAACCGGCCGAGCCGCCGCTCGTAGTCGTACGCACCCGAGCCCCGCACCGTCACGCGCGTGCCGCCGCTGTCCATCTCCATCGACGTGCGCGCCTGCGAGCTGCCCGCCCGCACCAGCGTTCCGGCGGCCGCCCGCACCGCCGCGGCCGGGTCGCCGCCCGGGCCCTGGTCGTCGGCGACCGCGCCGCTGCTCGAGCATCCGGTGGCGGCGACGCCCACGAGTCCCACCAGTCCCGCGGCCACGACCGCGGCCGCCGCACCTCTCCCACTCCCGTGCTGCTGCCCCATCGCCTGCCGACCCCCAAGCCTTCCCGCGCCGGAATGTCGCTTCGCTGAACCGCGTCCCCCTGTCGTTCCGCATAACGACCGGTACGTTGACGCGTCACGCGCACGGGTGCGTCCACGGGCTCTTCTCCGGCCGTTCACCCACCGTGGGTACCGTGGGCCCGTGGCCGAGCAGCAGCAGACCGAGACCCACCGCACCACCACGGTCGAGAAGGGCCGCTTCTGCACGGCCCACTGCAGCTGCGGCTGGCGCGGCCCGGCCCGCAGAGCCCGCAGCAAGGCCCGCTCGGACGCCGAGGAACACGCCTCCGGCTGAGGCGGCCCCAGCCCCTGTCGCGCGTTCCGGAACCCGATGGACGCACACGCCGTCTCGTACTCCGGGAAGCACGACGGGAGGCGTCATGGAACGGCGTACGTTCATCAGCACCACGGCAGCCACACTGGCGGCGGCCGTGGCCACGGGCTGCACCAGCTCTTCGGGAGACGGCGGTTCGGGTCCGGGCACCCGTACCGCCTCCGGAACCGGCACCCGCTCCGGCGACGGCACCGGCGCCCCCGTCCGCACGACGAGCGCGGCCGCCTCCGCCGCCGCGAACCTCTCGGCGCTCGCCAAGGACCTGGACGGCTCCCTGGTCCGCCCCGGCCAGGCCCAGTGGGCCGCGGCCCGCCAGCTCTACAACACGCGCTTCGACAACCTGAAGCCCACCGCCGTCGCCTACGTCGCGAACGCCGACGACATCCGCACCACCCTCGCGTACGCCCGCGCCCACCACACCCCGGTGTCCATACGCAACGGCGGCCACTCGTACGCGGGCTGGTCCTCGGGCAACGGCCGCCTCATCCTCGACGTGTCCAAGCTCAACAAGACGCGTGCGAGCGGCAGTTCGGCGACCGTGGGCGCGGGCTCCAAGCTGATCGACGTCTACCGCGCCCTCGCCGCGAAGGGCGTCACGATCCCCGCGGGCTCCTGCCCGACCGTCGGCGTCTCCGGGCTCACCCTCGGCGGCGGCCACGGCGTGGTCTCCCGCGCCTACGGCCTGACCTGCGACAGCCTCACCTCGGCCACCCTCATCACCGCCGACGGCAAGCAGCTGACCGCCTCCAAGTCCGAGCACAGCGACCTCTTCTGGGCCCTGCGCGGCGCGGGCAACGGCAACTTCGGCGTGGTCACGGAGCTGACCTTCAAGACCCACCCGGCCCCCCAGGCCGTCTCCGCCTACATGACGTGGCCCTGGTCGAAGGCGGCCGCGGTGTTCAAGGCGTGGCAGGAGTGGGGCCCGAGCCAGCCCGACGAGATCTGGTCGTCCCTCCACCTCGCGAACTCGCCGGGCGGCACCCCCACCATCTCGGTGGCCTGCTTCTCCCTCGGCACGTACGGCGGCCTCCAGAACGCGGTGGACCGCCTGGCCGACAAGGCCGGCTCCCCGGCGCGCAGCGTCTCCCTCAAGCGCCGCTCGTACGAGGAGTCGATGGAGGTGTACGCGGGCTGCTCGTCCTTCTCCTCGGACGCCCAGTGCCATCTCCCGGGCGCGACCCCGGGCCGCAGCCCTCGGGGCGCCCTCAACCGCGAGACGTACGCGGCGAGTTCGGACTTCTTCGACAAGTCCCTGTCCTCGGCGGGCATCCGCGCGATGCTCACCCACGTGGAGAACATGACCGGCGGCTCGGGCAGCGCGGGCAGCATCGCCCTCACCGCCCTCGGCGGCGCGATCAACCGCGTCGACCCCACGGCCACGGCCTTCGTCCACCGCCGCTCGCGGATGCTGGCCCAGTACATCGCGTCGTGGCGCGCGGGTACCTCGGGCCGGGCGGCTCAGGCGTGGCTGAAAACCACACACGCCGCGATGTCCCGTCACGCCTCGGGCGCCGCGTACCAGAACTACACGGACGCGACCCTGACGAACTGGCGCTCGGCCTACTACGGCCAGGCGGCCACCCGCCTGACCAAGGTGAAGAAGAAGTACGACCCGACCCGCTTCTTCACGTTCCCGCAAGCCCTCTGACCTCGTCGGCCTGCGGCGCTTCCTTCCCCAATCCCGCCCCTTCCCGAATCAGCCGACTCCGTCGGCCCTGGGGCACCCGTTATCGCCGCTGACGCGGCTCGTCCTCAAGCGCCGGACGGGCTATCTCTAGCCC
>NZ_JBHYJB010000058.1:0-58230 GCF_042740175.1 Streptomyces sp. NPDC059009 | reverse complement strand
GGTGTGACGGGGGCGGCCCTCGGCGCTGCTGTACGAGCTGCCTTACGACGGTCAGTCGTTGCCGTTGCCCGGCGTCGGCGTCGTCTTCTGGATCTGCAGCAGGAACTCCGCGTTGGACTTCGTCTGCTTCATCTTGTCCAGAAGGAGCTCGATCGCCTGCTGCTGGTCGAGCGCGTGCAGCACCCGGCGCAGCTTCCAGACGATGGACAGCTCGTCGCTGCCGAGCAGGATCTCTTCCTTACGGGTGCCGGACGCGTCCACGTCCACCGCCGGGAAGATGCGCTTGTCGGCGAGCTTCCGGTCGAGCTTGAGCTCCATGTTGCCGGTGCCCTTGAACTCCTCGAAGATCACCTCGTCCATGCGGGAGCCGGTGTCGACGAGCGCGGTCGCGAGGATGGTCAGCGAGCCGCCGTCCTCGATGTTGCGCGCGGCGCCGAAGAAGCGCTTCGGGGGGTACAGGGCGGTGGAGTCCACACCACCGGACAGGATGCGCCCGGAGGCCGGGGCCGCGAGGTTGTACGCACGGCCGAGGCGGGTGATGGAGTCCAGCAGGACGACGACGTCGTGACCGAGCTCGACGAGGCGCTTGGCACGCTCGATGGCGAGCTCGGCGACCGTCGTGTGGTCCTCGGCGGGACGGTCGAAGGTCGAGGAGATGACCTCGCCCTTCACCGACCTCTGCATGTCGGTGACCTCTTCCGGACGCTCGTCGACAAGGACGACCATCAGGTGGCACTCGGGGTTGTTGTGCGTGATCGCGTTGGCGACCGCCTGCATGATCATGGTCTTGCCGGTCTTCGGCGGGGCCACGATCAGACCGCGCTGGCCCTTACCGATGGGCGAGACGAGGTCGATGATGCGGGTGGTGAGCACGCCCGGGTCGGTCTCCAGACGGAGCCGGTCCTGCGGGTAGAGCGGCGTCAGCTTGTTGAACTCCGGCCGCCCGCGCCCGGATTCGGGCGCCATGCCGTTGACGGAGTCGAGGCGCACGAGCGCGTTGAACTTCTCGCGGCGCTCGCCGTCCTTGGGCTGACGCACTGCACCGGTGACGTGATCGCCCTTGCGCAGACCGTTCTTGCGGACCTGGGCGAGGGAGACGTACACGTCGTTGGGACCGGGGAGGTAGCCCGACGTACGGATGAACGCGTAGTTGTCGAGGATGTCCAGGATGCCCGCGACGGGGATCAGGACGTCGTCCTCGGAGACCTGCGGCTCGTTGCCGAAGTCGTCGCGGCCGCGGCGGCCACGACGGTCCCGGTAACGACCGCGGCGGCCGCGGCGGCCACCCTCGAAGTCGTCGTCGTCCTGCGGGCCGTTGTCGCGCTGGCGGTCCTGGCGGTCCTGACGGCCGCCCTGCTGCTGGCGGTTGCCGCCCTGCTGGTCGTCGCCCTTGTTGCCGCGGCGGTCACGGTCGCGGCCACGGCCCTGACGGTCGCGGCGGCCCTGGCGGCCCTCCGTGTTGCCGTCCCCGGAGCCGTCGTTGTTCTTCCCCTCGGGCTGCGCGTCGGCCTTGGCCTCGCCCTTCGCCTCGGCGGTGACGGTCTCCGGGCTGCCCGCGTCGGCGGTGGCCCGGCGCCGGCGGCGGTCGCCCGTGCCCTTGTCGTCGCTCGCGGGCTGGCCCGGGATGTCGATCTGCTGCTGGCCCGCGGCCTTCGAGGTGGCCTTCTCGGCCTCGCTCTTGTCGGCGCCGCCCGCCTTCGCGGCCTTGTCACCGCTGTCGCCCTTGCCGGCCTTCTCCGCCTGGTCGGCGGCGGCCTCGCCGGTGCGGGCCTTCGAGGTGGCCCTGCGCTTCGGCTTGGTCTCGGCGGCGGCGTCGGCGGCCTTCGCCGGGGCCCCTCCCCCGGCCTGCGCCTCCTTGATGACCTCGATCAGCTGGCTCTTGCGCATCCGCGCGGTGCCCCTGATGCCAAGGCCCGATGCGACCTGCTGCAGCTCCGCCAGCACCATGCCCTCAAGGCCGGTGCCGCGGCGCCGCCGGGACCCGGCCGAAGCACCGGTGGCAGGCGCCGCAGAGGCGTCCGTGGCGGGCGTGTCGGCAGTCACGCCCATCAGATCGGTGGTGTCGCTCACGAAGGGTCCTTCCCTGGAGCGGACGTCGGCCTTCTGGCTCGGCGACCGGTTGTGCTGTCCGGCGGTCCTTGCTGTGTGGACCGTGCCGGGGCGGTGGTCCGCCAACGCGGCGGAAGAATTCACTGGTGATGGCGATTCCCGATGCGATGCCACAAAGGAGCTGTGTCACCCGGCTCGGTCACGCCGGTTCCGGAGCGTGCTCGGCACCGCTCAGTGCGGGGCACAGAGCAGTTTGGGAGGCTCCCGGAAGGATGGTTGTCCCGGACGGGGACACGAAGCACCTCGCCATGGATGGGTCGGGTGCAGACTTGAGGTTAACACTACCGGATCCAACAAACATTCCCCCTCTCGAAATCCGGCGACCTACCGGACATCACTGCGTCAGGGCGCAAGCGGCAGCACGCTCGCCCCCGCGGAATCAAGGGCGAGACGGTTGGCCGCCCAGCCCTCGCCCGCAAGCCGTGCGACCTTGTCGGCCGCACTGTCGTCGACCAGCGCGAGGACCGTGGGTCCGGCGCCGGAGATCACCGCGGGGACGCCGTCCGCGCGGAGCCGCTCCACCAGGGCGGCGCTCTCCGGCATCGCGGGAGCGCGGTATTCCTGGTGCAGCCGGTCCTCGGTGGCGGGCAGCAGCAGCTCGGGGCGCCTGGTCAGGGCCTCGACGAGCAGGGCCGCACGGCCCGCGTTGACCGCCGCGTCCACGTGCGGGACGGTGCGCGGGAGCAGCCCGCGGGCGGTCTCGGTGAGCACCGGCTTCCCCGGTACGAAAACCACCGGAACGATGGAATCGACGGGGTCCATCCTGATCGCACGCGCCGCTCCCCCGTCCATCCAGGAGAGCGTGAATCCACCGAGCAGACAGGCCGCGACATTGTCGGGGTGTCCCTCGATCTCGGTGGCGAGCTCGAGCAGCGCGGCGTCGTCGAGCCGGGCGTCGCCCCCTATCGTCACGGCGCGCGCGGCGACGATGCCCGCGCAGATGGCGGCGGACGAGGAGCCGAGGCCGCGGCCGTGCGGAATGCGGTTGGCGCAGACGATTTCCAGTCCGCGCGGCTGACCGCCGAGGAGGTCGAAGGCCGTGCGCAGGGAGCGCACGAGCAGATGCGACTCGTCGCGCGGGAGCGTCTCGCCGCCCTCGCCTGCGATGTCGATGTTCAGGCCGGAGTCGGCCACCCGGACGACCACGTCGTCGTACAGCCCCAGCGACAGGCCGAGGGCGTCGAAGCCCGGGCCGAGGTTGGCGCTGGTGGCGGGGGTGCGCACCCGGACGGCGGCGGCGCGGAACGCGGGACCGGCCATCGCTCGATGACTCTCCTTGAACTGCGTGATGTGTGGGACGTGCCACCGACGTGCCGGATGAACGACATCGCCCGAAGGCCCTGGGCGGCGGCAGTCCCGCGGCATATGCGGCGGGACGGGTTCGGTACAGCCTATCGAAGGAAGGTTCTGTGGCGACATAGGGCGCACAGGAGGCGCACGATGCGTGTCGCGAGCCCCCTGTGCACCCCCAACGGACGGCCGCCGGATGGAGCTTGAGGTTCCGGGGCGTAGTGCCCCCGTCGAGGAAGGTTATGCCAGGCCGAGGCGCTCGGCCGCGGCGGCCGCGTCGACCGGGACCGTGACGGGCTGCGGGGCGCCCGCGACCGCCCAGTCCGGGTCCTTGAGGCCGTTGCCGGTGACCGTGCACACGATCTTCTGGCCCTTGTCGACCTTGCCCTGCTCGGCGGCCTTCAGCAGACCGGCGACCGAAGCGGCCGACGCGGGCTCCACGAAGACACCCTCCTGGGACGCCAACAGCTTGTAGGCGCGCAGGATCTCACGGTCCGTCACCTCGTCGATGAAGCCGCCCGACTCGTCGCGCGCGGAGAGCGCGAAGTCCCACGACGCGGGGTTGCCGATGCGAATCGCGGTGGCGATGGTCGAGGGGTCCTTGACCACTTCACCGCGGACGAGGGGCGCGGAGCCGGACGCCTGGAAGCCCCACATGCGCGGCGTGCGCGTGGAGACCGAGTCCGCCGCGTACTCCTTGTAGCCCTTCCAATAGGCCGTGATGTTCCCGGCGTTGCCCACCGGCAGGACGTGGATGTCCGGGGCGTCGCCGAGCGCGTCGACGATCTCGAACGAGGCGGTCTTCTGGCCCTCGATGCGGAACGGGTTGACCGAATTGACCAGCGCCACCGGGTAGTTCTCGGAGAGGCCGCGGGCCAGGTTCAGGCAGTCGTCGAAGTTGCCGTCGACCTGGAGGATCTTCGAGCCGTAGACCAGCGCCTGGCCCATCTTGCCGAGCGCGATCTTGCCCTGGGGCACCAGGACGGCGCAGACCATGCCCGCGCGTACGGCATAGGCGGCGGCCGAGGCCGAGGTGTTGCCGGTGGAGGCGCAGATGACGGCCTTGGCGCCCTCCTCCTTGGCCTTCGTGATCGCCATCGTCATGCCGCGGTCCTTGAAGGACCCGGTCGGGTTGGCGCCCTCGACCTTGAGGTGGACCTCGCAGCCGGTGCGCTCGGAGAGCACCTGCGCGGGCACGAGCGGCGTGCCGCCCTCGCCGAGCGTGACGACCTGCGTGGTGTCCGAGACCGGGAGGCGGTCCCGGTACTCCTCGATGATTCCGCGCCACTGGTGGGTCATTGCTGGTTACTCTCCTTCAACCCGCATGATGCTGGCGACACCACGCACGGTGTCGAGGTTCCGCAGCGCGTCGACGGTGCCGCTGAGGGCGGCGTCGGGCGCGCGGTGGGTGACGACGACGAGGGACGCCTCGCCGTCCTTGCCCGACTGGCGGACCGTATCGATGGATACGCCGTGCTCCGCGAAGACCGTCGCCACCTGGGCGAGCACGCCCGGCTTGTCGGCCACGTCGAGGCTGATGTGGTAGCGCGTGACGACCTCGCCCATGGAGCCGACGGGCAGCTGGGTGTACGCGGAGTCGCCGGGCCCCGTGGCCTCGGCGAGCTTGTTGCGGCAGACGGCGACGAGGTCGCCGAGGACCGCGGACGCGGTGGGCGAGCCGCCCGCGCCGGGGCCGTAGAACATGAGCTGCCCGGCGGCCTCCGCCTCGACGAAGACGGCGTTGTACGCTCCGCGCACCGAGGCCAGCGGGTGGCTGAGCGGGATCATCGCGGGGTGGACGCGGGCGGTCACGGAGCCCCCGTCGGCGGCCCGCTCGCAGATGGCGAGCAGCTTGATGGTGCAGCCCATGCGCTTCGCGGACGCGAAGTCGGCGGCGGTCACCTCGGTCATGCCCTCGCGGTGCACGTCGTCCAGACGCACCCGGGTGTGGAAGCCGATGCCGGCCAGGATGGCGGCCTTGGCGGCGGCGTCGAAGCCCTCGACGTCGGCGGTCGGGTCGGCCTCCGCGTAGCCGAGCGCGGTGGCCTCGTCGAGGGCCTCCTGGTAGCCCGCCCCCGTCGTGTCCATGGCGTCGAGGATGAAGTTCGTCGTCCCGTTCACGATGCCGAGGACGCGGTTGACCTTGTCGCCGGCGAGGGACTCGCGCAGCGGCCGGATGAGCGGGATGGCGCCGGCGACGGCGGCCTCGTAGTACAGGTCGCGGCCGTGCTCGGCGGCGGCGGCGTGCAGGGCCGCGCCGTCCTGGGCGAGGAGCGCCTTGTTCGCGGAGACGACCGAGGCGCCGTGCTCGAAGGCGGTGGTGATGAGCGTGCGGGCGGGCTCGATGCCGCCGATGACCTCGACGACGACGTCGATGTCGCCGCGTTTGACGAGCGCCGTGGCGTCGGTGGTGACGAGGGCGGGGTCGATGCCCTCCCGCACCTTCGAGGGGCGGCGGACGGCCACCCCGGCCAGCTCGACCGGGGCGCCGATGCGCGCCGTGAGGTCATCGGCGTGCGTCGTCATGATGCGCGCCACCTCTGAGCCGACTACCCCACAGCCCAGCAGCGCCACCTTCAGTGGACGCGTACGCATCATGCGACCTCGTTTCCTTCTACTACTTACGACGGGTTAAGTCTCACCCACCGGAACGGACTTTCTAGCCCTTGTCCGGATCGTGAGACGTATATTTCATTAGCCGACATCGAGACGCAGGAGATCTTCCTCCGTCTCGCGCCGGACGACGACCCGCGCCTGACCGTCGCGCACGGCGACGACCGGGGGGCGCAGGGAGTGGTTGTAGTTGCTGGCCATGGAGCGGCAGTACGCGCCGGTCGCGGGCACCGCGATGAGGTCACCGGGCGCCACGTCGGCGGGCAGGAACGCGTCCCGTACCACGATGTCGCCGCTCTCGCAGTGCTTGCCCACGACGCGGGCGAGCATCGGCTCCGCGTCCGAGGTCCGGGAGACCAGGGCGACGCTGTACTCGGCGTCGTAGAGCGCGGTGCGGATGTTGTCCGACATGCCGCCGTCCACGGACACATAGGTCCGCAGGCCCTCCAGCGGCTTGATGGTGCCGACCTCGTACAGCGTGAAGGCGGTCGGCCCGACGATGGCGCGGCCCGGCTCGACGGAGATGCGCGGCATGCGCAGCTTCGCCGCCTCGCACTCGCGGGCCACGATCTCGCCCAGCGCCTTGGCGATCTCGTGCGGCTCGCGCGGGTCGTCGTCGCTCGTGTACGCGATGCCGAGGCCGCCGCCGAGGTCGATCTCGGGGAGCTCCACGCCGTGCTCGTCGCGCACCTCGGCGAGCAGCTGCACGACGCGGCGGGCGGAGACCTCGAACCCGGCCATGTCGAAGATCTGCGAGCCGATGTGCGAGTGGATCCCGATGAGTTCGAGCCCGTCGAGCTTCAGCGCGCGGCGCACGGCCTCGGCGGCCTGCCCGCCGGCGAGCGCGATCCCGAACTTCTGATCCTCATGGGCGGTGGCGATGAACTCGTGGGTGTGTGCCTCCACGCCCACGGTCACGCGGATCTGCACGGGCTGCCGCTTGCCGAGGCGCTCGGCGGTGTGCGCGACGCGGACGATCTCCTGGAAGGAGTCGAGCACGATGCGGCCGACCCCGGCCTCGATCGCCCGCTCGATCTCTTCCTGCGACTTGTTGTTGCCGTGGAAGGCGATGCGCTCGGCGGGCATCCCGGCGGCGAGGGCGGTGGCGAGCTCGCCGCCCGAGCACACGTCGAGGTTGAGCCCCTCCTCGTGCAGCCACTTCACGACGGCGCGGGAGAGGAACGCCTTCCCGGCGTAGAAGACGTCGGCGTCGGGCCCGAAGGCGTCCCGCCAGGCGCGGCAGCGGGTGCGGAAGTCGTCCTCGTCGAGGAAGTACGCGGGGGTGCCGAACTCCTCGGCGAGGCGCGTCACTTCGATCCCGCCGACGGACACGGCGCCGTCGGCGCCCCGGGTCACGGTGCGGGACCAGACCTTCGGGTCGAGGGCGTTCAGGTCGGTGGGCGGGGCACTGTAGTGGCCCTCGGGCAGGACGTCGGCGTGGCGGGGGCCTGCGGGGTGTGCGGAACGGCTCATGTCTCAGTCGTCTCTCTCACGTCTCACAAGTACTCAGGGGCGCTGATGCCGAGCAGGGACAGGCCACCGGCGAGCACCGTCCCGGTGGCTTCGGCGAGGGCGAGCCGGGACCGGTGGGCGGCCGAGGGTTTCTCGTCACCGAGCGGCAGGGCCGTGTGCTGGCAGGCCAGGAAGGCGTCGGAGGTGTCGACGAGATACCGCGCGAGCCGGTCGGGTGCGTGCCGGCGGTCGGCGGCGGCCAGGGTGCGGGGGTAGTCCGCGAGGGCTTCGAGGAGCGTACGCAGGGGCGCGGCCCGCTCCGCCGCCTCCGCCCTTTCCATCCTTACGTCACCGGGCTCGGCCTCGAGACCGAGGTCGGCCGCGTTGCGGAGGAGGGCGCGGGTGCGGGCGTGGGCGTACCGGACGCGGAAGAGCGGGTTGGCCTCGCCCTGCACCAGGTGGGAGCCGTCGACGCGGGGCCGGTCGTGGGCGGCCGGGTGCAGCAGGGCCCAGCGGGCGGCGTCGGCGCCGAGCCGCAGCAGTTCGGCGTGGTCCGCCGGGCGGACGGGCACGGGCCGGAGAACAGCGATCCGGTCCTCGGCGGGCGGGACCCCGTACCCATCGGCGTGCACCCCGAGCACCTCCACCCAGGCGGGCTCGGGGGCGGCGTCGCAGCTGACGCGGACGAGGGCGCCCTGGGAGCGGAGGATGCGGCGCAGGGCGTCGGCGAGGACGAGGGCGCGGGGCTCGTGCGGGGTGTGGAGCTGGACGAGGCGCTGCTCGGGGCCGCCTGCCGCCTCGGCGGGGTGGACGTGGCCGTAGTGCGGCCCTTGCTGGAGGATGTCGCGGACGACGGCGGCTTCGGCGCCCGAGGCGGACCCTTCGCCCCCCTGGGAACCACTGCCTCCGAGGTCTCTGGGGCCTCTGGGGTCTCCGGCGGCTTCGAGGGTGATGTTGAGGAACCCGGGGCCGGTGATCCCGACGTCGCCGATGCCGGGCTCCTGGCGGAGCCGGGCGGAGAGGATCTCGGCGACGCTCAGCGGGGGCTTCCCGGCGTCCCGCGCCACCTGCAGGGCCAGGTTCGTCGCATAGTCCCCGTGCCCCCCGGCCCGCGGCCGCTCCACCAGGACGCGCTCGGGCACGTCGCCGCGCAGCTCACCCGCGTCCACCGCGCGGCGCATGGCGCGCAGCACGGTACGGGAGAGCTCGACGGGGGTCATGGGGCAAGGGTATGGGAGGAGGGGGGACCGACCGCGACCCGGTTTCCCGATTGCGGGGCCGCCCGGGGCTGTGCGGACCCGCCCGTCCACGTCGAGCGGTCAGCCGCGGGTGCGCCCGGCGCGCTCGGTCTCGCCGGTCCGGTCCCTGGGCTCCAGCGGGTCGACACCCGATCCGGCCGCCGTCCCGCCCGCGGCCCGCTCCCTCAACTGCCGTACGGTCCGCACGAGTTCGGTGGGCTCGAAGGGCTTGGCCACGAAGGCGTCCACGCCGACGTCGAGGCCGCTCTCCACCTCGTACTGGGTGCAGGCGCTGACGATGACGACGGGGACGGCGGCCGTCCGCGCGTCGGCACGCAGCCGCGCCGCGGTCCGCAGGCCGTCGAGCCGGGGCATCACCACATCGAGCGTGACCACGTCGGGCCGCACTTGGTGGATGACGTCCAGGCACTCGGCACCATCGGCCGCGGTCACGACCTCGAAGCCCTCCAGCTCGAGGTTGACCCTGATCAGTTGCCGAATGACCTTGTTGTCGTCCACAACAAGCACGCGGCCGGACACGCCTGACACAACTCGAGAGTAGGTGCGTGCCCACCGCCGCGTCCGGGTTTTCCCCACTTCCGCCCCGCGCGGGGGCTCGGGCGGCGGCGGGGTTCCGCCCCGTGCGGGGGCTGCGGCGGGGTCGGGCCGGACCCCCGCGGGTGCGGAAATACCTGTTCATGGAGAGCCCGTGGGAGCTGGTAGGGTTCTACCCGTCGCCGCGCCCGCCGCGGATGACACGCCCCCGTAGCTCAGGGGATAGAGCAACGGCCTCCGGAGCCGTGTGCGCAGGTTCGAATCCTGCCGGGGGCACTCGCCGAGGATCAGCGGAAATCAAGCGCTGACCAGGGTGGATGCCGATTGAAGAGGGCGAGAGTCAGTCTCACTGACTCTCGCCCTTTCTCATTGTCTCTCGGTGTTCGCAACACACCTCCGACACGTCATGAACTCGCGGGAGAATTTCCACCAGGTGAGGTCCAACTCGGCCTCAGACTCGGCAACTTCTGCCGCTTCGCCCTGCCGCACTTCCGACTCAGGCGGACGCTGCTCAGGATCTACGCGGGCAAAGAGGGAGTGATCTCGGCCACGAGTCTGGGCCACAGGACGACGGCGTGAGGAACCGGCGCTCCGTGCTGATGGTGCGCCATGCCCTCGGCGGTGAGGACCAGTGGTCCAGCCGCTCCGACATGCGCCCATGGCCCCTGGAACGTGGCGCTAATGGCCCGGTCCCGCCTGGCCAGGGCGGGTCATGAGTGCCGCTCGGGGGGACCAGGGGCGGCGGCCCGTGCGGAACATGACGTCGGTGCGGCACAGCGCGCCGGTGCGGAGCTCCTCGACTTGCCCCAGGGACGCCAGCCTGGAGGCGGACTCGTCACCGAGGTAGAGGGAGCCCAGGGCCTGGACGGTCAGGCGGATGTCGGGGCGGCGCGTGGTGGGGGCGCATGACGAGCTGTCCGGGCCGCCGTCGAGCAGCCAGCGGCCCTGAGCGTGGCCCGCGGGGTCGTCGACCTCCAGTACCAGGGTGCCCTCGGCCGGATACGTGCGCGCGGACAAGGTGTGCGCCACATCCAGGATGCGCAGCCACATGTAGTCGCTCAACGCGGTGAGGCGCGCGGCCCGTGGGTCGCCGAGCCACAGGGGTGCGAGGGTGTCGGGCGCGCGGTAGGGCAGGTGCACAGTGCTCGCCCAGTCGACGGTGACCGCGTAACGGAGCAGGGCGCGTTCCGCCGCGGAGGTCAGGGTGACGAAGTCCGTGGTGCGCAGCGGAGTCTGAGGGAGCATCGATCCCCAGGTCTCCTCCGCCGTGAAGCAGAGCAGGCCGTCGGTCCTGCCGGTGCCCGGGTCGGTGTACAGGGCGTAGAAGGGCTCGGCCTGGGCCGTTCCCTGGTGCTCCCGCCGGTCGGTCGCGTCCCGCCACCAGTCCTCGGGGCGGCGCAGGGCGCCGGGTTGTGTGGCGCGGAAGCGCTCATACACGTCCGGAGCGCGCTTGAAGTACTCCGCGGCGTCGACGATCTCGACGCCGTCGAGGTCCGCGGTGTGGCGGCGGTCCAGGGCCGCACGGTGCACGTCGATCTCATA
The DNA here is from genome assembly GCF_042740175.1 of Streptomyces sp. NPDC059009. Classification (NCBI taxonomy): domain Bacteria; kingdom Bacillati; phylum Actinomycetota; class Actinomycetes; order Kitasatosporales; family Streptomycetaceae; genus Streptomyces; species Streptomyces sp. NPDC059009. The sequence continues at coordinate 47,431 of NZ_JBHYJB010000058.1, read as the reverse complement.
CCAGGCCATCGTCGTCGCGGGGCCGAAGCCGAAGCGACCGTAGATCGGGTACTGCGCGGCGTCGAGGACGACGGCCGGGACCTGACGGGCGACCGCGTCCCGCAGGTCCATGTCCAGCATCCTGCTGAGCAGGCCGCGCCGTCGGTGGGTGCCCGCGACGGACACCTTGGAGACCGCCGCGACCGGCAGGTGGGCTCCGCCGGGCACCGTCAGCTCCTGGGCGGAGCTGCGGTACGTGCCGACGCAGCGGTCCTTGTCGAACGCACCGATGACCTGGTCCCGCGCCAGGGCATGGCGCAGGACCGACACGGCGTCCTCATCGACTTGATGGAGGTATCCGGTGCTCCAGGCGCGGACCCATTGGGGCAGGTCTTCGTTGGTGATGTGCCGCACGTCCACGGCGGTTTGGCTGTTCATCGCTGCACAACTTGCATCTCTCACGGGGTGGTTGGGCGACTGCCCGACGCAACTCTTGAGCAGGCTCCATGCCTTGGCAAGGCGATGCGTGTACGAGATGCGACCCGGGCGCGTTCGGTACGTATCGAACGTGCGCCGGTCAGGTCGTCCGGCGCAGGCCGAGTGACCTGATCAGGTCGAGCAGTTCGCTGCGGTAGAGGCCCCGGGGGTCGCGCGTCTCCTGGTTGAGGCGGCCGAAGACCTCGAGGGCCACCAGGCCGTACATGCGGCCCCAGACGCGGAGTCCGGCGGCGAGTGCGCTGGGCGGCAGGTGCGGGAAGGACTCACGGGCCAGGTCGGCGAACTCGGGGTGGAAGTCCGACCACGCGACGTCGGCGCCCGACACCTCCTGCGGCACGTGGTCCCAGGCGCCGTCGACCAGGCCGAGGAGCAGCAGGCAGGAGCGGCGGTCGGCCTTGGCCAGGACGCCGCCGTCCGCGGGCTCGTACCCCTTCAGCGGTTCGCCGTACACGAGGCAGAAGCCGGCGGGGTTACTGATGGCCTCCTCGCGGAACGCCTCGCCGACCGCGAGGACCCGGCCCGCCGGATCACTTGCGGGGACCTTGGCGAGCGCTGCCTCCTGGGCGTCGGCCGTCTTGGTGCAGAAGTCCTCGATGAGGGCGGCGAGGAGGTCGTTGCGGGTGTCGTAGTAGCTGTAGAGCGCGCTGGGCGTCATGCCCATCTCGCGGGCGATGCCCCGCAGCGTGATGGACGAGGCGCCGCCCTCCTCGAGGTGCTTGAGCGCGATCGCCTTGATGTCGCGCACCGTCTCCGCTCTGAGCCTGGCCCGTCGGCCCACCGGTTGCAGCTGCTCTGCCTGCTTCGTCGTAGTGCCCATGTTGACAGCGTACAGCGCTCGATGTTTTAGTCCCGTTCGAAACCAGAACAGTGTTCTGTAAACGTACGGCGCTCTCTCTTCCAGTAAGGCTCGCCCGTGACTGCACCACTCAACTCGCCGCGCACCGGCTCCGGGGCCCGGCTGGCTCTGCTCGCCTTCGCGCAGTTCATCATCACCATCGACTACAACATCGTGTACGTCGCGCTCCCCGACATCGGCAACGCGGTCGGCTTCTCCACGCAATCGCTGCAGTGGGTCGTCAGCGCCTACGCGGTGGCCTTCGGCGGGCTACTGCTGCTCGGCGGACGGGCCGTCGACCGCATGGGCGGACGCCGCCTGTTCATGGTCGGCCTCTCCTGCTACGCCGTCTCCTCCCTCATCGGCGGACTCACGACGGACCAGGGCGTCCTGCTCGCCGCGCGCGCCGTCCAGGGCATCGGCGGCGCCCTCCTCTTCCCCGCGGTACTCGCCCTGATCGCCACCAACTTCACGGAAGGCGCCGAGCGCAACCGTGCCCTCGCCGTCTGGGGCATGGCGGGCAGCTCCGGTCTCTCCGCGGGCGCGCTGCTCGGCGGCGTCCTGACCGACGGCCTCGGCTGGGAGTGGGTCTTCTACGTCAACGTCCCGCTCGCGGCTGGTGCCGCGCTGCTCGCGCCGAAGCTGCTCCCCGCCGACGCGCCCCAGCGCTCGGGCCATCGCGGCGGCTTCGACATACCTGGTGCCCTGCTGGTCACCGTGGGCGTCTCCGCTCTTGTCTTCGGCCTGGCCACCGGCCCCGAGGTCGGCTGGAGCGCGCCGCGCAGCGCCGGTGCGCTCGCGCTCGGTGCCGTGCTGCTGATCGCGTTCCTGCTCGTCGAGGGACGCAGCCGTGACCCGCTGATGCCGCTGCGGATGCTGCGCAACCGCAGCCTCGTGGTGGCCATGGCGATCATCTTCGTCTTCCAGGCCGCGCTTGCCGGCGGCTACTACTTCTTCACCACGTACGTACAGCCCGTCCTCGGCTACAGCCCGCTCAAGGCCGGCATCGCGTTCCTGCCGCTGACCCTGCTGTCCATGCTGGGGGCCGGAAAGCTCGCCGCCCCGCTGATCGCCCGCTGGGGCATGCGTGCCACCCTCGCCCTCGCGCTGGCCGTCAACGGCGTGGGCATCGGAGCCACCGGCCTCGGTATGAGCGTGAACGGGTCCTACTGGGCGGTCCTGCCGGGCATCGTCATCTGGGGCATCGGCGGTGGCGCGACCTTCGTCGCAGCCTTCGCGGCCGCCGGTTCCGGTGTCGCGCCGAACGAGCAGGGCGTCGCGTCGGCGCTGGCGTCCACCGCGCAGCAGGTCGGTGGCGCGGTGGGTCTGGCGATCCTGGTCGCCATCGCCAACTCCACGCTGGTCGACGGGGGTTCGGGCCCCACCGCCGCCTCCACCGTCGACGGCCTCCGGCTCGCCGGGCTGATCGCCGGGGCGACGCTGATCGCCGGGGCGGTGCTGGCCCTCGCCCTCAAGAAGCCTGCCGCCGCGGGAGCTTCGGACGTGGTCGCGTCGTCCGGTGACGCCGCCAAGGACCGTGTGCCCAGCGGACGTTGAGTCGGCCCACCCGAACGCCGTGCCACCCCTCGCTCACTGAGGGGTGGCACGGCTCCTGACGTACTGCCGAAACGGGGCCGTGCGGAACCCCAACGGTCCGTCGCGGCAAGGGTGTTCAGGAAGCGGGGAACGAGGCTTCGCACCGGCTCGGTGCGGAGTCCGGTACAGCGGAGTCCGGTACGTCGGAGGCCAGCCACCAGCCAAAGGAGGTGACCGCCGTTCCGATCACGACCCCCACGAGGCTCCCCCGCCAGCCCACCACGCGGCGCTGTCTGTCCGGTGCGACACTCTCCACCGCGCCGCCGTGCCCGCGCGGCTCCGCCGAGCCCTGCGGATACTGCTCACCGCGGGCCAGCCGGTCCCGCTCGCGCACCCACGCGTCGACCTCTTCCGGGTCGCGGCCGCAGGCCCGGACGAACGACTCGACGACTTCCCTGCGCGGCAGGCTCTCCCGCTTCAGCGCGGACGCCAGCGTGCTGTGCGGCAGCACGTCCCCGTTTTCGGCAGCCCGTCTCTCCAATTCCCGGTAAGCGAACCCGGATCTGTCCTTGACCTCACGCAATCGCTCCACAAACTCTCGCGAAGAGACCGACTGCCATTCCTCTGGAGTCCTGACGGAGTTCGCCATGGACTTCCCCCCTCTGTCTCATCATGCAGATGTAGCCGTCATCACAGGTGAGCGGCGTTCCGCTCGTATCGAACGCGCTCCGAACATACCCCGTACATGTCTTGCCTTGCCAAAACGGTGGTGTCGGAGAAAAGTTGGCGGCGAGGTCGATCAAGCCTGGCGGATCACATTTCGCAACAGCCTTGAATATCCCCGGGATTCGCTGATGCCCACCGAAGTGGAGCTGCTGCGAATTGCTTGATCTCCCACTTGTCTACGTAATCTTTCCTATGGGGGGACCGCAGTGAGCCATGGGCTCCTGTCCACCGAGACCACCGCTGATCTCCGTTCGGTGATGCGCCGCTTTCCCACCGGAGTGGCACTCCTGAGCACGGGGCGGGGCGACGAAGCGGTGGCGATGACGATCAACGCACTGATGTCCGTGTCCCTCGAGCCACCACGGATCCTCGTCAGCGTCCTCGACCACGCCCGGGCGCGGCCGGTCCTGGAGCGGACCGAGGAGTTCACCGTGAACCTGCTCGCCGGTGAACAGGCAGAGCTCGCCCGGCTCTTCGCCTCGCGGACGAAGCCGACCGGCGCCGGGCTCACGGACCACCTGCAGGCCATGAACCGGAACGGCACGGACTGCACTGTCCTGCCCGGCGCGCTCGCCACGCTCAGCTGCTCCGTGGAAGCCACCTACCCCGTCGGCGACCACAGTCTGTTCCTCGGCAGAGTCGAACGGGTCGTGGCCCCGGCAGACAGCTCCGCGCCCCTGCTGTTCCACCAGGGCGAACTCGCCGGCATGCCCGCCCTCGCGACGACCGGCACGCACTGACCCGCTCGTTCGCTTCTTCCCTCGCTCCATCTCCTTCGTCCGTCTCTTCCTCCCGTGAGGTGTGCCCGATGTCCGCCGTCCCCTCCGAAGCCCCCGTCACCAGCAGCCCCGGTCTGCGTGACCTGATCGACACGGTGATCCAGGCCGTGGGCGAGGACCGGGTCCGGTTCGCCGCCCCGGACGGCTCTGTGCCGCTGGCCCCGGGGGTCAACGTCAGCATGTTCCGGCCGCGTGACGTTCTCGGTGTGATCCGTCCCGGCACCGTGGCACAGGTCCAGGACGTCGTCAGGGCCTTCGCGGGCCGCGCCGAAGCGCCCGGCCTGCACGTGGTCAGCACCGGCCGCAACTGGGGTCTCGGCTCGCGCGAACCCGCCATGGACGGCGCCGTGACCCTGGACCTCGGTGGCCTCGACCGGGTGCGCGACCTGAACACCTCGGACGGCTGGGCCGTGGTCGAGCCCGGCGTCACCCAACTCGAACTCGCCACCCTCCTGTCCGGCACCGAGCGCATGCTCAACGTCACCGCGTCCTCCGGACACACGAGCGTCCTCGGCAACGCCGTCGACCGCGGCGTCGGCCTGCGCCGCCAGCGCACCCTGGACCTGGTGGGCCTGGAGGTCGTACTGCCGGACGGGGAGCTGATCCGCACCGGCTGGTGGCCGGAGCCCGGCCGCCGGACCCCGGTGAACGCCCACGGCCTCGGTCCCGCCCCGCTCTCCCTGTTCACCCAGTCGAACCTCGGCGTCGTCACCGCCGCCACGGTGCGCCTGCTGCCCCGGCCCGAGGCCCAGCGCGTCCTGCGCCTCAGCTTCGGCCAGGAGAACCTGACCGCGGCCCTCGACGAGCTGCGCCGCTGGACCGCCCAGGGCCTGGTCTCCGGGGTGCTCAAGGTGTACGACGCCGTGTCCACGGAGTCCTACGGTGGCGCGGGCGCCGAGTACTTGGCGCACGTGTGCGTCGACGGCACGCCCGCCTCCACGGCGGCCATGGCCGACCTGCTCGTCCAAGAGGCCCACGCCAGCGGCCTGTTCACGCGGGTCGTACGCAACGAGGTCGAGCCGGTGGCGCCGGACGACCTGGTCGCGCGCGTGGTGGAGTCCGCGTACTCCGGAGACCCCTCGCACAACGACACGATGCTCAAGTCCGCGGTGGGCCGGTCCGCCGACCTGGTGGACAGCGAGGGCGGCGGCTGGCTGTTCTTCCTGCCGCTCGTCCCGTTCGACGGGTCCTCGGTCAGCCACGCGCTGGCCCTGCTCGATCAGGTGCACGCCGAGACCGGGGCCCGGGCCGGGTCCACCATCAACGCCCTGGACCCGGACGTCATCGACCTCGTGGTCTCCTTCCGCTTCCCGCGTACCAGGGAGGCAGCCGAGCGCGCCCACCGCGCACTCGACCGCACCTACGCACTGTTCGCCGAAGCAGGCTTCATCCCCTATCGCCTGGACTCCGACCACCAGGCATGGGTCGACCGGCTCTCGCCCGACGACTCCGGCCGGGCGTTCGTGCGGCGGCTCAAGCAACAGCTCGACCCGAACCAGGTCATCGCCCCGGGCCGCTACGCCTGAGTGCCCACTCCGCCCTCGTGCGACACCCCCTCCGCCCCACCCGGTCCGCCGGACCGCCGACCCTCTCAGGAACCACCCATGACCATCATCGACACCCCCGCCCCGACGAGCGTCCCCAGCTCGGCGGCGGACATCCTGGCGCACGCCCGGCAGGCCGTGCCGGTACTGCGCGAGCAGTCGGCCGCGATCGAGGAGAACCGGCACCTGCCCGCCGCCACCGTGGCGCTGCTGCGTGAGTCAGGCGTGTTCCGCGCCGCCATGCCCGCCGCGTGGGGCGGCCCCGAGCTGACCTCCATGGAGCAGACCGAACTGGTCGAGACGCTCGCCACCGGCGATGTCTCCGCGGCTTGGTGCGCCATGATCGGCATGGATTCCGGCATCTACTCCGGTTACCTGGAGGAGGGCGTGGCCCGGGAGCTGTACCCACGGCTCGACATGGCCAATGCCGGTTGGATCCATCCCCAGGGCCGCGCGGAGCGCGTGCCGGGCGGCTACCGGGTCTCCGGCCAGTGGCGGTTCGGCAGCGGCTCCACGCATTGCGACGTCCTCGCGGCCGGCTGCGTCGTCCACCGGGACGGCGAGCCGGAGCCGGACCCGGTCACCGGCGAGGCGCGCCAGTGGCGGGTGATGCTGGCCCGGCCCGACCAGTACGAGATCCACGACACCTGGTTCACCACGGGTCTCGCGGGCAGCGGCAGCCGGGACTACAGCGTCACCGATCTGTTCGTGCCCGAGGAGCACTCGTTCTCCTTCGCCGCCCCGCACCGCAAGGGGCCGCTGCACGACTCCCAGGACGCCATCCTGCGGAAGATGGCGGGAGTTCCGCTCGGCATGGCCCGGGCCGCGCTGGACCACGTCCGCGGCCTGGCCGCCACCCGGGTCGACCGGGAGACCGGTACACCGTGGGTCGCGGACGCCCGGGTGCAGTCGGCCCTCGCACAGGCGGAGATGGAGCTGGCCGCGGCGCGGGCCGGGGTGTACTCCAGCCTGGAGGCCCAGTGGGCGGCCCTGGAGCTCGGCGGTGAGGGGGCCCGCGAGCATCGGGCGACCACCGCGCTCGCTCGCTACCACGCATTCCGTACCGGGCGCCGGATCGTGCACTCGCTCTTCGATCTGGTCGGCGGCGCCTCGGTATACCGCAAGAAGTCGCCGCTCGACCGGTGGCTGCGGGACGCCAACACCATGTGCCAGCACGCCGTCGCACAGGACTCGGTGCTGCGGACCGCCGGTGAGCTGCTGCTCGGCGGCGACCCGCGCAGCCCCTTCATCTGATCCCCCACCCGGGCCGCAGCGTCCGGGCCGATCCCAGTACGCACCAGGAGATTCAGTGTCCGACCACGCAACTCCCCGCAAGGTCATCCACGTCCGGGCCGGTGAAGGACCGTCGACCTGGCTCAGCGGCGACGCCTACACCGTCAAGCTGCGCCACGAGGAGTCCGGCGGCTCGCTCACCTTCATGGAGGCGTCCGTACCGCCGGGCGGCGGTCCGCCGCTGCACGTCCACGCCGATGCCGACGAGGCGTTCTATCTGCTCGCCGGCGAGCTGGAGATCACCGCGGACGGCGAGACACATCAGGTCGGCGTCGGGGACTTCGTGTTCGTCCCGAAGGGAACCGCCCACAAGTTCCGCAATCCGGGCGTCCACACGGCACGCCAATTGCTGCTCTTCACTCCGTCCGGTGTGGATCGATTCTTCCTCGAGGCTGGAAAGCAGGCCGTACCGGGAACTCCGCCACCCGCACCGGAACTTGAGGATCTCGCATACGTGAGCGCGGTCGGCGAGCGTTATCAGCTCTTCCAGGCCGACGCCTATCAAGGATCCGCTCGACAGGCTTGAGGCGAGAAATAGCCCCGAATCACTCGCTCTGAAAAGGAAATTGGCTCACCCATGCCGTTGGCAGTCTATGTACTGGGCCTTGGAATATTCTCCCAAGTCACCAGTGAATTCATGGTGGCCGGACTCATGGCCGAACTCGCGGGTGATCTCGGGGTTTCGGTCGCACAGATCGGCTATCTCATCTCCGTGTATGCGGCGGCGATGACGATAGGCGGCCCGCTCATGACACTCGGCCTCCTCAAAATGCCCCGCCGCCGGGCGCTCCTGTTGCTCTTCGGGGTCTTCCTCGTCGGCCAGGTTCTCGGCGCCACCGCCCCCGGCTACGAGGTCATGGTGGTGGCCCGGCTCATCACCGGAGTCGCCGCATCCGCTTTCTACGGCGTGGCGCTCGCGCTCTGCGCCGAGGTCGTGGGCCCCGAACTGCGGGGCAGGGCCATGTCGATCGTGCTCGGCGGCATGATGGTCGGCACAGTCCTCGGGCTGCCCGCCGCCTCCCTGATCGGCAGCAACTTCGGCTGGCGGGCGAGCTTCTGGGCCGTGGCCGCCCTCGCGGCGCTGGCCGCGCTCATCACCTACCTGCTGATCCCCGCCTCTCCACGGCCGGAAGTCTTCGGTGTGCGCGAGGAGTTGACCGCGTTCCGCAGCGGCCGCCTGTGGGCCGTGTACGCCACCAGCCTGCTGGTCATCGGGGCGACCTTCGCCGCGTTCAGCTATTTGACGCCGATCCTGACCGACGTCTCGGGGTTCTCGGCCGGTACGGTTCCGCTGCTGCTCGTCGGCTACGGAGCGGCGACCGTCCTCGGCAACTTCGTCGTCGGGCGGCTCGCCGACCGATTCACCCTCGCCGTACTCGCCGTCGGAGTCCTCGCGCTCGCCGTCTTCCTCACGGTCTTCGCCATCGGCGCGGGCAGTGGTGTCGTGGCCGTCGCATCCCTGATCGGCATCGGTCTCGTGGGGATCACCATGAACCCGGCCCTTGCGACCCGGGTGGTGCGTACCGCCAACGGCCGCCCCCTGGTCAACACCGTCCACACCGCCGTGATCACCCTCGGCATCATGATCGGCTCCTGGGCCGGCGGGCTCGGAATCAGCCAGGGCGGCGGACTGCGCTCCCCCCTGTGGATCGGCCTCGGCCTGGCCCTCGCGGGCTTCCTCACCCTGGTGCCCGACCTGCTGCGGCGCCCGGCGGCGGCGACGCCCGAGAACGCCCCGCTCCCCCTCTCCGAACCCACCGAACTCTCCACACCCGCCGAACTCTCCGAAAGGCACTGAACCCCTATGTCAAGCAACAGCGTCACACCCGGCCGAAGCCTCCCCCTGGCCGGGAAGGTCGCCCTCGTCACGGGCGGCAGCCGGGGCATCGGTGCGGAGACCGCCCGTCGACTCGCCGCCGACGGGGCGGACGTCGCGCTGACCTACGTCCGGGGTGCGGAACCGGCCCGGGACGTGGTCGCGGACATCGAGGCACTGGGACGGCGCGCCCTCGCCGTCCAGGCCGACGCCGCGGACCCGGCGGCCTCCCGGGCGGCGGTGGAGCGCACCGTGGCAGAGCTGGGGCGGCTCGACATCCTGGTCAACAACGCCGGGACCTGGTCCGGCGGGCCGCTCGAGGCCCTGACTGTCGCGCAGTTCGACGAGATCATCGCGGTCAATGTGCGGTCCGTGTTCGCCGCCACGCAGGCCGCCGCCGGGCACCTGGGAGAGGGCGGGCGCATCGTCACCATCGGCAGCTGCCAGGGCGACCGGGTCACGGGGCAGGCGCAGACTCTCTACGCGATGAGCAAGTCGGCGCTCAACGGCTTCACCAAGGGGGTGGCCCTCGAGCTCGGCGAGCGCGGCATCACGGCGAACCTCGTGGCCCCCGGCCCGATCCGGACCGACATGACGCCGACCGACCCGCAGCTCGTCGAGGGCTTCCGGTCCCGGACCAAGGTCGGCCGTCTCGGCACCACGACGGAAGTCGCCGCCCTGGTCTCCTACCTGGCGGGGCCCGACGCCGGATTCACCACCGGCGGGATCTTCGCCGTCGACGGCGGCACCAACATCTAGGGGCTGTCCGGCTGTTCGACAGACCCCGCAAGACCGCGGTCAGCGGGGGCCACCCCCGCTGACCGCTCGTTCAAACCCGATCGGAACTCCTCGTCTCATGTCCGGCAAGACCCAACTGTCCCGGCTGCCCTCGCTCACCGGGATGCGGTTCATCGCAGCGCTGCTGGTCTTCCTGTTCCACACGTCGCTGACCAGCGCCCCGGCCCTCAGCCCCTTCCACGGCGAACTCGCGGAGAGCTACCAGCGCGTACTGGACAAGGCCGGCTGGGTGGGGGTGTCCTTCTTCTTCATCCTCAGTGGCTTCGTACTGGCCTACTCGGCCCGCCCGGGCGACTCCCTCGGCGCCTTCCTGCGGCGCAGGCTGGTGAAGCTCTACCCCAACCACCTGGTCACGTTCGCCGCCTCCATGATTCTCTTCGCCGCGGCTGCGTCCACCTGGCGGCAGTGGCTCCCCAACCTCTTCCTGGTGCACACCTGGATACCCCGCACCGACAGCTTCTTCAGCGTCAACCCGCCCAGCTGGTCGCTGACATGCGAGGTCTTCTTCTACCTGTGCTTCCCGCTGCTCTTCCGCTGGATCAAGAAGATCGACCCGGCGTGCCTGTGGGCCTGGGCGGGTGCCGTCACCGCGGCCATCGTGCTCGTTCCTGCGGTCGCGTACCTGTGGCTGCCCGACGGCGTCATGCCCAACGGCTACCCGGTGTCCGAGTGGCAGTACTGGGTCGTCTACATGCTTCCGCCGGTCCGTACGCTGGAGTTCGTCCTCGGCATCCTGATGGCCCGGATCGTCCTGGCCGAGCGGTGGATCGGCGTCCGCGTCCTGCCGGTGACCCTGCTCCTCATCGCCTGCTACGTCGTGGCGCTCAACGTCCCCTGGCTGTTCAGCCTCAACGCCGCGACCGTCGTCCCGCTCGCACTGCTCATCCCGGCCGTCGCGGCCGACGACCTGCGGGGCCGGCCGTCGCTGTTCCGCGGCCGGGTCATGGTCCGGCTCGGCGAGGTGTCCTTCGCTTTCTATCTCGTCCACGCCGTGGTGATCACCGAGGTTCTCGAACTGGTCGTGAGGGGGCGGGAGTTGTCCGCCCTCCAGGGCGTCGGCGTCATCGTGCTCGAGCTGTCGGTCAGCCTGGCCCTCGCCTGGCTCCTGAACATCTGGGTGGAAGAGCCCGCGATGAAGCGCTGGAGCAGGCCGCGCCGTGACCGGATGCGCCCGCGCCCCGCGGCGGTGACCGCGGCCGTGGGCCAGGAACCGGCCGTGGTCCGGGAACCGGCCGCCGACCGTGAACCTGCCGCCTCCGGACAGACGTCCTGATGCGCGGCAGCACGCTGAAGGCCCGGCATCTGACGATGCTGGGCCTGGGCGGGGTGATCGGTTCCGGACTCTTCGTCGGATCCGGCACCGGCATCGCCGACGCGGGCCCCGGCATCCTGATCTCCTACGCCTTCGCCGGCGGTCTGACGGTGCTCATCATGCGGATGCTCGGGGAGCTCTCCGCGGCACTGCCGGACAGCGGCTCCTTCTCCTCGTACGCGGAGAAGGCGTTCGGCCCCTGGGCCGGGTTCACCGTGGGCTGGCTGCACTGGTGGACCCTGTGCATCGCCATCGCCGCGGAGTCGACCGCGGCCTCGGCGAGCCTGCACGCCTGGCTCCCGGCCGTGCCTCGCTGGGCTCTCATGACCGCCGTGATGGCCTTGTTCACCGCCGTGAACCTGACGGCGGTCGGTGTGTTCGGGGAGTTCGAGTTCTGGTTCGCCGGGATCAAGGTGGCCGCGATCGTGGTCTTCCTGGCCGTCGGCGCGGTGGCCGTCGTGGGCGGGCTGCCGGGCACGGCCGCCCCCGGCCTGGCTCATCTCACCGGGGACGGCGGGTTTCTGCCGCACGGCTGGGCCGCGGTCGCCACCGGGTTCATCGCTGTGCTGTTCGGCTTCGGCGGCATGGAGGTCGTCACCGTCGCCGCGGCGGAGTCGGACGATCCGGCCGCCGCGGTGGCGAAGGCGGTGCGCAGCGCCGTGTGGCGCGTCCTCGTCTTCTTCATCGGGAGCGTCGCGGTCATCGTGACACTGCTGCCAAGGGGCGAAACCGGCGCGGACCGCAGCCCGTTCACCTCGGTCCTCGACCGGCTCGGGGTTCCCGCCGCGGCCGGGATCATGGACGTGGTGGTGCTGATCGCGCTGCTCTCGGCACTGAACGCGAACCTCTACACGGCGTCGCGAATGGTCCATTCGCTCGCACAGCGCGGCGAGGCCCCCCGAAGTCTGCGACCGCTTTCCCGGCGGGGCGCGCCGTGCCGCGCGGTCCTGGTCTCCGCCGGCTTCGGCTTTGTCGCCGTGCTGCTCACCTACTGGTGGCCCGACACGGTGTTCCCCTTCCTGGCCAAGACGATCGGCGCGACCATGCTCTTCGTCTGGCTGTCGATCGCCGCCTCCCAGATCGTGCTGCGCCGCCGCTTGGAGGCGGACTCTCCGCACCTGCTGCGGCTACGGATGTGGGGCTTCCCCCTGCTGTCGTGGCTGGCTCTCGCGGCGATCTGCGGAGCCCTGCTCCTGATGGCCGTCACTCCGGGAGCCCGCGGTCAGCTGGCCGCGACGTCAGCCGTGGTGGCGGTGCTGTTGTGCGCCTCGGCCGCCCGGAGCACGCGCGTCCGACCTCACGCCCCGCCCTCGACCACCGCAGTGGGCATGCCCAGTGAGACGGCGACCGGGACTCGAACCAGCAGCTAGCTCTTCCGACATTTACCGGTTCCAGGCGATTTCACCGAAGCTCTCCCCATGCTCCGCCCCCCGCCGCCCCGCCACCGCCGCATCCGTCGTCACCCTGTCGGCGCCGGTCCAGCCTCCGGGCCCGGGCGGCGAACCCGTGTCCGCCTAGGGCCTGTCCGGCGGATCAGGCCGCATGATTCCGAGCCGTGCCACAGCCCGCGACCGCGGCAAGATCCGCCGGACAGGTCCTAGCCCTCAGAGAAGGCGTCCACGCCCGTGAGTTCGGCCGACAAGGACCAGAGGCGGGCGGCCGCGATGGGGTCCGTGGCGTAGGCGCGTACGCCTGTCCATGCTTCTTCGCTGGTGGTGAGTTCGGCGATGTCGCAGTCCTCGCAGTAGGCGCCGCCCCGGTCGTCGAGGAGGGGGGACGTGGCCGCCCAGACCGTGGTCGCCGCGCCCTGTTCGGGGGTCTTGAAGTCGGGGTGGATGACCGTTCCGGCTTCGTCGATCCAGCCCTTGGCGATCAGGTCCGCCCGGTCGAGGTGGCGCAGGAGCGGGGTGACGATGGCGCCGGGGTGGAGGGAGTAGGCGTGGATGCCGGAGGGGGCGGCGAGGGTGTCGAGGTGTGTGGCGAAGAGGGCGTTGGCCGTCTTCGCCTGGCCGTAGGCGAGCCACTTGTCGTAGCCCTCGGTGAAGTGGGGATCGTGCCGGCGGATGTCCGAGAGCTGGTGGCCCGCGGAGGAGACCGCGACGACGCGGGCGCCGGGGGCGAGCGCGGGCCGGAGGTGGTTGACGAGGGCGTAGTGGCCGAGGTGGTTGACGGCGAACTGGGCCTCCCAGCCGGGGCCCACCCGGCGCTCGGGGCACGTCGCGATGCCCGCGTTGGCGATGAGCAGGTCGATCGTGCGGCCCGTCGCCAGGAGGGTGCGGGCGAAGTGCTCGACGCTCGACAGGTCGGCCAGGTCGAGCGGTGCTGTCTCTGTTCGGGGGATCGTGGCGGTCGCCTGCTGCGCCGTCGTGGGGCGGCGGGCCGGGACCATGACGTGTGCTCCCGCGCGGGCCAGTGCTCGGGTGACCTCCAGGCCGAGGCCCGAGTAGCCGCCGGTGACGACGGCCAGCCTGCCCGTGAGGTCGATGCCGTGCAGGACCTCGTCGGCGGTGCTGCGGGCGCCGAACCCCGAACCGATCTTGTGCTGCGGTGTTCCCATGGCTGGGACCGTAGGAGCTCGACCTCGGTCTAGGTCAACGACGTCGTAGCGTGGGGGCATGGTTGATGGGGTCGGGGTCGGCCGCAGGGGCGGGCTGAGCATCGGGCAGGTTTCCGAGCGCACCGGATTGAGCGTGCACACGCTGCGGTTGTACGAGCGCGAGGGGCTCCTCATCGGTCCGGTGCGGCGGGATTCCGGTGGCCGTCGTCTCTACAGCGAGCTAGACGTGGAGTGGCTCGGCAACTGCACGAAGTTCCGGGCCTCCGGGATGCCGCTCGCCACCATCCGCCACTTCGCCGAACTCGCCCGCCGGGGACCGGGGAACGAGGCGGAGCGGCTCGCCCTGCTGCGGGAGCACGAGGCGGAGGTCCGGCGCCGGATCGAGGAACTCGACGCCTGTCTGAGCCTGATCCGGCGGAAGGTCGGGGTCTACGAGGAGCTCGTGGCGAACGGTGTGGCTGAGGATCCTTGGAGCTCCCGTCCTGACGGCCCCCGTCCTGAGAGCACCCCATCTGAGACCCGTCCTGAGGGCTCCCACTCCGGGAGCACCTATTCCGAGAGCTCCCATTCCGAGAGCGGCCACTCCGCGGCGGGGGCGTAGAGCCCGGACCGCGAGAGGGGGCCGGGAGCCCCGTAGGGCTCAGGCCGACGCGCGCTTCTTCGGTGTCGTCTTCTTCGCCGTCGCCTTGGACTGCGCCGTCTTCTTCGCCGTCGCCGACTTCCGCCCGCTCGTCGACGACGACGCCGTGCCCGTCTTCTTCGTCGATGCCGACGCCGATGCCGACGTCGACTTCGCCTTCTTGGCCGGGGCCTTCTTCGCCGACTTGGCCGTCTTCGCCGTCGACTTCTTGCCGCCCACCTGCTTGGGCTCCGCGCGGGCCGACTTGCGGGCGGGGAGGGGGGTGACCCGGGCGACCTTGCCGTCGTCCTTGCCATCGGCCTTGCCGTCGTCCGGTTCCTCGCCGCGGGCCGTGCGGGCCGCGCGGACGCTGTTCTCCAGGGCGGCCATCAGGTCGATGACCTTGCCGCCGCCCGCCTCGGCCACGGGGGCCGGGGCCTCGGGGGTGCCGCCCGCGACCTTCGCGGCGATGAGGTCCTCGACGGCCGCGCGGTAGTCGTCGTGCAGCGTCGAGATGTCGACCTCGCCCAGGGTGTCCATCAGGGCGTCCGCCAGGTCGAGTTCGGCGTCCCGCACGGTCACGTGACTGTCGGGGGCCACGCCCTCGGGGACGCGGATCTCGTCGGGCCACAGGAGGCCGTGCATCGCGATGACGTCGTCCACGACGCGGAGCATGCCGAGGCGCTCGCGGCCGCGCAGGGCGAACTTCGCGATGGCCACCTTCTGGCTGCGCTTGAGGGCCTCGCGGAGGAGTGTGTAGGGCTTGGCCGCCGGGACGCCGTTGGCCGACAGGTAGTACGCCGCGTCCATCTGGAGGGGGTCGATGCGGTCCGCGGGGACGAAGGCCACGATCTCGATCGTCTTGGCCGTGGGGATCGGGAGGGACGACAGGTCCTCGTCCGTGATCGGGATGATCGAGCCGTCCGCGTCCTCGTATCCCTTGCCGATCTCGGCCTGGGTGACCTCGCGGTCCTCCAGCTCGCAGACCTTGCGGTAGCGGATGCGGCCGCCGTCCTCCGTGTGGATCTGGCGGAAGGAGATCGAGTGGTTCTCGGTCGCGTTCACGAGCTTGATCGGGATGCTGACCAGACCGAAGGAGATCGCACCGTTCCATATGGATCGCACGTCCGGCACCTCACACCAGTAGGGAGGGGGGTGGGGGAAGGTAGCCCCGCCTTGGGGGCAGGCAGTCCCCGGCTTGGCGGCAGTTTGTCCGCGTTTGTGTGAGTCTCATCGTATGACGCCGATCACAGAGGTGGAGGGCCGACGCCTTGCGCTCAGCAATCTCGACAAGGTCCTCTATCCCGCGAGCGGCTTCACCAAGGGCGAGATGCTGCACTACTACGCGACGGCCGCGGGGTCGCTGCTCGCCCACCTCTACAACCGGCCCGTCTCCTTCCTGCGCTTCCCCGACGGGCCCGACGGCCAGCGCTTCTTCGCCAAGAACGTGCCGCCCGGGACCCCCGCCTGGGTGCGCACCGCCGACGTCCCGCGCTCGGACGGCACCGCCCGGCAGATCCTCGTCCAGGACATGGCCACGCTGATGTGGGCGGCCAATCTGGTGACGGAGTTCCATACGCCGCAGTGGCAGGCCGACGCCCCGGGGCGGGCCGACCGGCTCGTGCTCGACCTCGACCCGGGCGCTCCGGCCACCGTCGTGGAGTGCTGCGCGGCCGCGCTCTGGCTGCGCGACCGGCTCGCCGCCGACGGGCTGCACGTCTGTGCCAAGACCTCCGGGAGCAAGGGGCTGCACCTGCTCGCGCCGCTGGAGCCGACGCCGTCCGAACGGGTCACGGCGTACGCGAAGGAGCTCGCCGTCGAGGCGGAGCAGGCGCTGCCGGAGCTCGTCGTGCACCGCATGACGCGGAGCCTGCGCCCCGGCAAGGTCTTCGTCGACTTCAGCCAGAACGCGGCCTCGAAGACCACCGCCGCCCCGTACACGCTGCGGGCCCGGCCGGAGCCGACCGTTTCCACGCCGGTGACGTGGGAGGAGGTCGAGCACTGCCGGGAGGCGGCGGACCCGTCACCGCTCGTCTTCCGGGCGCCGGACATCGCGCCGCGGCTGCGGCTGTACGGCGATCTGCTCGGCCCGCTCATCAACCTCAACCGCGCCCGGCCGCTGCCGTGACCGCGCTCCCCTTTCCCACCCCGGTCTCGGTCGAGCTCGCCAAGGCGGTCAACTCGCTTCCGGAGAGCGGGGGTTGGGCGTACGAGCCGAAGTTCGACGGGCATCGGCTCGTCGTGCTCGTACGAGGCGGGGGCGGGAACGGGGGCGAAGGTGGTGTCGGGCTGCAGGCGCGGTCCGGGCGGACCGTCACCGGCGCCTTCCCCGATCTCGCCGCGGCCGCGGAGCGGCTGCCGCCGGGCACGGTCCTGGACGGGGAGGTCGTCGTGTGGCGCGACGGGCGCATCGACTTCGGTGCCGTGCAGCAGCGGGCGAACGGCACGCGCGCGCGTGCCGCCGCGCTCGCCCGCTCGCTGCCCGCCTCGTACGCCGCCTTCGACCTGCTCGCGGAGGGCGGTGCGGACTGCCGGGGGCTGTCCTACGAGGAGCGGCGCGAGCGTCTCGTACGGCTGCTCGGGCCGCTCGGGCCGCCGCTGCAGGCGGTGCCGATGACGACGGACCGGGAGCAGGCCCTGATCTGGTACGAGACGCTGCCCGCGACCGGGGTGGAGGGGCTGGTGGCGAAGCGGCTCGACTCGGTCTACCGGGGTGGGGCGCGGGCCTGGCTGAAACTGCGGCACAGCGATACGCGTGACGCGGTGGTCGTGGGCTTCACGGGGAGCCGGGGGCGGCCGCGGGCGCTGGTGGTGGTGTTGCCGGGGGACGGGAGTCCGGTGGTGTCGTCGCCGCTGGCGCCGGGGGTGCGGGTGGAGGCGGGGCGGGTGTTGCCGGAGCCGGTGGGGGTGGGGGTGGCTACCGCCTTGGGGATCGGGGAGGTGAGCTACTCGGCGTTGCCGGGGGAGCCGGTTGTCGTGGTGGAGGTGCTGCAGCGGTCTTCGGAGCGGCATGGGGTGGTGGGGGTGGTGCGGGTTCGGTGAGCGGGGGCGTAGGTGGGGTGCGGGTGGAGGGTGCGGGTGGAGGGTGCGGGTGGAGGGGGTGCGGGTGCGGTGCCGTCTCGGGTGTGGGGGTGCCGTTGTCGTGGGGACCGAGGTAGTGGGTCGCAGCCCGGCGACGTCGGGGGCCGTCCCGTGCCCACCCGTGCCGCCCCCTGGGCGGCCCAGCTGCCCACGGGACGGCGGACCCGATCGCAGGGTGGCGGGCCCGACCGGCACGAGCGGCCCGGTCGCCCACGGGGCGGTGGGCCCGGCCACGGGGCGGTGGGCCCGGCCACGGGGCGGTGGGCCCGGCCACGAAGTGGTCGGCCTGATGGTGGTGTGATCGGGGTCACTGGTAATCAAGTTTGACTAATGGAGGGGTCGGGCATATCGTTCTTGTCAGCTGGTCAAACTTGACTTGCTGGAGGGTGAAGTGACAGGAGAGCGCGTGACCTTTCTTCCCGAGACCGGATATGTGCCGACCGACGAGGATCGAGCCGGCCTCGATGCCTGGTTCGCTGCTTATGACGTGCAGAGCGGCAAGCGCGATGTGGAGGGCATGGCCGACCTGGCCGTGTTCCCGCTCAACCTGGTCAGCGACGACTCCGCGGGGAACGGGCGGACGGCGCAGTGGGACCGGGAGCAGTTCGTCGCGACCATGACGCAGGTGATGGGGGAAGGGAGTGAGGACATCGTCTTCGAGTCCCAGCGGACGCCCGTCTTTCTGTCCTCCGCCCTTGCCGTCGCGTTCACCGACTCCACGATGACCGCGGGCGGCGAGAGCCAGCAGCTGCGGTACGCCGACATCCTGGTCAAGCGGGACGGGCAGTGGGCGTTCCAGACCATGATTCAGGGCGGGTGGGGCGACAACCTGTGAGGCCGTGCGGTGCCGAGCGAGGGCTGCGGTCAGACCCGTAGCCAGGTGTGGCGGTCGCGGGCCAGTGCGTGCAGGGCCTCCACGTCCGCCGACTTCAGCACGGCGCCCGCACGGGCCAGCGCCGCCACGTCCGTGTCGTACACGATCCGCACGTCGCGTGGCGGTGCCGCGACATCGAGGTCCGCTCCCCCGGCCACGGCCAGGACGGGGCGGACCTCGGCCGTGAGCGCGAAGGAGGCGCGGCTCGCGTCCGCGCGGAGCGTGCGCAGGACGGGGCGCGGCTCCGCGCGGCCGACCGTGACCATCGGGTCGGCGATGCGCACTCGCTGCTTGCGGGCGTGGAGCGTGGTGACGCAGAAGAGGCCGCCGGGGCCGATCAGCAGATGGTGGATGCGGGAGCCGCCGGGCAGCGGGATGGAGTGCAGGGTGTGCCAGCCCGCGCCGTCGAGCCGGTCGAGCGCGTCCCCCACGGCCTGCTCGGCGGTGAGGGCGCGGTGGCGCGCGTCGGAGCGCAGCCTGCGGGCCGGGACCGGATCGCGGTCGAGGGAGATCTGGAGGGCCTCGCCGGGGCGGTTCGGGGCCAGGTCGTCGTCCGGGTGGAGGGTGAGGCGGGCCAGCTCGGCCGGGGTCGGCACCGGCGGCGGGCCGACCGTGACGCTGCCGGTCAGGAAGGGCGCCAGCACCTGCATGACGTCCGCCTTGCGGTCCTCGCTGAGGAGATTGACCCGGGACGCGTCCCGGTCGTACCAGGCGACATTCCTGCCGTTCGCAAGGCAGACGTACAGGCGCTCCTGACCATGCCTCCAGGCCGGCATGACACGCAGTCCGGTCACGCTCACCACCCCCTCGACCATGGGAGCAGCAGGGACGGCCCGGGGGCAAGAACCTCGCAGCCGCCAACGGAAGTTGGGGCGGTTTTGGGCCGTGTGCGGGCTGAGGCGTGGGAACTCCGTAACGGCACCGTCTGCACAGTTATGGCGCGCTGTTACAAAGCCGAAGAATCGCCGCAATAACGGACATCTAAGTTCGTTGTTGTCCAGCCGATGAGGCCGGAAACGATCAGCCGACCGACCCGCAGCAGGCCGACCGCAGGCCAGCCGACAGAGCGTAAGGAACGTCCCGTGAGCACCAAGCGCCGCCACTCCCTCGTCCGCACCGCCGCCCTCACCACTGTCGTCAGCGGGGCCCTGCTGATACCGGCCACCGCCGCCTTCGCCGACTCCCCCTCGACGGAGCCCACCACCCAGACCCAGACGCCGCAGCCCGACAAGGACAAGGGCACGGACAAGGGCACCGACCACGACAAGGGCACCGACAAGAAGACGGACGATCCGTCCGGCAAGAAGCAGGACAAGGGCGACAAGGACAAGGACAAGGGCGGGAACAAGTGGGGGCCGGTTTACGAGGTCACCCTGGGCAACGGCGCCAAGGCGAAGATCCAGAACCGCGGCGGCGCGTACGTCGCGACGATCATCGTCGGCGGCAAGAACATCGCCACCCTCTCCTCCACCCACCCGACGATCACCTACAACGGCGTGAAGTACGAGGTCTACCCCTCCAACGGCCACGTCGGCATCACGTACCTGAACGGCAAGAAGGACCAGGGCGGCAAGGGCCACAAGAAGGACCAGAACAAGGTCACGCCGCAGGACCGCAAGGGCGAGAAGACCGTCACCCCGAAGGGCGGCGTCAAGGCCGGCGCCGAGGGCGTGAGCGAGAGCGGGGACCCGGCATTCCTGGTGGCGGGCGGCGGCATGGCGGCCGCCGGTGCCGCGGGCCTCGGCTTCGCGATGCTGCGCCGCGGCCGCAGCGAGAGCTGATCCGCCTCGTCCCCACCCGGCCGGCCCCTCGCCCGCCACCGCCCTTCTCCGGAAGGGCGGTGGCCCCGCACCCTCCTGATTCCGCCCCCGGCGGGCCATCCTTCCCCGTGCCTAACCTCCCCTCAGGAGTTCTCGTGAGCACCCCCACCGACACCCTGCCGCCCGAGTCCCCCACCGACGGGACCCCCTCGCCCGCCCGGCGGCGCGGCACCCGGCTCGCGGTCGCCGCGGCCCTCACCACGGCGCTCGGCCTCGGCCTGATCGCCTGCGGCGAGAGCGGCAACAGCGGGCACGCCCCCGACGTGAAGGTCGACAACGCCTCGGCCGCGCACGCCAAGTCGGGCGCCACCCCGATGAAGAAGTCCAAGCCCACCGGCCTGCGCATCCCGTCCGCGGGCGTGGACGCGTCGTCGATGCTGGACCTCAGCGTGGGCGGCGACGGCGAGCTCGCGGTCCCGCCGGTCGACAAGGCGGACGAGCCGGGCTGGTGGACCGGGGGCGTCACCCCGGGCGAGAAGGGCGCGTCCGTGCTCGTCGCGCACTACGACACCGCGAACGGCCCCGCGCTGATGAAGAACGTCGCCAAAGTGAAGGTCGGTGACACCATCGAGGTACCGCGGGCCGACGGATCCACGGCGAAGTTCAAGGTGCGCGAGATTCAGCAGGTGGACAAAAAGAATTTCCCCACCAATAAGGTGTATGGGGCGACCGACCGTCCGGAGCTGCGCCTGCTGACCTGCGGCGGGCCCATCGTGGGCGGTCACCGCGCCGACAACATCATTCTCTACGCCGACCTCGTGCAGTAGACCGCCACCACCGGCGGCGGCTGCGCGGCCCGCAGGAGTCAGGAGTGCCGTGAAGCGCCGCAGCCACCTCGTGGTCGCCGCCGTCCTCGCCGTGTCCGTCGCGGCGCTGGCCGGCGGCTGCGGCGATCCCGGCGGGGTGCGCGGCGCCGGACCGACACCGACGGCGGACGGGCCGACCCACCTCTGGCCGAATCTGCCCCCGGCGTCCTCGCCCGCCGAGGACTACGGCGCCATAGAGAGCGTGACCGTCGACGACGTCACCGTGCCCGGCGGGGACCTGCACAAGGTCGACCCCGTCAAGGTCGTGCGCGCCGACTTCGTCGCCCACCCGGGGACGTACAGCCGCGGCGACACCGCGTACGAGAAGACGCTCCAGCAGTTGGAGGAGTGCGGGGAGAGCGCGGAGAAGGGCGGGGGCGGCGGCTCGTGCCCGCTCCTGAAGGCGTACTACCGGGATCTGACCGGGGACGGCAAGGACGACCTGATCGTCGGCGTGCACATGGCCAACGACGAGCTGGACATCCGCGTCTACGCCATGGAGCAGGGGAAGCTGACGCAGATCATGGAGATGGGGGACGCCGTCATCGGGGTGGAGCTGGCGGGGCGGCAGCTGATCGTCCGGGCCGTCTCCAGCCTGCCCGGATACGAGTACCGGACCTCCTGGTCCTGGGACGCGCACCAGAAGACGATGCTGCCGGCGAACGACGAGATCGTGCGCTCCAAGAGTGCGCCGCCGTCCGGGACCCCGGTGCCGTCGTCCGAGTCGCCGTCCCCCGCCGAGTCGCCCTCGCCCTCCGCGGGTGGCGGTCAGTGACCGGGCACCGGCTGCCGCGCGGGCCGCGGTGGCCCGCGTGGGCCTCGACCCTGACGTGGAAGGCCGCGGTCTTCATCACCGTCATGTGCTGCGCGCTCGCCGCGCTCCTCGGCGTCCTCGTCCATGTCTCGGTGACCAACCAGACCGTGAACCAGGCCCGGGAGCGCGCGCTCACCCGGCTCGAGGACGCCACCACGCACTACCAGGCGGGCGACCGCCTCGGGCCCGGGGCGGGCGTCGATCCGCCGGGCCTGCCCGAGCAGCTGCGGAAGCTCGCGGTGAGCGGGCAGCGCGCCACGATGGTCGGCGACCACGACTCCCGGCCGACGATGTGGGCGGCCGGGCCCGCGGACGGGGGCCGGGCGATCGCCGTCGAGGTCGACTACGCGCAGGGGGCCCGCACCATCGACGGGCTCGACCGGGCGATCGTCGGTTCCTCGGCGCTCGCGATCGGGGCGACGCTGCTCGTGGGCGCCTTCGCCGTGACCCGGGTGACGCGACGGCTGCACCAGACGGCGCAGGTCGCGCGGAAGATCAGCAAGGGGGACCTGGACGCCCGGGTGAACGATCTGCGGACCCATGACCCCGCCCGCCACCAGGACGAGGTGGCCGCCGTCGCCGGGGCCCTCGACACCATGGCCTCCTCGCTGCAGGGCAAGCTCCTGAGCGAGCAGCGGTTCACCGCGGACGTGGCGCACGAGCTGCGGACGCCGCTGACCGGGCTGCACGCGGCGGCCGAGCTGCTGCCGCCGGGGCGGCCGACGGAGCTGGTGCGGGACCGGGTCGCGGCGCTGCGCACCCTCACCGAGGACCTGCTGGAGATCTCGCGGCTCGACTCGCGCAGTGAGCGCCTCGACCTGGACACCGACCGGCTCGCTCCACTGGCGGAGCGGGTGGTGCGGGCTTCCGGGACGGAGACGGAGATCCAGGTGGTGCGGGATCTGCGGGTCGAGACGGACCGGCGGCGGCTGGAGCGGGTGCTGGGGAATCTCGTCGCCAACGCGCACAAGCACGGGGCGGGGCCCGTGGTGCTGACCGTGGACGGGCCCGTGATCACTGTGCGGGACCACGGGGAGGGGTATCCGGACTATCTGGTGGAGCACGGGCCGCAGCGGTTCCGTACCGAGGGGGGTACGAAGGGGCATGGGCTGGGGCTGACGATCGCGCTGGGGCAGGCGCGGGTGCTGGGGGCTCGGCTGGGGTTCGCCAATGCGGTGGACGGGGGGGCTGTGGCCACGTTGACCCTGCCGGGGGTCGAGGCGGGCGAGGAGGGTGGGGGCGGGGGCGCCCCAATGGGCGTATCCGACCGGTCGGATGTGGCTGAGCCGTAGGCTTCTTCGCCCTCTCCGCCCCTGACCGTCCCGTCCCGGGGCTCCGCCCCTGACCCCGTTCGGCCTGAACGGCCTCGTCCTCAATCGCCGGACGGGCTGGACGGACGTGCGGGGGGTTGGAGGCGCTTTTAGTGTGAATTGCGGCCTATGTGGGCCATGGGCCGCCTCGGTCCTGTCCTTCCCTCAGAGGAGGCCCCATGTCACAGCGGTCGACCCGTACGCTCACCCGGTTCGGCATAGCCGTCGCCGGTGGTGCTCTCACCGCGCTCACCGTCGTCGGTCCCGCTGTCGCCGCCGACAGCGCCGGCAGCGCCAACAATCCGCCGCCCGTCTACAAGGGGCGCATCACCGCCAAGTCCGGGCTGCTGCTGCGCGACGCGCCCACCCGGGGCAGCCACGTCATCCGCAGCGAGCCCTACGGCAGGGTCGTCAGCATCTTCTGCAAGACCACCGGTGACACCGTGGACCGGAACAACCTCTGGTACCTGCTCGCCGACGGCACCTGGGCGTGGGGGGCCGCGCACTACATCTCCAACATCGGGCAGGTCCCCCGCTGGTGCTGAGCGCGTGAGCGCCCCCTAGGTCGTTTTGGCCGACATCGTGCGCAATCAGTCGATTGGGGCATCTTGCTTGCTACGTTCCCGGCATGACCGGAACAACCGCGGACAAGGCACCCCACGGTGTCCCCGATGTCCCCGCCGTCCCCCCGGTCCGACTCCCCCGGCGGCGCGGCACCGAGCTCACCCTGATCGTCGTCGCCGTCCTGCTCTCCGTGTACGGCTACTGCGATGTCGGCCTCGCGCACAACGGCTCCGTCCCGCCCGGCGCCGCAGGTTACGGCGCCGGGCTCGGCGTGCTCGCGCTCCTCGCGCACCTCGCGGTCCGCCTCCGTGCCCCGTACGCGGATCCGCTGCTCCTGCCCATCGCCGTGCTGCTCAACGGGCTCGGGCTCGTGCTCATCTACCGGCTCGACCTGGAGACGCCGGGGGACGAGGCGGCGCTCACGCAGCTCGTCTGGTCGACGGTCGGGGTCGCCCTCTTCATCGGGGTCGTGGTGCTGCTGCGCGACCATCGCGTGCTGCAGCGGTATGCGTATGTGTCGGTCGTCGCTGCGCTCGTGCTGATGATCGTGCCCATCTTCTTCCCCGCCGTGAACGGGGCCCGCATCTGGATCCGGATCGGCGGCTTCTCCATCCAGCCGGGCGAGTTCGCGAAGATCCTGCTCGCCGTCTTCTTCGCCAGCTACCTCGCCGCCAACCGCAACGCCCTCGCGTACACCGGCCGCACCCTGTGGAAGCGCCTCAAGTGGCTGCAGCTGCCCACCGGCCGGGTGCTCGGGCCGATCGTCGCCATCTGGCTGATCAGTGTCGGGGTGCTCGTGCTGGAGCGGGACCTCGGGACGTCCCTGCTGTTCTTCGGGCTGTTCGTGGTGCTGCTGTACGTGGCCACCGGGCGCACCGGGTGGATCGCCGTGGGGCTGCTGCTCGCGGGGGTCGGGGCGTTCGTGGTCGGCTCGCTGGAGCCGCACGTGCACCAGCGCGTCGAGGACTGGCTGCACCCCTTCGCCTCCATCGACGCGGGGCAGGGACCCAATCAACTCGCCCAGTCCCTCTTCGCGTTCGCGGCCGGGGGCATGCTCGGCACCGGGCTCGGGCTCGGCCACTCGATCCTCATCGGGTTCGCCGCGAAGTCCGACTTCATCCTGGCGACGGCGGGCGAGGAGCTCGGGCTCACCGGGCTGTGCGCGATCTTCCTGCTGTACGCGCTGCTCGTGGAGCGCGGCTACCGGGCCGGGCTCTCGCTGCGGGACCCCTTCGGGCGGCTCCTCGCGATCGGGCTCGCCTCGATCGTGGCGCTCCAGGTCTTCGTCATCGCGGGCGGTGTCATGGGGCTCATTCCGCTGACGGGGATGGCCATGCCCTTTCTCGCACAGGGAGGTTCGTCCGTCGTCACGAACTGGATCATCGTCGCGCTCCTCATCCGGGTCAGTGACTCCGCGCGCAGCCAGCCCCTGGCGGAGGGGGTCGCATGACCCGGTACATCCGGCACGCCGCCGCCTTCTGCGCGCTGCTGCTCGTCGCGCTCCTCGTCAACGCCACGCGCGTGCAGGTCGTGCAGTCCGAGTCGCTCGACGACAACCCCGCCAACCGCCGGGGGGCCATCACCCGCTTCGACCAGCCGCGCGGCGACATCATGGTGGACGGGCGCACGGTCACCGGGTCCAAGGACACCGGCGAGCAGCTCCGCTATGAACGGACGTACACGAACGGGCCGTTGTACGCCCCCGTCACCGGCTTCGCCTCCCAGGTCTACGGCACCACCTTCCTGGAGCACGCCGAGGACGACATCCTCTCCGGCACCGACCCGATGCTCGCCCCGCTCCCCCTGTGGAACGACATCACCAGGAGTCAGAACCCCGGCGGCAGAGTCGTCACCACCCTCAACCCGGCCGCCCAGCAGGCCGCTTACTCCGGTCTCGGCGGCAAGAAGGGCGCCGTCGCGGCGATCGAGCCCGCCACCGGGAAGATCCTCGCGCTCGTCTCCACGCCCTCGTACGACCCGGGACGGCTCTCCGGCACCAGCTCGTCCGTCACCAGGAGCTGGTCCTCGCTCAACTCCGACCCTGACAAGCCGATGCTGAACCGGGCGCTGCGGCAGACGTATCCGCCGGGCTCCACGTTCAAGGTGGTGACGGCGGCGGCGGCGCTCGACGCGGGGACGGTCACCGACCTGGACGCGCCGACCGAGTCCCCCGACCCGTACACGCTGCCCGGCACCAGCACGCAGCTCAGCAACGAGGTGGAGGGCTGCACCGACGCGCCGCTGCGGTACGCCTTCGAGTGGTCCTGCAACACCGTCTTCGCGAAGCTGGGGGCCGATACGGGGCTCGCGCCCATGGCCTCCACCGCGCAGAACTTCGGCTTCAATGACGGTGACTTGAAGGTTCCTTCGAGCGTGGCGACATCCCATTTCGACACGTCCATGGACAAGGCGCAGCTCGCCCTGTCGTCGATCGGGCAGTACGACACGCGGGCCACGCCCCTGCAGATGGCGATGGTCTCGGCCGCCGTGGCGAGCGGGGGGTCCGTCAAGTCGCCGTACCTGGTGGACAGGACGACCACCGAGGACGGGGACACGGTGAACTCCGGCGGTACGAAGACGCTGCACCAGGCGATGAATCCGGGGACCGCGATGCAGCTGCGGGAGCTGATGACGGATGTCGTGGAGGAGGGGACCGGGAAGAACGCGGCGATTCCCGGGGTGACGGTGGGGGGCAAGACGGGGACGGCGCAGCACGGGGTGGACAACTCCGGTACGCCGTATGCGTGGTTCATCTCGTGGGCGCAGGGGCCCGATGACGGGGAGCCGGCGGTGGCGGTGGCCGTGGTGGTGGAGGACGCGTCCGCCGATCGGGGGGACATCAGCGGGGGTGGGAGTGCGGCGCCCGTTGCTCGTGCCGTGATGGAGTCGGTGCTCGGGTCTTAGGGGTTTTTCCCTTTCCCCAAGCCCGCCCCTTCCCGAAACCGCCGCTCCGCGGCCCTGGGGCGCTCCCTTCTTGGGGCTTCGCCCCTTGCCCCCATCGGCCTGAACGGCCTCGTCCTCAAACGCCGGACAGGCTGAGAAGGGGGCGGGGGCGGTGCTGAACGCCGCCTCGTCCTCGAGCGTCGGACGGGCTAGTCGCGCCCTGCGTCGATCGCCTCCTGCACTTCCTCCACTCGCTCCTGCTCCTCCGCCGCGAACCTCTCCGCGTCCAGCTTCTCCGCGATCTCCTCGTCCTGCTCCATGAGCTGGTCGAGGTTGGCGTTGCCCAGGTCGAAGACGCCCATGTCCACGTATGCCTCCTGGAGGCGTTTGCCCCACAGGCCGATGTCCTTGACGCAGGGGACGATGCGGGAGAAGAGCAACTGGCGGAAGAGGGCCAGGTATTCGGACTGTTCGCTGTACTCGTCCGCCTCCGCCCTGGAGATGCCGAGGTTCTCCAGGACCTCGACGCCGCGCAGGCGGTCGCGCATCAGGTAGCAGCCCTCGATGACGAACTCCTCGCGCTCGCGGAGTTCGGCGTCGGTGAGCTGCTTGTAGTAGTCGCGCAGCGCCATGCGGCCGAAGGCGACGTGGCGGGCCTCGTCCTGCATCACATACGCGAGGATCTGCTTGGGCAGGGGCTGGTCCGTGGTGTCGCGGATCATGCCGAAGGCGGCGAGCGCGAGGCCCTCGATGAGGACCTGCATGCCCAGGTACGGCATGTCCCAGCGGGAGTCGCGCAGGGTGTCGCCGAGCAGCGACTGGAGGTTGTCGTTGATCGGGTAGAGGCGGCCGACCTTCTCGTGCAGGAAGCGGCCGAAGATCTCGGCGTGCCGGGCCTCGTCCATGGTCTGGGTGGCGGAGTAGAACTTCGCGTCCAGGTTGGGGACGGATTCGACGATGCGGGCGGCGCAGACCATCGCGCCCTGCTCGCCGTGGAGGAACTGGCTGAACTGCCAGGAGGCGTAGTGGTTGCGCAGCTCGCCCTTGTCCTTGTCGGTCATCTTCGCCCAGTGGCGGGTGCCGTAGAGCGTGAGGGCCTCGTCGGGGGTGCCGAGGGGGTCGTTGGGGTCGACCTCCAGGTCCCAGTCGATGCGCTTGGCGCCGTCCCACTGCTTGTCCTTGCCCTTCTGGTAGAGGGCGAGGAGGCGGTCGCTCCCGTCGTCGTACTCCCAGCTGAAGCGGGCTGAACCGGCCGCGGGCACCGACCAGTTGGGCTCACTCGGCGGCTTCGTGTAGAGCTCATGCGTCGACATACTCCGCAGGCTCACACGCTCCTAGACGTGGGGTCAACAAGTTGTACAGGGGCGTGCACGAGGGATTGACGACGTTGCTGACAGGTAGTCTCATAAAGAGTGACCGGCGGTAACTCGCCATGTGTGCAAGCGAGTTCGAGTCCACCCAGTACGTCACGAGAGTTCAGGGGCAGTCATGACGACCATGACGGACGACGACCTGACCGCGCTGCGGGACGCGCTCGGGTTCCTCAAGGACCGTGAGCAGGTGGCCGAGCGCCTCCTCGAGTCCTCCGCCAAGCACTCCTTCGACCCGGACGAGGAGCTCGACTGGGAGGCGCCGGTCGAGGACGGCAAGTGGTTCTGGCCGCCGGAGCTCGTGTCGCTGTACGACACCCCCCTGTGGCGGCGGATGTCCGAGGAACAGCGGATGGACCTGGCCCGGCACGAGGCGGCGTCCCTTGCCTCGCTCGGCATCTGGTTCGAGATCATCCTGATGCAGCTGCTCGTCCGGCACATCTACGACAAGCCACTGACCAGCAAGCACGTGCGGTACGCGCTGACGGAGATCGCCGACGAGTGCCGGCACTCCATGATGTTCGCCCGCATGATCCACAAGGGCGGCGCCCCCACGTACCCCGTCACCTGGATCAACCACAACCTCGCCCGCGTGCTGAAGACGGTCTCGACGACGCCCGGCTCCTTCGCCTGCACGCTGCTCGGCGAGGAGATCCTGGACTGGATGCAGCGGCTGACCTTCCCGGACGAGCGCGTCCAGCCCCTCGTACGGGGCGTCACGCGCATCCATGTGGTCGAGGAGGCCCGCCATGTCCGGTACGCGCGCGAGGAGTTGCGGCGCCAGATGGTGTCGGCGCCCGCGTGGGAGCGCGAGCTGACGCGACTCAGCTGCGGGGAGGCGGCGCGCGTCTTCTCCCTCGCCTTCGTGAACCCCAAGGTCTACTCGGATGTCGGGCTCGACCGGCGCGAGGCGGTGGCGCAGGTGAAGGCGAGCAGGCATCGGCGGGAGGTCATGCAGACCGGGGCGAAGCGGCTGACGGACTTCCTCGACGACATCGGGGTGATGCGGGGGGTCGGGCGGAGGCTCTGGAGGTCTTCGGGGTTGTTGGCGTAGGGGCAGGACGGGCCAGGGCGGGGCGGGCCTCGGTGTCGGCGCAGGGGCGTCAGTAGGCCACCTCACCCCTCAGGTGCGCGAGAACACGGTTACGCTGCGGAGCATGACCTCGCCCGCTCCCACCCGCGCCTACCGGCGCCTCAGCGTCGAGGAGCGGCGGCGGCAGATCATCACCGCCGCGCTCACCCTCTTCGCGCACCGCGCCCCCGAAGAGGTCTCCCTCGACGACGTGGCGGAGGCCGCCGGGGTGTCGCGGCCGCTGGTGTACCGCTACTTCACGGGCGGCAAGCAGCAGTTGTACGAGGCCGCGCTGACCTCCGCCGCCGACGCGCTCACCGACTGCTTCGACGAGCCGCCGGAGGGGCCGCTCTCGCTGCGGCTCGCGCGGGCGCTCGACCGGTACCTGGCCTTCGTCGACGAGCACGACGCGGGGTTCAGCGCGCTGCTGCAGGGCGGCAGCGTGGTGGAGACCTCGCGGACGACGGCGATCGTGGACGGGGTGCGGCGGGCCGCGGCCGAGCACATCCTGTCCCACCTGGACGTGGCGGATCCGGGGCCCCGGCTGCGGATGACCGTCCGGATGTGGATCACGTCCGTGGAGGCGGCCTCGCTGATCTGGCTCGACGCGGAGAAGGAACCGCCGGTGGAGGAGTTGCGGGACTGGCTCGTGGAGCAGTTCATGGCGGTGCTCACGGTGACGGCCGGGCGGGATGCGCAGACCGCGGACGTCGTGCGGTCCGCGCTCGGCATGGAGACGTCCGAGGGGCCGGTCGCCGCGCTTGCGCGGCGCGTGCTGCCTGTGGTGAGTGACGCGGCGCATCTGCTGTGAGGTGTGGTGGGGGGCAGCTGTGAGGCGGGGTGGGGGTCAGCTGTGACACTGGTCGGGTGAAGAGCGAAGACACCCCGTTCGTGGGCGGGCCCCTGGACGGCCGCGTCCTTCCTGTTCTGCTCGGCCCGACGGGTCACCCGCCGAAGGTCTACCGCGTCCCGGTGCCGGACGACGCGGGCGGGCCCCCGACCGTCCTCGTGTACCGCCGGGTCCAGGCGGCCAGGAGTGGGCGGTTGGGGCTGCATCAGGGGTGGCTTTACGAGTACGACGACGGGGGCGGGGGCGGGTCCGAGGGTGGGGCCGGGGGGCTCAAGGGACTCAAGGGGCTGAAGTGGCCGTGGTCCAAGCCGGAGCGTGGGGCGGGGGCGGGCTCGGACTCGGGGGCGGGGCCGGAGTAGAGGGCGGGGCCGGAGTAGGGCCCTGTGCGGGTGTGGGGGTGGGGGTGCCGTTGTCGTGGTGACCCGAGGTAGTGGGTCGCAGCCCGGCGACGTCGGGGGCCGCCCCGTGCCCACCCGTGCCGCCCCCTGGGCGGCCCAGCTGCCCACGGGGCGGTGGGCCCGATCGCGGGGTGGCGGGCCCGACCGGCGCGAGCGGCCCAGCTGTCCAGCTGTCCACGGGACGGTGGGCCCGATCGCGGGGTGGCGGGGTGGGCGGGCTGACCAGCACGGGTGGGGTGGGTGGCCACGGGGTGGGCGGGCTGACCGGCACGGGTGGGGTGGGTGGCCACGGGGTGGGCGGGCTGACCGGCACTAGCTGGGTGGCGGGTTGCGGCGTGAGTGGACCAGGCGGCTGCAGGGTGGTGGGGGCGGGGGCAGTTGGGCGCGGGGTGGGGGTGTGGCAAGTGTGGCGCGCCGGGGTGGGGGGGATGAGCCCTGGACGAGTGATGGTGTTGCGCCGAGCGATCCGTGTCCGCGAGCGGGGGGCCCGGGGGCGGCTGATGCTCGCGGTGCGGGGCGGAGGGGCCGCTCCCGCACCGGAGGTGATGAGGTGTCAGGCAAGCTGCTGCAGCGGGTTTGTACGGCCGCCGTCGCGGGGGTGCTGCTCGCGGCCGCGCCCCCGTCTCTGTCTCCGTTTCCCTTTCCGTCTCCGGCTTATGCCGCCCCCGTCCCTGCGCCCGGACCGGGCGTCGGCGGCGCCGCCGGGCGTTCCGTGGCCGAGTTGCTGACGGACCTTCAGGGGCTGTACCAGAAGGCCGAGGAGGCGTCCGAGGCGTACAACACCACGGCGGACAAGCTGAAGAAGCAGCGGGCCGAGGTGAGGAAGCTCGGTGGGGAGCTCAGCAAGGCGCGGACGTCCGTGCGGGACAGCAAAGGGGCCGCGGGACGGTTCGCGCGAGAGCAGTATCAGGGGGGCATCGCGGGTGAGTACCCCCCGTATCTGCGGCTGCTCCTCGCTCGCGACCCCCAGCAGGCCCTCGACCAGGGGCACGTCCTCGGGCGGGTCGCGGCCGAGCGCGCGGCGGCGGTGGAGCGGCTCGTCGGGGGCGAGCGGAAGGCGGCCGGGCTCGCGGGCGCGGCGCAGCAGGCCCTCACCTCTCAACTCGCCCTGGCGGAGCGGGAGAAGAAGGATCGGGACACGGTCAAGAAGCAGCTGAACGATGTCGAGGAGTTGTTGGCCGCGTTGAGCGAGGACCAGCTCGCGCAGTTGCGGCAGGCCGAGGACGCCGGGACGGCGGACGCGCAGCGGAAGTTCCTCGCGTCGGGCGCGCTGAGCGGCAGCGCGGGTGCGGCGGCGGCCGGGGCGCCGTCGCGGGCGCCGTCGCGCGAGGGCGACCGGGCCCTCGCGTACGCGGTGCGGCAGATCGGCAAACCGTACGAGTGGGGCGCGCAGGGCCCGAAGAGGTACGACTGCTCCGGTCTCACCTCGCAGGCGTGGGGGCACGCGGGGCGGGACATCCCCCGGACCAGCCAGGAGCAGTGGGCGCAGCTCCCCCGCGTGCCGCTGAGCGAGCTGCGCCCCGGCGACCTGGTCATCTACTTCCCCAAGGCCACGCACGTGGCGCTGTACCTGGGCGACGGCATGGTGGTGCAGGCACCCCGGCTCGGCGCCCGCGTGAAGGTCTCACCGATCGCGGCGAACCCGCTGCTCGGGGCCGTCCGGCCGGATCCGGGGGCGGGCGCCATGGGTGGCTACCGGCCGCCCCGGCTGCCTCGGGGGGCGATGTCCGGGTCGGATCTGGGATACGGGGAGGTGGGTCCGCCCCCGGCGGCGCGGTAGATCACGAGCGGCGCGCGACTCGGCCACCCGCGCCGCACCCGCCGTTGTGGGCTGCCCGGCGCGGGCGGGTCCGGGGTCCCCGCGCCTCACGGGCCCATGGCCCCCACGTCCACCACCCCCTACCATCGGCGGCCGTGACCCAACTGATCAGGGAGCTGCGGCCGGGCGACCCCGTCGCGCTCGGTCCGTGGCGCCTCCTGGGTGTGCTCGGCGAGGGCGGCATGGGGAGCGTCTATCTGGGGCGGAGCGGGCGGCGGGTGGCCGCCGTCAAGACGCTGCGGACCCAGTTCCTCGACGATCCGCACTTCCTGGCCCGGTTCCGGCGGGAGCGGCAGGCCGCGGGGGCCGTGCGCAGCCCGTATGTCCCGCGCGTCCTCGGGGCCGACTTGACCGCGAGTGGCGGTCAAGTCCCGTGGATCGCGACCGAGTTCGCCGCCGGGCCGACCCTGGAGCGGTGCGTCGACGAGCGCGGGCCGCTGCCCGCCGACTCCGTACGCGCCCTCGGCGGCCTGCTCGCCGCCGCGCTCGCCGCGCTGCACCAGGCCGGGGTCGTGCACCGGGACCTCAAGCCGTCGAACGTCCTGCTCACCGTCGCCGGGCCCCGCCTCGTCGACTTCGGCATCGCCCGCATGCCCGCCGCGACCGCCGTGACGGTGACCGGGCAGCGCCCCGGTTCCGCCGGGTACATGTCGCCCGAGCAGGTGCTGGGGCGTGAACTCGGGCCGCCCAGCGATGTGTTCACGCTGGCCTCGGTGCTGGTGTACGCGAGCACGGGGCACCACGCCTTCGGAGGCGACGGCGGGCCGGCCCTCGCCGATTACGGCATCGTCCACGAGGAGCCGGATCTGTCGCCGCTGCCAGGGGTGTTCGCCGGCGAGCTGCGCCCTTGTCTGGCCAAGGACCCGGGCATCCGCCCGACGGCCGGGGAGCTGGCAGCACTGTGGGAGGTCCGCGGTTCGCACCGGGCGAACGCGTGGCTGCCCGAGGACGTCCTGCGGGACGTACGTGAATGGGGGCGCCACGCCGGGGAGTTGACCGGTGCGTGGCCGTCGGGGCCGTGGTCCCGGCGCCGGGTGCTCGGCGCGGCGGGCGGTGCCGCGCTGCTCGCCGGGCTCGGGGGTGCGGGGTGGCGGTGGCTCGACGGAAGCGGCGGGGGTGACGGTCCGGGCGGTGAGGTCCCGTTGTGGGACGGTGCGCCCGGTGAGCGGCCCGAGCCGCTGTGGAGCGCGGACGGCCTCGCCCCCGGGATG
This sequence comes from Streptomyces sp. NPDC059009, assembly GCF_042740175.1. NCBI lineage: Bacteria > Bacillati > Actinomycetota > Actinomycetes > Kitasatosporales > Streptomycetaceae > Streptomyces > Streptomyces sp. NPDC059009. Next base: position 14,267 of record NZ_JBHYJB010000058.1, on the reverse strand, counting down.
CCGTTCGGCCCCGCACGCGCCGGTGAGGTGTTGCTGGTCGCGGACAGGGGGCGGGTGGTCGCTCTCGATCCGCGCACGGGTGACCGGCTCTGGCGGCACGAGGGAGCCCGGGCGCCGGCGCCGGTCGCTCCGTGGCCGGCGCTGATCGGGCGGGACGGGGTGCTGCGTGGCTTCGACTCCCGTACGGGAGAGGTGAGTTGGCGGGGCCCTGATGGACTCGCGCGGCTGCTCGCCGTGGCGGAGGGCGAGGGCGGGGGCACGGTGTACGCGGCGGATTCCGGCGGGCATGTCGTCGCAGTCCGGCGGGGTGCGGAGCGGCCGCTGTGGCGGTCCGAGGAGCCCCTCGCCGAGGAGGGGGGCGCGGTGGCCGTCGCGGGCGGCGGGCGGCTGCTCGTCACCGCCGAGGACGGGACCTTGCACGCTCTCGACTCCGGTTCGGGAGAGCGGAGTTGGACGGTGAAGGGTGTTCCGCGCGGCTCGCGGGCCGCCCTCGGCGGCGGGTTCGCGGTCGTCGGCGGCACGAAGCTGCGCGGCCTCGGCCTGGACCGCGGCACGGAGCGGTGGCGGGCTCGACCCAACGGGGACGCGGGGCAGTTCGGGGCACCCGTGGTCCACGCGGGTCTGGTGTATGCCGCCGACGGGGGCGTGATCCGCTCCCTGCGGCTCGACGGCGGCGCCGACGTCCGGGAGATCAGCGGACCAGACGGGACCTACGCGGTGACGCAGCCGGTCGTGGCGACCCACGGCCTGTACGTCCCGCTGACGAACGGCGCCGACGGGGTCGCCGCGCTGCCGCTGACCGGCGACTCGGAGCGCTACCGTTTCGCGCCCGTGACCCAGGGAGACGAGGCGTGGGCCGTGGTCGCGGCCGGTGGGGTGGTGGCGGTGCAGAACGGGGGGCGCCTGTACGCGCTGCCCAGGTTCTGAGCCTTCACTTCCGTCCTCTGCTCCCTCCCGATACTCCCTCGTGTACGGAACCGATCGCTCCCGCCCTCTCGTCCTCCCCGTCGCGCCATACCGTTCCGCTGAGCCCGGTGGGACGATAACTACCCTATGGGGAACGGAGGTTGGGCATTGGTGGCGGCACCGACCGGCGGCCTGGAGGAGCTACGGGACGCTGATCCCGCGCGCATCGGGGCGTACTCGCTGCTCGCGCGGCTGCGGGAGGGCGCGTCCGCCGTGGAGTATCTGGGCCGGGACCGCGACGGCGACACCCTGTCCGTACGCGCGCCCCGGCCGGACCTCACCGGCTCCCCCGCCCTCCTGCGGGCCTTCCGGTCCGAGGGCGAACTCGCCGCGCGGGCGGCCGGGCCCTGGGTCGCCCCGGTGCGGGAGGCGGCCAAGGGCCGCCTCGTCACGGCGTACCGCCCTGCTCTCACCCTCGCCGCCGCCGTCGACCGGCACGGCCCGCTCCCGGAGCACACCGTACGGCTCCTCGGCGCGGCCCTCGCCGAGGTCCTTGGGCGGCTGCGGCCACTCGTCCCCGTCCACCAGGGGCTCGCCCCGCACACGGTGCTGCTGGCCGCCGACGGGCCGTTGCTCGCGGGGTTCGGGCCGCTGGCCGCCGCGACCTCCGTGGACATGGACACGGCCGGTACGGGGCTTCGGCTCACCCTCGGGTTCCTCACCCCCGAGCAGGTCGCGCGGCGCGCGCCCGGGCCCGCGTCGGATGTCTTCGTCCTCGGGCTGCTCCTGGTGTACGCGGCGACCGGGGGCAGCCCCTTCGGCCCCTCCGCCTCGGCCGCCCCGGATGCGATCGCCACCGCTGAGCCCGACCTGGGCGGCGTACCGGAGCGACTGCGTCCGCTGCTCGCACGCTGCCTCGACAAGGATCCGGCGCGGCGCCCCGAGCCGGAGGTGATCGCGGCGGGGCTCGCGCCCGGCGGGGTCGCCGGGCTTGCGCGGGAGGGGTGGCTGCCGGGGGCGCTGGTGGCGGATCTCGCCCGACAGGCCGCCGTTGTCATGGCGCGGGAGACGCCCGGGGAGGGGCAGGCGCCGACCGCCCTGGCCGCCCCGGACCCGACGGCCACCCTGGTCGGCCCGGACCCGGCGAAGACGGCAGTCGACGGCGAGCGGCAACCGGCTCCGACGGCGAGGAGGGTGCCCCTCGTGTCGCGGCGCACCCTCCTCGCCGCCGGAGCGGGGATGGCGGCGGGTGCGGCCGGTGCCGTGCCGCTCGCGCGCGGTTTCGGCGGCGAGCGCGCGCCCGCGAAGGCCGTCGCGGCCGCCACGCGCCCGGCGCGACAGGTGGCCGGTACGGCGCCGACCGCACTGTGGCACTACAAGGCGGTCGAGCCGACGACCAACGGCGTCCCGCTCGTATGGCGCGACGAGGTGCTGGTCATCCCCAACGTCGGCAACACCGTCGGGGTCGACGTGCGCACCGGAAAGGTGCGCTGGACCAAGCCGTTCAGCTGCGACGCCGGGCCGGTGGCCGTGGGGGACGACCTCCTGCTCGCACCGACCCTCCGCGGCCTCGTCCGCTTCTCCGCCAGGACCGGCACGGTGCGCGACACCACCCAGACCTACGGCGTCGGCGCGTTCGTCGCCCAGGAGGCCGGGCGCCTGTGGTTCACGCACTCGGGCAAGAAGGGCGGCCAGTACCTCGTCTGCTACGACTACGCGGAGGGCGACGAGGTGTGGCGCACCGAGCTGCCGAAGGACTACCCGGGCGACGTGCGGGTGGCCGTGGGCGAGAAGTCCGTCTATGTACAGCGCTTCACGGACCCGACGGGCATGGACGCCAAGGGGAAGGCACGGTTCTTCGCGGTCGACCGGGAGAGCGGCGACGAGCGGTGGGAGAGGTCATACGGCAAGGTCCGGGCCAAGGACTACGCATGGGTGACCCCCCAGGGCGTGCTCTGCGCCGACGAGGACGCGAAGCTCAAGGGCTACGACCTGGAGAGCGGCAAGCACCTGTGGACGTACAAGAACGAGCTCGGCAGCACCACCACGGCGCCGCGCGCGCTCCTGGCCCGGGGCGACTCGCTGTACTTCGCCGACAGGAGCAGAGTCGTGGCATGCGCCAACGCCCGTGACGGAAAACGCCGTTGGGTGTCCGGTCCGCCGGACCACGAGAGAGTCACCAACGACTACACGGCCGTGGCGGCCGGCCCGTCGGGCACCCCGCTGTACCACCTCGGCTGGGGAGCGGTCCGGGCCATCGACCCCGAGGACGGCAGGAGCCTGTGGGTCTTCCAGGCAGTGAGCGAAGCGGAGGACCTCACACTCGGCTGGCAGGTGTTCAGCGGCACGAAGACCGCCGTGTTCGCGCGGGACGGCAGCAAGCACTACTACGCCCTGCCGGTCGGGTGAGCACCGTGCCCGACACCGTTCAGGACCCCTCCCCGCTCCAGCCCCTCCACCCCGGCGACCCCGACTCCATCGGCGGCTTCACGCTCCTCGGGCGGCTCGGCGAGGGCGGCATGGGCGCGGTGTACCTGGCCCGGTCCGAGCGTGGACGCGTGGTCGCGCTGAAGGCGGTGCGTGCACACCTCGCGCGCGAGCCCGAGTTCCGGGTGCGGTTCCGCCTGGAGGCGGAGGCCGCGCGCACGATCGGGGGGCGGCACGGGGCGACGGTCGTGGCCGCCGACACCCAGGGGACCGTGCCCTGGCTGGCCACCGAGTACGTGCTCGGGCCCTCGCTCGCCGAGGCCGTCGAGCGGTACGGGCCGCTGCCCGAGCCCGCCGTACGGGCCCTCGGCGCCCGGCTCGCCCGCGCGCTCGCCGACATCCACGGCTCGGGGCTCGTGCACCGTGACCTCAAGCCGTCGAATGTGCTGATCACGGCCACCGGCCCCAGAGTCATCGACTTCGGCATCGCCCGTGCCCTGGGAGCGGGACGCCTCACCCGTACCGGCCAGGTCCTGGGCACGCCCGCCTTCATGTCGCCCGAGCAGGCGATGGGCCGCGCGCATGAGCCGCCGGGCGACGTGTTCGCCCTCGCCGCCGTCCTGGTCTTCGCGGCGGCCGGGCACGGGCCGTTCGGCGGCGCCGGGAACGCGGAGATCCTGCATCGCGTACGCCATGCGGAGCCGGAGCTGACCGGGGTTCCGGATGCGCTGCTCCCGGCCCTGAGCCGCTGCCTGGCCAAGGAGCCGGACGCGCGGCCGCCGGCCGGCTCGCTCACCGGTGAACTCGGCGGACAACTCGGCGGCGCCGACGGCGACTTCGCCGCGCTGCTGCCCGGCCCGCTCCTCGCCGACCTGGGCCGCCGCGTCGCCGGAATGTGGGAGCTGCGCCCGTCCCGGCGCCCCGGGGGCGAGCCCACCACCGGCGCCCCGCCCGACGGGGGACCCGCACGGCGCCGGCTGCTGCTCGCCGGAGCGGGCGGGGTGCTCGCGCTCGGGGCGGCCGGAGCGGTGTGGGCGGCGTCCGAATCCGGCAACGGCCGTTCGGGCGGCGCGCGTTCGGGCCCCTCGCCCCGGGCATCCGGACTCGCGCCCGAGCCGCTGTGGTCGTACGACGCGAAGGCCGAGGCCACCCTCGCCGGGATCAGGGGCGGCGTGCTCGTCGTCCAGGTCGGCGACGAGAACGACAAGCGGTCGGTCGTCGGACTCGACGCCAGGACCGGCAAGGTGGTCTGGAAGCAGCCGAAGTACGTCACCTTCGAGGAGACGGGAAACGGACACCTCGTCCGTGACCCGAAGATCGTGGGGATCGAGGAGCCGCTGTTCCGTCTCGACGCCGGGACCGGTGAACTCTCCCGATTTCCGGGGCAGTTGCGGAGCCCCCGGCTGGATGACATCGGCGTCGTGGCCGCCACCTCCGACACGGTGTACCTCCAGGGCCGATCCGGCCGGCTGTCCGCCGTCGCCGCGTACGCGACGGACAGCGGCGAGCGGCTCTGGCTCCACCGAACCGGTGACTCCGACGAGCTGGGGACCGGAGCGGTGGCGGGCGGGCTGCTGCTCCTCACCACCCCGAGGGATGTGGTGGCGGTGGGCCGCGACGACGGCCGGGGACGCTGGCGGGTCCGGGCCGCCACCAAGGACGCACCTGTGCTCGAAGCGGTGTACCCCGAAGCCGTCGCGGACGGCCGCGTCCACATCGGCGGCTCCGAGGTCCGTACGCTCGACCTCGCCACCGGGACGATCCGCTGGCGCTTCGGCGCCGACCGCCTGCCCTACCCCGACGGCCAGCCCCACTACGGGCCCCCGGCCGTCCGGGGCGACACCGTCTACACGGTCGGGCTCGCCGTCCGCAGCGACCGGAACCCGCGCGCGAACGGGCACGACCTGCTCGCCCTGCGCGCGTCCGACGGCAAGCTCCTGTGGACGTATCACGTCGACGGCGCCCTCACGCAGGACTCCCCGCCGCGCTTCGATGGCGGCAGGCTGTACCTGAGCACGGGCACCGTCCCCCAGCCCCTGCTCGCCGTCGGCCTCAAGGCCCGCCGCCCGCCCTGGACCTACCGCAGCGGCCTCGAGGACGACGGCCGCATGGCGGTCGGCGAGGGCTGGAGCCGCTCCGCCGTGCGCATCGCCGACGACAGACTCCACCTCTCCGTCGGCACCCGCGTCCTCACACTCCCCCTGTGACCCCCGCCGCGACCTCCGCCAGGTACGCCTCGGCCTTCTCCGGCTCGTAGAAGTAGTTCTCGAAGTCGGCCGGGTCGTTGAAGCCGTTGGCGAATCGATGCGCCACGGGCGGGAGTTGACCTGCCGCGCCCAGCAGGTTCAGGACGTGCTCCGGCGGGGCGCCCAGCATCGCGTTGGTCCACTTCGTGACGTGCTGCGCCGTGTTCCAGTAGCGGTCGAACGCCGACTGCATCCACGCCTCGTCGAACTCGCGGTCCCCGTGCTCCACGATCGACGCGAGGTACGAAGCCGCGCACTTGGAGGCCGAGTTGGAGCCCTGGCCGGTGATCGGGTCGTTGGCGACGACCACGTCGGCCACGCCGAGGACCAGGCCGCCGCCGGGCAGCCGGCCGATCGGCCCCCGCACCGTCGGGGCGTAGCGGCCCGCCAATGTGCCGCCCGCGTCGGTGAGTTCGACGTTCGTGGCGCGCGCGTACTCCCAGGGCAGGAACTTCTCCAGGAGTTCGAGCGTCAGCGCCAGGTGCTCGGAGGGGTCCTTCACGCCCTGGAAGACGTCCAGGGGGCCGCCGGGAATGCCCTCCCAGAAGAGGATGTCAGCGCGGCCCGACGTGGTCAGGGTCGGCATGACGAAGAGCTCGCCGACGCCGGGGACCAGGTTGCAGCGGACCGCGTCGAACTCGGGGTGCTCGGGGCGCGGGCCCAGGCCGTGGACGTAGGCGACGGCGAGGGCGCGCTGCGGGGCGTCGTACGGGGAGCGGGCCGCGTCGCGCTCGAACATCGAGACCAGTTCGCCCTTGCCCGCCGAGACCAGGACGAGGTCGTAGGTGCGGGAGAAGTAGTCGAGGTCGGAGACCGCCGCGCCGTGGATGACCAGCTGGCCGCCGCGCTGGGCGAACGTCTCCATCCAGCCCGCCATCTTCACGCGCTGGTCGACCGACTGCGCATAGCCGTCCAGCTTGCCGACCCAGTCGATGACGCGAGCCGACTCGGGCCCCGCCACGGAGACGCCGACGCCCTCGATCCTCGGGGCCTGGGACTCCCAGAAGTTGAGCTTCAGGTCGCGCTCGTGCTGGAGCGCGGTGTGGAACATGCACTGCGTGGACATGACCCGGCCCGACCGGATCTCGTCCGCCGTGCGGTTGGACATCAGGGTGACCTCGTACCCCTGCGCCTGGAGTCCGAGGGCGATCTGGAGCCCGGACTGGCCGGCTCCGACGACGAGTATCTTGCGCATGGGAAACCTTGAACCTTCTGACGGACGGAGGCGGGTCTTACTCGGGGGTCGCTTCGAGGGCGTGCCCGACCAGGGCGAGGAGCGACTCGATCACCGGGATGCGCCGGCGGGCGTCCATGATGAGGACCGGTATCGAGTGCGGGATCGTCAGGGCCTCGCGGACGTCCTCCGCCGCGAACTCCTTGGTGCCGTCGAAGTGGTTGACCGCCACGACGTACGGGAGGCCGCAGCTCTCGAAGTAGTCGAGGGCCGGGAAGCAGTCGGACAGGCGGCGGGTGTCGGCGAGGACCACCGCGCCGATCGCGCCGCGCACCAGGTCGTCCCACATGAACCAGAAGCGCTGCTGGCCCGGGGTGCCGAAGAGGTAGAGGACCAGGTCGTCGTCGAGCGTGATGCGGCCGAAGTCCATGGCGACCGTCGTGGTCGTCTTGTCGGGGGTCGGGGTGAGGTCGTCGGTGTCCTCGCTCGCCCGGGTCATCAGCGCCTCCGTCTGGAGGGGCGTGATCTCGGAGACGGTGGTCACCAGCGTCGTCTTGCCGACGCCGAAGCCGCCCGCGACGACGATCTTCGTGGCTATGGGGGCGCGGGTGGTGTCGGTCTGCCAGGCCCGCAACTCGCCCGCGTCCTCGATGAGTTCGATGGCCTCAGAGGCGGCGGAGTCCACTCAGCACCCTTTCCAGCAGCGCGCGCTCGGGGCGTCCGGGGCCGTGGCCCGTGCCGTACACGCGGATCTTTCCCTGGTCGGCGAGGTCGCTGAGCAGCACGCGGACCACACCGAGTGGCATCTTCAGGAGCGCGGCGATCTCGGCCACGGTGCGCATGCGGCGGCAGAGTTCGACGATGGCGCGCATCTCCGGCATGCCCCGTCCCGCACCCGTGCCGCCGCCCTGACCCTGCGTCAGTTCGCGTCGCTCCTCCGGCGCTTCGAGCGCCGCCACAAACGTTTCCACCAGCAGGACGTGGCCGAAGCGGGTGCGGCCGCCGGTGAGGGAGTACGGCCGGACCCGGGCGGGCTTCCGGTCGCCGCCGCGCACCGGGAGCTTGGAGGTGTTCGCCGATGCGCCCAGCGTGCTCATCGGGGGCTCTCCATCGACTGGCGCAGCTCGCTGCGGAGTTCGGGGGTGAGCACATGTCCGGCGCGGCCGACGAAGAGCGCCATGTGGTACGCGACGACGCTCATGTCGCAGTCCGGCGTCGCGTGCACACCGAGCAGGGAGCCGTCGCTGATCGACATGACGAAGAGGCTGCCCTCCTCCATGGCGACGACCGTCTGTTTGACTCCGCCGCCCTCCATGAGCTGGGCGGCGCCGAGGGTGAGGGAGCCGAGCCCGGACACGATGGTGGCCAGGTCGGCGCTGGATCCCTTGGGGCCCTCGGGCTGTGCCAGGGGGCGCCGGTCGATGTTCTGGCCGGGGTCGGACGAGAGCAGCAGCAGCCCGTCGGACGAGACCACCGCGACCGACAGCAGACCTGGCACCTCCTCGACGAGGTTCGTCAACAGCCAGTGCAGGTTGCGGGCTTCGCTGCTCAGTCCGGTACTGAGTCCGGTGCGCGTGGGCGCAGTCAACTGCTTGCCTCCTCGACTGTGTCCCCCATGACGTCTGCGGCTTCTGCGGTGGTTTTGTTACTGCTGGTGCCTTCGGTACGTTCCGTGCGTCCCGTCGTCTCCGCCGGTTCGCCGGCGATCTCGGCCTCGGCGTCGCGGCGGCCGCTCTTCGCGCCCTGGTGGAAGCCGCCGAGACGGCGGCGCAGCGCCTCCGCGTCCACCGATCCGGTCCGGGGCTTCGGCGGGGCGGCGGGCGCGGGCGCGGCCGCCTTGGGGGTGCGCTTGGGCAGGCCCTTGTCGGTGACGCGCTCCCACTTGGGGGCCCTGGCGGACTCGTCGGCGGGGGCCGCGGGGTCCGGGTCGGGCTCACGCTCGTGCACGGGCTCCGCGGCCGCGGGCTCCGGTGTCAGGGGTTCCCGTATCCCGTGCTCCGGTGTCGGCTCGGGCGGCTGGGGCACCTGGGGCGGGATGAGCTCCATGGTGGTCTCGGCCGAAGGCACGGGCTCGGGCTCGGGCTCAGGTGCGGGTGCGGGTGTGGGTGTGGGTGCGGGTGTGGGTGCGAGCACGGGCTCGGGCTCGGGTTCCGGCTCGGGCGCGCGCTCCGGCTGCTCCCCCAGCGACCACTCCGCCGCCGCGATCAGCGGGTCCGGCTGTGCGGACGAACGGCTGGGCAGGACATTGGAGTTGGCCTCGGCGTCCGCGCCCGGCAGATGCACCAGCGGCACTCCCCCGCCCAGCGACGCGCCGCCGCCCAGGGGCGGGACGACCGCCGACGGGGCGTCGGCCAGGATGTCCGTGGGCAGCACCACGACCGCCGCGACACCGCCCGGCTTCTGCTCGCGCAGCCGCACCCGCACCCCGTGCCGGGCCGCGAGCCGGGCCACCACGTACAGGCCGAGTCCGAGTCCGGCCTCCTCGTCGGCGTGCTGCTCGTACGCGGCGTCCGGGTTGAAGTCCGCGAGGCGGGCGTTCAGTTCGCGCATCCGCTCGGTGGTGACGCCGATGCCCTCGTCGCGCACGGAGAGCATCACCTCGCCGCCCTCCAGGAGCCAGCCGGAGACCTCGACGGAGAGGTCCGGGGGCGAGAACGACGTGGCGTTCTCCAGGAGTTCGGCGAGCAGGTGGCTGACGGCGTCCGCGACGAAGCCCGCGACGTGGGCGTGCGGCGGCAGCGCGGCGATGCGCACCCGCTCGTACCGCTCGATCTCGCTGACCGCGGCCCGCACGACGTCGACGAGCGGCACCGGGCCGGGGTGCTGGTGGCCGTGCTCGGCCCCGGCGAGGACGAGGAGGTTCTCGCTGTGGCGGCGCATGACCGTGGCGAGGTGGTCGAGCTTGAAGAGCGTGGCGAGCCGGTCGGGGTCCTGCTCGCGGTCCTCCAGGCCCTCGATGACGGCGAGCTGCCGCTCGACCAGGCCGAGGGTGCGCAGGGCGAGGTTGACGAACGTGCCGTGGATGGACCGCTTGACCTGCTCCAAGTGGGCGGCCGCGGCGGCGAGTTCGGCGCGCAGCTCCTCGCGCTCGTCGGCCATGGACTGGCCCCGGCCGACCAGGTGCTTGCGGTCGGACTCCAGGGTGGTGAGGCGCTCGGTCAACGCGGCGGCGCGCTCGTTCAGGATGTTGACGGAGCGGACGACCTGGGCGAACTCGTCGTCGCGGCCGGTGAAGCGGATCGGCTCCGCGGGCGGCGCACCGGCGGCCCGCTCGGCGGTGGCGAGGCGCGCGGAGCCGAGGCGCAGCACGGCGAGCGGCCGGGTCAGCGTCCGGGCGGTGGCCATGGCGACGCCGACGGCGGCCAGCAGGCAGCCGCCGACGAGGGCGACGCGCAGCTCCAGGGCGGTGACGTCGTCGTCGCGCAGCCGCTCCAGGTCCTTGGTGCGCCGGTCGGCGAGCGAGGACTCGGCGCCGCGCATCGTGTCGACGCGGGCCGAGAGCGCGGCGTCGACCTTGGCGCGGTCGTAGCGCTGCTCGGCGGCGGAGAGCGTGGGCTGGTCGGTGAGCCGGGCCAGGTACTTGTCGGCGGTGTCGACCTCGGAGCCGGTCACGGTCGACTCGTAGGTGGTGCGGGCGTCGTCGGGGGCGGCGTCCAGGAAGTCCGCGAGGGCGGCCTGTTCGCGCACCCGGGCCTGCTGGGCGGCGGCGCTGAGGCCGTCGCGGCGCTTGGCGTCGGCGGCGGACCCCCCGGCGGCGCGGGGCAGGCCGGTGACCGGGTCGAGGGTCGTGGCCGTGCCGGTGGAGCGGGGCACGGCGAGGGCGGCGAGCAGCAGTCCGCGGGTGGCGGCGGCCTGCTCGACGGCGTGGTCGAGGTCGGCGAGGGCGAGGCCGCCGGGGCCCGCCTCGGGCGGCAGCTTCTCGGCCAGCTCGCGGGTGAGCCCGTGCAGTTCCCCGATGGCCTTCGAGTACGCGACGTGGGCGGCGAGCGCGCTGGCCCGGCCGGTGACCGCCGATCTCCGTACGGCGGCGATGTCCGCGAGGTCGCGGCGCAGCTCGGCGGGGAGCTCCCCGGCGCGCAGCTCCTCGATCTGCCGGTCCACGCGGGCGCTGCGGCTGTCGGCGGGGCGCTTGCTCTTGGGGCGCCCGGCGGCGATGTAGGAGGTGACGTCGTCGCGCTCGTCGGCGAGGGCGTGGCTGAGCGAGACGGCCTGCTGGGTGCGCTCGCCGAGGGTCACCAGGTCCTGTGCGTCGCTCAGCCTGTCGGAGGCGGCGACGACGGCGGGGGCTCCCGCTCCGGCGACGGCGGCGGCCACCACGGCGACGGCGACGATCAGGCGGGAGCGGACGCGCTTGGTGGGCGGGGCGGGGCGGGTGGCGGCAGCGGGGGCGGCGGGGGCGGTGGCCGTCGGGTCCGGGGCTTGCGGGGCTTCTTCGGGTCCGGGGGCTCTGTCGTCGCCGTCGGCCGCGTCGGCGTCGTCGGGGGTGTGGCCGGAGGTGGTGGTCGCGCCCGGCGTGGCCGTGGTGGTGGCCTGCTTGCCTTTGCGCCGAGGCCGCATTTTCTGCACCGGTGCTCACATTCTTGACTCGTCTGCCCTTGGGCCCGGGTGACGATCCGTCAACACGAGCGACGCTCCCCGGTACGGGTCCTGACCCTTCCAGTGCCGGTGAACGGCGGTCGCGCATCGCCTGCCTGGCCACCCGAAGGAGTGAACATCGGCCGGGAGTTGGCGGGCAAGTCCCGTCCCGGACCGCACGGGCCTGCGGCGGGGCGCCGGTTGGACGTCTCCGGCGGGCTTTGGCAAGATGCGCCGCCACACCCCGCCGGAAGCGATCATTCCAGCCAAAACCCGGCGGTTGCGCCGCCGCTGCGGGCCGATCTCCCGTATCGATTCGGCTTCTTGTGGGTGCTGTGAAGGGGTCGTGCAGACTGGCTGGATGCGCATCGAACTCGCCACTCGACCCGGTGACCCCGCCCGCCCCAATGAGGACTACGCGTCAGTAGCCCTGCCCGCGTCCGGTCGGGGCGGTGCGCTCGTCCTTCTCGACGGCGTGACGCCCCCGCGCGGGGACGACGGCTGTCTGCATTCCGTTCACTGGTTCACGGCCCGGCTCGGCGGCGCACTGGGTGAACTGTCCGTTTCACGGCGGGATATGGCGCTGCCGGAGATCCTCTCGGCCGCGATCGAGCGCACAGCGGACGCCCATCGTCAAACCTGTGACCTTTCTCACCCGCGCACGCCGCAGGCCACGGTGGTCCTCGTCCGGTGGGACGAGGAGCAGGTCGAGCACCTGGTCCTTTCGGACTCGGCGCTGCTGCTCGCGCGGCCCGGGGGCGCGGTGGATGCCGTCCTGGACCACCGTCTCGCGCAGCTGCCGCCCGCGGTCCGGGCGCGGCGGGACGCGGTGCGGGCACTGCCGCGGGGGTCGGCCGAACGGGAGGCCGCGGGGCGGGAGTACGCGGCGGCGGTCGAAGCCCTGCGGAACGCGGAGGGCGGCTTCTTCACCGCGGCGGCGGACCCTTCCGTGGCCGGGCTCGCCGTGACCGGGTCGGACGACCGGGACGCGGTCACCGGCCTGGTGGCGCTCACCGACGGGGTGGGGCGCTGGGTGGAGACCTTCCGTGAGGGCGGGTGGGAGGACCTCTTCGCCCTCGTACGGAAGGAGGGGCCCGAGCGGGTCGTGGAGCGGGTCCGGGAGCTGGAGTCGGGCGACCCTCTGTGCGCCCGGTTCCCCCGGGGCAAGGTTCACGATGACGCGGCGCTGGTCCACGTGGAGCTCTTCAGCCCGTCCGGCGTTTGAGGACGAGGCCGTTCAGGCCGGCAGGGGGTCCGGGGGCGAAGCCCCCGGGACAGCGCCCCACCCGCTACGTCGCCTCCGCACTCGCGTTCAGCTGCCGCAGCAGCCGCGCCAGTTCCGCCACCTCCCGCCGGTCCCACCCGGCGAGTTGGCGCACGTAGCGTTCGCGGCGGCCCGCTCGTACCGTGCGGACGCGGTCGCGGCCGTCCGGGGTGAGCCGGACCAGCCAGGCGCGGCCGTCCGCCGGGTCCGGCTCGCGGGCGAGGAGGCCCAGCTCCTCCAGGGCGCGCAGTTGGCGGCTCATCGTCGCCTTGCCGACGCCGATGTACGCCGCGAGGTCGGTCGCCCGCTGCGGCCCGGCCTCGTCCAGGCGCACCAGCAGGCCGTACGCGGCGGGTTCGAGGTCCGGGTGGACCTCGCGCGCCATCTCGCCGGACGAGGCCCGGGCGCGGCGCAGAAATACCGTCAACTCCCGTTCGAGCGCCAGGAATTCGTGGTCTACGCCACTCTCGGGACTCCCCGGCCGCCCGCCCGGGGCACTCTCTCGGTCCACACCCTCGTGCACGTCAGCACCCATCCCGCACTTTCCCGATCCTGAAAGTTTCCGCCATTCTCGGCCATCGCCGCAGCTCCGCCAGTATTTCGCAGGCGTAGACCAACGGCAGCCCCCTGGACCTCTTCCCACGCACGGGTCTACGTGCGTAGCGTCATGGGTGACATGTTCACACCATTACTAGGTGACATGTCGACCCGGCCCGACAGTTGGTCCCCCCACCGAGCTCCGCCCGAGCTCCACCGAGGCCCTTCGGAGGCACGCAATGCCCGTGCACAGACCCGGTACCGCCCGCAGATCCCCCGGCTCCCGCCGGACGGCGATCCTGTTCGCCGTCGTGTCAGCCCTGTCCGCGCTGGCTCTCCTCTTCACCCTGCCCGGGGCGGCCGCCGCCCAGTCCGACGACGTGCCGCCGCGCGGCTCGGCCCACATGGGCATGGGCGTCGCCGAGCACGACGGCCAGGGCCCTGCCCCGAGCGACGGGAACGCCGCGAGCGTCGAGGGTGTCGACGTCAGCAGCCACCAGGGCAACGTCGCCTGGCAGACCCTCTGGAACAGCGGGGTGCGGTGGGCCTACGTCAAGGCCACGGAGTCCACCTCCTACACGAACCCGTACTTCGCCCAGCAGTACAACGGCTCCTACAACGTAGGCATGATCCGCGGCGCGTACCACTTCGCCACCCCCGACACCACGAGCGGCGCCACCCAGGCCAACTACTTCGTGGACCACGGCGGCGGCTGGTCCAAGGACGGCAAGACCCTGCCGGGCGCGCTCGACATCGAGTGGAACCCGTACGGGGCGGCCTGCTTCGGCAAGTCGGCGAGCGGCATGGTCAGCTGGATCCGGGACTTCCTCAACCAGTACAAGGCGCGCACCGGGCGGGACGCCGTGATCTACACGGCCACGAGCTGGTGGAAGCAGTGCACCGGCAACTACGGCGGCTTCGCCGCCAACAACCCGCTGTGGATCGCCCGCTACAACACGAGCCCCGGCGAACTGCCCGCGGGCTGGGGCTTCCACACGATCTGGCAGTACACGTCGACGGGCCCCACGGTCGGTGACCACAACAAGTTCAACGGGGCGTACGACCGCCTGCAGGCGCTCGCCAACGGTTAGGCACGCTCGGACGCGCGAAGGCCCGGACCCCGTACGGGGTCCGGGCC
>NZ_JBHYJB010000057.1:0-58683 GCF_042740175.1 Streptomyces sp. NPDC059009 | reverse complement strand
CTGCTCAGCAGTGGACCGGGCCTCGTCATGTGGTGCTGGTGCCTCAGTCCGTCGTCAGGCGGACTTGCGGCTGTCGCGCGGGTGCACCGCGATGTTCATGGCGCCGGACCGCAGGACCGCGAGACGCTCCTCGAGGACCTCCTCAAGCTCTTCTCGAGTACGGCGCTCCATGAGCATGTCCCAGTGCGTACGCGCCGGCTTGCCCTTCTTCTCCTCAGGTCCGTCGCCGTCCACCAGGAGTGCCTGGGCCCCGCAGACCTTGCACTCCCACTCCGGCGGGATCTCCGCCTCGACCGAGAACGGCATCTCGAAACGATGTCCGTTCTGGCATGCGTACTCCACGGCCTGGCGCGGGGCCAGGTCGATGCCGCGGTCGGTCTCGTAGCTTGTCACCACGAGGCGCGTGCCGCGAAGAGCTCGCTCACTCATGAATCGTGCCTCCCGGGCTTGTCGCCCACAGGACAGGTGTCGCTGTCGTCGTCATCCGGTCAACGTCCGGTCGGCGGTAAAGATTCCCGTTCAGGGTCATGCGTCGCCGTCGTATGCCGCCCCTTGTTGTACCCACCAGCGCCCGCTTTGTCACATCTGACAGGAGATGTCACCCAGCGTTTCTGAATGTCCAGCGCGCAGTAACGGTACGCCTGGCAGGCCAAAGGCGTACACTACCGGCCTTTGCCTTCAGTTGCTAAATCCTGTCGGGTACGGGGTTGCCCGCGTCGCTCACCGCTCGTCGCACCGGCACCCGCGCGAGCAGCCCGAAACCGAGCACGAAGAAGACCACGAGCGAGATGATCGCGTCCCGATAGCTGCCGGTCAGCTGGTACGTGAGCCCGAAGACCAGCGGCCCCACCCACGCCATGCCCCGGTCGCTGATCTCGTACGCAGAGAAGTACTCGGCCTCCTTGCCGGGCGGCACCAGATGCGAGAACAGCGAGCGCGAGAGCGCCTGCGTGCCGCCGAGGACGAGCCCGATCCCGGCGGCGAGCACGAAGAACCACGCCGGGGCCCCGGCGGGCAGGAAGTACCCGGCCCCGATCGTCACGGTCCACGCGATCAGCGAGCCGAGGATCGTCCGCTTCGCCCCGTACCTGCGCGCGAGGCGCCCCATCCCGAGGGCCCCCGCCACCGCGAGCAGCTGCACCAGGAGGACCGCCACGATCAGCGTGGACTGGCCGAGCCTCAGCTCTTCCGAGCCGTACACGGACGCCTGGGAGATGACCGTCTGGACGCCGTCGTTGTAGACGAGATACGCCAGGAGGAAGGCCAGCGTGTACGGATGGCGGCGCATGTCCCGCACGGTCGCGGCCAGTTGTCGCCATCCCTGGGACCCGCCCCGGTCCGACGGCGCCACGGCCCGGTCCCGCAGCCGCCGCAGCGGCACGAGGGTGAAGGCGCCCCACCACACGCCCGCCGAGGCCAGGCAGATGCGCACCGCCGTGGCCTCGGAGACGCCGAAGCTGTCGTGGGCCGTGAACAGCACCAGGTTCGCGATCAGGACGAGGGCGCCCGCCGCGTATCCGAAGGCCCAGCCGCGCGAGGAGACCGCGTCGCGCTCCTCGGGCGGCGCGATCTGCGGCAGGTAGGAGTTGTAGAGCGCCATCGACACGGCCAGGGACGCGTTGGCGACGATCAGGAGCAGCCCGCCCAGGAGATAGCGGTCGCCGTCCAGGAAGAACATGCCCGCCGTGGCCGCCGCCCCCAGGTAGGCGGCCGTGGCGAGCAGCGGCTTCTTGCGGCCGGTGCGGTCGGCGGCGGCGCCTGCGAGGGGCATCACCAGGATCGACAGGATCACCGAGGCCGACACGGAGTACGCGAAGAAGGAGCCCGCGCGGACCGGGATGCCCAGCGGGTGCACATAACCCCCGGGGTCCGCGGCCGACTTGGCGACCTCGGTGAGATAGGGCCCGAGGAACACGGTGAGCACGCTCGTCGAGTAGACCGAGCAGGCCCAGTCGTAGAAGTACCAGCCGCGCTGCTCGCGCTTGCGCTCGGCGGCTTCGGCCGCCTCTTCGACGGCTTCGGCCGCCCGCACGGTGTCGCTGCTCACCCGTGCCCCCTCGCTGTTCCCCGTGGTCCGCGCCCGCTCCTGGGCGGTCAGGCCCAGGTCCCCCGGTCCTTCAGCACCTCGCGCAGCGTCTCGATGTGATCAGTGATGATGCCATCCACACCGAGGTCGAGGAGAGCCGTCATCCGATCGCGGTCGTTCACGGTCCAGACGTGGACCTGCAGCCCGCGCGCGTGCGCGGTGCGCACGAAGCGCCGGTCGACGACGCGGACGCCCGCGTGCACCTCCGGCACCTGCGCGGCGATCGCCGTTCCGCGCGGGAGGGCGGGCAGCCCGTACGACCGCAGGCGCAGCGCGAGCACGCCCCTGGTGCCGTACGAGGTGGCCAGGCGCGGGCCCGCGATCCGCTGGGCGCGGGCGACGCGCGACTCGGAGAAGGAGCCGACGCAGACCCGGTCCCAGGAGCCGGTGCGGCGGATCAGGTCGAGGAGCGGGAGCAGCGCGGGCTCGGCCTTCACGTCGACGTTCCAGCGGGCGTCGGGGAACGACTCCAGGAGGTCTTCGAAGAGGGGGACCGGCTCGCTGCCCGCCACGCGCGCGTGGCGCACCTCGCTCCAGGGGAGGTCCGCGATCCGGCCCGCCGCGTCGGTGACCCGGTCGAGCGTCGTGTCGTGGAAGGCGACGAGCCTGCCGTCGGCCGTGGCGTGGACGTCGGTCTCCAGGTACCGGTAGCCCGCGTCGACGGCGCGTCGAAAGGCGGCGGCGGTGTTCTCCAGGCCGTCCGCCGCCCCGCCCCGGTGGGCGAAGGCGAGCGGTCGCTGGTGGTCGAGGTAGGGGTGGCGTACGCGCGGGGTCACCGCTGCAGTATCGCCTGCTCCGGTTGACCGGCGGCGGCCACGACGCTGCGCGAGGGTGCCCCCGGGATGGCGAACACCCGCAGGAAGAACTGGGCGAGCGGGCCGATCGACACCGCGTACAGGACGGTTCCGACGCCCACCGTGCCGCCCAGCGCGAAGCCGGTCGCGACCACCACCACCTCGATCACCGTCCGCATCAGGCGGATGGAGCGGCCGGTGCGCTGGTGCAGGCCGGTCATGAGGCCGTCGCGCGGGCCGGGGCCGAACCGGGCCGTGATGTACAGGCCCGTCGAGAGCCCGTTGAGGAGGATCCCGGCGGCCAGGAGCGGGATGCGCACGGCGAAGGAGTCCGAGTCCGGCAGGAGCGCCAGGGTGGCGTCCATGGAGAGGCCGCAGAGGAACACGTTCGACACCGTGCCGAGCCCCGGGCGCTGGCGCAGCGGGATCCACAGCAGCAGGACGGCGGCGCCCACGATGATCGAGATGGTGCCTATGGAGAGGCCGGTCAGCTCGGCGAGCCCCTGGTTCAGCACGTTCCACGGCTCCGGCCCGAACCCGGCCGTGACCATGAGGGCGGAGCTGACTCCGTAGAGCGTCAGACCGGCGTACAGCTGGCACAGCCGCCGTGCCAGATGGGGCTTCCCGCCGGGTGTGACGGATGTGCGACGCGGTGTCTTCGCGGACTTCGTCGACTTCGCGGACAAGGAGTGCCCCCCGATCGTGCTAATGGCCTGACGCATGACACCCTGTGGCTTGGAACCAGGTCGCAACCATGGCCAATTCGGGGAAGGTGGACTGGTCGAGATGGCTCAGTGGACTTCGGCGGTGGGCTCGGCCCAGCTCGCCCGGCTGCTCACGTCCCAGCAGGCGCGCCCCGCGGGTGCCGGCACCCGGCGTCCGCCCGCCTACCGTGCGCTCGCCGACGGCATCCGGCTGCTCGTCCTCGAAGGGCGCGTCCCGGTCGCCGCCCGCCTGCCGGCCGAGCGCGAGCTCGCCGTCTCCCTCTCCGTGAGCCGGACCACGGTGGCCGCCGCCTACGAGGCACTGCGTTCCGAAGGGTTTCTGGAGTCCCGCAGGGGAGCGGGCAGTTGGACCGCCGTCCCGGCCGGGAATCCCCTGCCCGCGCGCGGGCTCGAACCGCTGCCGCCCGAGGCGCTCGGTTCCATGATCGACCTGGGCTGCGCGGCCCTGCCGGCCCCCGAGCCCTGGCTGACCCGCTCGGTGCAGGGCGCCCTCGAAGAGCTGCCGCCCTACGCGCACACGCACGGCGACTATCCGGCGGGGCTGCCCGCGCTGCGCGAGATG
Organism: Streptomyces sp. NPDC059009; assembly: GCF_042740175.1. NCBI lineage: Bacteria > Bacillati > Actinomycetota > Actinomycetes > Kitasatosporales > Streptomycetaceae > Streptomyces > Streptomyces sp. NPDC059009. Next base: position 54,516 of record NZ_JBHYJB010000057.1, on the reverse strand, counting down.
CTCGCCGAGCGCTACACCGCGCGCGGGATCCCCACCATGCCCGAGCAGATCATGGTCACCACGGGCGCCATGGGCGCGATCGACGCGATCTGCCACCTCTTCGCGGGCCGCGGCGAGCGCATCGCCGTCGAGTCGCCCTCGTACGCCAACATCCTCCAGCTGATGCGCGAGGCAGGAGCCCGCCTTGTGCCCGTCGCGATGGCCGAGGGCCTCGGCGGCTGGGACCTGGACCGCTGGCGGCAGGTGCTGCGCGACGCGGCGCCCCGGCTCGCGTACGTCGTCGCCGACTTCCACAACCCCACCGGTGCCCTCGCCGACGAGGACCAGCGCCGCCGGCTCGTGGACGCGGCGCGCTCGGCGGGCACGGTGCTCGTGGTGGACGAGACGATGAGCGAGCTACGGCTCGACGACGACCTGGAACTGCCGCGCCCCGTCTGCGGGTTCGACCCGGCGGGCTCGACCGTCATCACCGTCGGCTCGGCGAGCAAGGCGTTCTGGGCGGGCATGCGCATCGGCTGGGTGCGGGCCGCCCCCGATGTCATCCGCAGCCTCGTCGCCGCCCGCGCCTACGCCGACCTGGGCACCCCCGTCCTGGAACAGCTCGCCGTGAACTGGCTGCTGAACACCGGGGGTTGGCAGGAGGCCGTCGACGTGCGCAGGACCCAGGCGCGGGAGAACCGCGACGCCCTGGTGGCCGCCGTGCGCCGCGAGCTGCCCGACTGGGAGTTCGAGGTCCCGGGCGGCGGGCTGACCCTGTGGGTGCGCACCGGCGGGCTCTCCGGGTCCCGGCTCGCGGAGGTCGGCGAGCGGGTGGGGGTCAGGGTCCCGTCCGGGCCCCGCTTCGGTGTCGACGGGGCCTTCGAGGGCTATGTGCGGCTGCCGTTCACCGTGGGCGGCGCGGTCGCCGAGGAGGCGGCGGTGCGGCTCGCGGCAGCCGCGCGCCTGGTCGCGACGGGGGCGGGCTCGGGCGCCGAGCCGCCGCGCACGTTCGTGGCCTGAGGGACGGGCGGAGCCCCGTACGGGAGGTGCCGCTCAGCCCTCGGCCGGGACCGGCTCCGCCTCGGCGTCGTGCTCGGCACGGGCGTCGGTCGCGTCGGCGGGCATGGTGCGCTCCGGAAGGAGCTCCATGACCGCGCGCCGGTGCGACTCGCTCGTCGCGTCGTCGTACGGGTCGGGGGTCGCGGGCACCTGGAGGCGGTGCACGGGGCCGGTGCCGAGCCGGGCGTAGCCGCGGCCCGGGGGCACGTCCCGGGTGGGCGTGGTGTGCGGCGGGACGCCGAGGACGTCCTCTACTTGGTCGAGTTCGGCGGGGCCGAGCACCACGCGCGCGCGGGTGTGCTGCAGGACCGCGTCGCTCAGCGAGTCCAGGCTGTCGAACTGATCGGCCACGACGACCGTGACATGGGCCGCCCGGCCGTGCCGCAGGGGTACCTGGAGGAGGGACTGCGGATCCCGGTCCCCGTCGGCGGCCGCGAGGTGGCCGAGCACACTGGGGTGGTCGAGCAGCAGCCACAGGGGGCGCTTGGTGTCCTCCGGCGGCGGGTGGCCGGCCTGGCGGGCGCGGTTGGCGGCGATGAGCCGCCGCTCCGTCTCGTGCGCCGCCCACTCCAGGCTGGCGAGCGCCCCGGCGAGGCCGCACTCGACGGCGAGCACGCCGTCGCGTCCGGTCAGACAGGCGTAGTCGCCCGTGCCGTTGCCCTCGACGACCAGGACGTCCCCGTGCTGGAGGGCCTGCAGGGCGATGGAGCGCAGGAGCGTCGTGGTGCCGCTGCCGGGCTGGCCGACGACAAGGAGGTGCGGTTCGGTGGAGCGGATCCCGGTGCGCCAGATGACGGGGGGCACATCGCGCTGGTCGTCGCCGTCGGCGACCGGGAGGGTGCGCTGGACGACCGTCGGGTCGGTGAAGCCGAGCACCGTCTCACCGGGGGCGGTGACGAAGCGCTGGGCGGCGATGTCGGTGGGCAGCGGGGGCAGCACCGCGACGGCCAGCTGGTTGCCCTCCTCGTCCCACTCGAAGTGGTACTCGCGGCCGCGGCCCGACTTGGCGTGCAGCAGTTGCTCGATCCGCGCGCGTGAGTCGGCCTCGCCGTCCGTGAAGTACGCCGGGTAGCGCACCACGAGCCGCGAGACGCGTCCGGTCTCGTCGAAGTCGTAGCTGGGGAACGCCTTCTCCCACTCGCCGCCGTGCGCGTACAGAGGGCTCGGGTCCTCGGGGACGGAGAAGTACGGGACGAGTGCTTCGTAGAGCGACTGGAGGCGCTCCACCTGGGAGTCGTCCGGGCCCGTGGGGGCGGGCGCGGTGCGCTCGCGGCCGGTCCATGCGGCGGCCGCCATCAGGCAGATGGCGGCCAGCAGCGGACCGTACGGGACGAGCGCCACGACCAGGATCACCGAGGCCACCAGGAACAGCAGCGGTCCGCGCCGGTCCTTGGGGGTGGCGGCCCATCTGCGCCGCCCGGCCGCAGCGAGCCGCCGCAGTCCGCGGGTGATCGTGATCAGCGGGTGGAGGACGTCGGTGGCGCTGTCGGCGGCCGACCGCGCGATCTCCCTGCTGCGGGTGATCGTCTCGCGGCTGCGGGCGATGGTCTCCCGGCCGCGTGCGATCGGGGCGGACCCGCTGCTGAGAATGCGGGGGAGGGGGCGCCGTGCCACGTCTGTCTCCTGATGGTGCGTACGGGGTGTTACGAGGGAGAGGGGGACGTCAGAACTTGATCCCGCCGAGGAGGCTCGCGAGGCTCGCGCTGCCCGCCTTGATGCTCGGGGCGATGGCGGTGCCCGCGAGGAAGAAGCCGAAGAGTGCGCAGACCAGTGCGTGGGACGCCTTGAGTCCGTCTTTGCGGAAGAAGAGGAAGGCGATGACTCCGAGCAGCACGACGCCAGAGATGGACAGGACCATGAGAGTTCTCCTGAGTGGGGGGACAGTCACCATGAGTTCTTCCAGGCTCACAGCATGTATCCATACGATAAAAGGTGCAAATGGGGGAAATTTTGGATATTCCCCCCCAATGGCAGCGGGTTGCTGGGCCGTACGGGCGCGGTCGGAGCGGCACGTGGGGCCTGCGGTGATCTTTGCCTCGGGCGGGCCCCGTCATGTGCCGTGACGGGCAGTACCCTGTCGATTCACTCGTACGGCTGCAGGTCGTGCGCACCTTGTCGCCGAGTCACCTGTAGGCGAACCCCGTATCTGAAAGGCGGCCTGACCATGAGCGAAGCCCCCGACCCGGAGGTCGTGGAGCTGGCAGGCAAGATCTTCGATCTCGCGCGCCAGGGCGAGACCGACGCGCTCGCGGCCTATGTGGACGCCGGAGTTCCGGCCAATCTCACCAATGACCGTGGCGACACGCTGGTGATGCTCGCCGCCTATCACGGTCACGCCGATGCGGTCCGCGCCCTCCTGGAGCGTGGCGGCGACCCGGACCGGGCCAACGACCGGGGCCAGACGCCGCTCGCGGGGGCCGTCTTCAAGGGCGCCGACGAGGTCATCAGGGCCCTCCTCGACGGGGGCGCCGATCCGGCCGCGGGCACGCCCTCCGCGGTCGACACCGCCCGGATGTTCGGTAAGGAGGAGCTGCTCCGGCTGTTCGGGGCGGCCTGAACGGGGTAGCTGACCTGCGGCGGCGGGGGCGCCGGAAATGTGGTCGCGGCGGAGAGAACCGCTGGGTCATCATGACGACGTGATTTACGGACGCGACGGCGGGGCAGGAGTTGCCGCACCGCGCGGACCGTGAGCGGCCCACCTCGTGGGATCCGGCCGGATCCCGTGCGGGCCACCGACGAAAGGCAGAGGACAATGGCTTTCAACAAGCAGCAGACGGCGGGCGGCCCGACGTGTTGGCGCGCGGCCAGGTAAAGCACGATTCCCGGTTGCGTCGACGCTTGATGTGAGGCTGTTTCCCATGTTCGAACCGTTCATAGCGCCCAGCGGTACGCTGCTCGGCCTGCTTCAGCGGGGTCGCGGCGACGGCACGCTGCACGCCCTCACGGCGCCGCGCGCCGAGGCGCTCGCGGCTCTGAACCACTGCGTTCTGCGGGACCCCCGCCACGACTGGCAGGTGGAGAACCGCTCCCTTTACTACGCCCGGCTCTACCTCGACCTCCACGGTGAGATCGACGAGATCGAGCGGCACCTGTTCGACTCCGAGGACATCCTCGACACCGAGGACTCCCGCACGGGCCTCGCCCTCGCGGTCCTCGGCCACCTCGCCTCGTACGGCAGGCGTGACGCCCTGGAGCTGCTGCGCCGGTACGCCGCCTTCGGCGCCAACTGGGCCTGGGCGCTGGACGAACTGGCGCTGCGCGACGACGACGCGGGTTTGCGCGCCCTCGCCGGGCCCGTGCTCGCCCGCTTCCCGGCCGACGCCGAGGGAGAGGCGGAGCTGGCCGCCGCCGTCCGGGACGCCTTCGAGCCCCGGCCCTGGCGGCTGTGGGCGGAGGACCCGCGCGAGGAGATCGGCGCCCGGGTGCGGGCGGCCGGCGAGCGGGGCTCCTTCGATCGCTGGCAGCGACAGATGCGGCCCTCCGGGCCACGCCCCGGCTGGAGCGTCCAGGCCGTCTTCGAGTGGGCGCAGGAAGGGCTCGAGCGCGGTGTGGTGCTCCATGTGCCGGCCGCCCGCTGCCTGACCGCCGTCGCCGGACCCGAGGACCGGGACGAGATCCTCGAGGCCGCCCGCAGCGGCTCGGACGGCGCCCGGGGCACAGCCCTGCGCTACCTCGCCGACGCGCACGATCCCGACGTGCTGGCTCTCGTCGAGCAGGCTGCCGAGAGCCCCTCACCGATCGTGGCGGACGCCGCCGTGGACGCCTTCGAGCGCATGCGCAGCGTCGCCGCCGTCGAGCAGGCCCGCCGCTGGTCCGGGCGGCCGGACGCCCTCGGCGCCGCCGCCGGGCGGATGCTCGCCTGCCGGGGCGGGGCCAAGGACAGCAAGCTCGTCCTCGCCGCCCTGCGTGAGGCGGTGCGCGGCGAAGGCCCGGACGCACCGACCCTGTGGACCCTCGTCGACGGCGCCGGACGGCTCGGCATCGCCTGCGCGGCCCCCGTCCTGCGGCACGTCTACCGAGAGACCGCCTCGTCCCACCTCCGCGGCCGCGCCGCCCGCGCGCTCGCCGCCACCGATCCCTCCTTCGCCGCCGGATTCGCCGTCGAGTGCCTCTGGGACTGCGAGGAGTCCACCCGCGAAGTCGCCGCCCTGCACGCCGAGACCGGTGACGCCCGCGTCGTCACACAGCTCCGCAGGCTCGCCGCCGACCCCGCCGAGGAGGACGAGGTACAGACCGCGGTGCGCAGCAGAATCGGGCCCGACGCGCCCGCCGTATGAGCCCCTCCGGACGAGGCGCGGCGCCCCGCTGCCGCGGGGCGCGGAGGGGAACGCTCATGGGACGTTCCTCGCCAGGAAAGATCCACGTTGACGCGGCCACGCCCCGCCCGACGACAACACCGGTATGCGACCCACCACCGGTATGCGCGTCGTCATCGTCACCGAATCCTTCCCGCCCGACGTCAATGGAGTGGCGCACTGCGCCCTCCAGACCGCCCGGCACCTCGCCGCGCGCGGCCACGACCCCCTCGTCATCGCCCCCGCCACCGCGGCCGCCGAGCCCGGCCGGGACGCCGCCGTGCCCTGCCCCGTCGTCCGTGTCCCCTCCCTGCCGCTGCCCGGCTATCCGCAGGTCCGCGTCGCGCTGCCCAGCCGGCGCGTGGCCGCGGCACTGACCGCGCACCGGGCCCAACTGGTCCATCTGGCCAGCCCGTTCGTCCTCGGCGTGCGCGGCATGGCGGCTGCCGCACGCCTCGGCATCCCCGCCGTCGCCGTCTACCAGACGGATCTCGGCGGGTACGCGCGCACGTACATGGGCCTCGGCGAGGCCACCGCCTGGCGGCGCATACGCGGCGTCCACGCCGCCGCCGACCGCACCCTCGCGCCCTCCACGGCCGCCCTGAGTGACCTGGTGGCCCACGGGGTGCCCCGGGCCAGCCTGTGGCCGCGCGGCGTGGACACCGTCCGCTTCCACCCGGGGCGGCGGGATACGGCGCTGCGCCGTGAGCTCGCGCCCGGCGGCGAGCTGATCGTCGGCTACGTGGGGCGCCTCGCCCCCGAGAAGCAGGTGGAGCTGCTCTCCGGAGTGTGCGGGCTCGACGGCGTGCGGGTCGTCGTCGTGGGCGACGGGCCGAGCGAGGCGTCGGTGCGCGCGGCCCTTCCCGGCGCCGTGCTGCTCGGCCGCCGCACCGGCGACGAACTCGCCCGCATCTTCGCCTCGTTGGACCTGTTCGTGCACACCGGGCCCTACGAGACGTTCTGCCAGACCGTGCAGGAGGCCATGGCCAGCGGAGTCCCGGTCGTCGCGCCCGCCGCGGGCGGCCCGCTCGACCTCGTCGTACCCGGCAGGACCGGGCTTCTCGTGCCGCCGCGCGACGCCTCAGCGGTGCGGGACGCCGTCTGGTCCCTCACCGCCGACCCCGGCCTGCGGGAGGCGTACGGCGCCGCTGGCCGCGCCGCAGTCGAGGGGCGGACCTGGGCGGCCGTCGGGGACCGGCTCATCGGGCACTACACCGAGGTGCTCGCGGCGCGGACGGTGGTGGCGGCATGAGCGGGCCGGAGAGGCCGGAGAGGCGTGCCGACGGCATGGCGCGCGCGGGCGCGCCTGACGCGGGCCCGCTGCGCATCGTGCGGGTGGCGAACTTCGTGACGCCCGAGTCGGGCGGACTGCGCACCGCGCTGCGGGAGTTGGGTCGCGGCTACCGTGCCGCGGGCCACGAGCCCGTCCTGGTCGTGCCCGGTGAGCGGGCCGGGGAGCGGGAGACGGAGCAGGGGCGCGTGGTGACCCTGCCGGGGCCCGTGCTGCCCGGCACCGGCGGCTACCGGGTGCTCGTGGACCGGCGGCGGGTCGCCGCGGTGCTGCGCCGCCTCGCGCCCGACCGACTGGAGGTCTCCGACCGCACGACGCTGCGCTGGACCGGCGCGTGGGCGCGACAGGCCCGCATACCGGCCGTGATGGTCTCCCACGAGACGACGGACGGCGTCCTCGGCACCTGGGGCCTGCCTCCGGAAGCGGCCCGGCGCGCCGCCGACGCACTCAACTCCCGTACGGCACGCGTCTACGCGCGCGTGGTGTGCACCACGGCCTGGGCGGAGCGGGAGTTCCTGCGCGTGGGCGCGCGCAATGTCGTACGGGCTCCGCTGGGCGTCGACCTCGACGCCCGGCACCCCGCGCTGCGGGACGCGCAGGTACGCGGCCGCCACGCGCGCGTGGATGAGATTGTGCTGGTGCTCTGTTCCCGCCTCTCCGTGGAGAAGCGCCCCGGTACGGCGCTGGACGCGCTGGCGGCGCTGCGGGGTCGTGGCGTGCCCGCCGTGCTCGTCGTCGCGGGCGACGGCCCCTTGCGCGCACGGCTCGAACAGCGGGCGCGGGAGCGGAGGTTGCCCGTGACCTTCCTCGGCCATGTCCCGGACCCTGGCGGGCTTGCCGCGCTCCAGGCCGCCGCCGACGTCTGCCTGGCACCCGGCCCGGTCGAGACGTTCGGGCTCGCCGCCCTGGAGGCGCTCGCCTGCGGGACGCCCGTCGTGGTGAGCGCGTCGTCGGCGCTCCCCGAGATCGTGGGCGGGGCCGGAGAAGTCGCGGCCGACCGGGGCGAGGCGTTCGCGGCGGCCGTGATGTCGCTCCTCGCCCGGCCGGAGGGGCAGCGGCGGGCGGCGGCACGCGCGCGTGCCGAGTGCTTCGGCTGGGACGCGTCCGTCGCGGCCTTCCTCCAGGCGCACGACGCGCCCGTACGCGTGTCCGGCGGCGCCGCCGATGTCCCGGCGAGGGCCGTCGGATGAGTCGGATGCGGACCCTCCGGTTCGTCGCCATGGGGGACTCGCTCACGGAGGGTGTGGGTGATCCCGTCGAGGCCGGCTGGCGGGGCTGGGCCGCTCTCCTCGCGGAGGGGCTCGCGGGTCCCGGCACGCGCGTGGAGTTCCACAACATCGCCGCGAGCGGGGCCCAGACCGAGGACGTGCTGCGGCGCCAGACCCCCGCCGCGCTCGCCCTGCGCCCCGACGTCGTGTCCGTGGTCGTCGGCGTCAACGACACGCTGCGCTGCACGTTCGACGTGCACGCCGTGGCGGCCCGGCTCGACGCCGTCTACGCGGCCTGCGGGCAGCGGGGCGCCGTGCTGCTCACCGCCTGTCTGCCGGACCCCGGGGCGATGCTCGGCCTGCCCGGCGCCCTGGCCCGCCCGCTGGCCCGCAGACAGCGCGCGGTCAACGCCGTCGTGCACACGCTGTCCGAGCGCCATGGAGCGGTCCATCTGCACGCGGCGGACGGCGAGTGGGTCGCCGACCGCGCCCTGTGGAGCGCCGACCGGCTGCATCCCGGGGAGCGGGGCCACCGGCTCCTCGCCGCCCGCTTCCACGCGCTGCTCACCGCCGAGGGGCTCGCCCACGGCGGGGCGCCCGCGTGCGAGCCCCAACTCCCGCCGCCCACCCGGTCGGCGCGGCTGTGGTGGCTGGCCACCGCGGGCACCGGCTGGGTGGCGCGCCGCTGCACCGACCTCCTGCCCCAACTCGTCGGCCTCGCCGCCACGGAGCTGCGCCATCACGTGCGCGGCACCAGCGCCAGGCTCGACCTGAGCGCCGCGCACGCGGTCTCCGCCGCGCTTGCGGCGCTTTCCGGGCCGGGGCAGCCCGACGCGGCGTGACCGGCTGTTCAGCGGCCTGACCGGATGTTGAGCGGTCTGACCGGTCGTTCAGTGGCGGGCGCCGGGCACGAAGCGCACCGTCGTGCCCGGCACGGCCTGGGCCGCCGCCGCGAGATCCCCCTCCTGGACCACCGCCACCACCGGGTAGCCCCCGGTGGTCGGATGGTCCGCGAGGAACACCACGGGCCTGCCGTCCGGCGGCACCTGCACCGCGCCCAACACCATCCCCTCGCTGGGCAGTTCACGCGCCGTGGCCCGAGCGGTTCGCTCCAGGGGCGGCCCCTCCGTGCGCAGCCCGATGCGGTTGCTCGCCGAGGACACCCGGTACGCGCGCGTGGTGAGCGTCCGCAGGGCCCCGGCCGTGAACCAGTCGGCGCGGGGGCCGAGGGTGACCCGGAGGATCAGCTCGCGGGGCGGCGCGGGGTGCGGGACGGTGTCCACGCGCGCGTGCGGGGTGGCCGGGGGCGGCCCGCCCAGGGTGAGCACGGTCCCGTCGGCCAGCGGGGGCGGGCCGAGACCGGACAGGAGGTCCGTGGCCCGGCTCCCCAGGACCTCCTCCACGGCGACGCCGCCGCTCAGTGCGATGTAGGAACGCACTCCGGAGGCGGCCGTGCCGACGTCGAGCAGCGCCCCCGCAGGGACGCGCACGGGAGCACCCCAGGGCGCCGGGCGCCCGTCGACGCGGACCGGGCTCGGTGCGCCGACGACCGCGACGGTGACCGCGCAACGCGGCCGTAGCGCACAGCCGTTGAGGGTGGTCTCCAGGACGGCCGCGTCCTGGGGGTTGCCTACGAGACGGTTGGCGAGGCGGGCGGCGGGCGGGTCGAGCGCGCCGGACCGGGGCACTCCCAGGTGGGCGTGGCCGGGGCGGCCGAGGTCCTGCACGGTGGTGAGGGCTCCGGCCCGTACGACGGCGAAGGCACGGTCGGTCATCGTGACTCCAGGGGCGACGGAAGGGGTGCGGCTTCTCGGACGGAGGCGTCTCCTCGCAAGGAGGTGCCTCCTTGTGCGGGCACGTCTTCTTGTGCGGGCGCGTCTTCTTGTTGGGGCGGGGCGGGAGTGTCGGCTCGTCCGGACGGCGTGACCGGTACGAACCGGACGCGGACGCCCGGCGTCAGGAGCGCGGCGGGCACGCGCGCGTGGTCCCACAGCACCGCGTCCGTGGAGCCGATCAGCTGCCAGCCGCCCGGAGAAGGACGCGGATACACCCCGGTGTACGGGCCGGCGAGCGCGACCGCGCCCGCGGGCACCGTCGTGCGGGGCGTGGCCCGGCGCGGTACTTCGTAGTGCTCGGGCAGCCCGGTCAGGTAGCCGAAGCCGGGCGCGAACCCGCAGAAGGCGACGCGGAATCGGGCCGCCGCGTGGATCCGGCCGACCTCGGCGACGGGCACCCCCCAGTGCGCCGCGACGTCCGCCAGGTCGGGTCCGTCGTAGCGGACGGGGATCTCCAGGACGTCCTCCGCGCGCGGGGAGAGCGGGGGGATGTGCCAGGCCGGGAGCTCGGCACCGAGGCGGGCGGGGTCGTCCAGGCCGTCGAGCAGCACCGTGCGGGCCGCGGGAACGATCTCCCGTACGCGCAGGGCGCCCGTGGCGCGGCGGCGCAGGAGCTCGGCGTGGAGCGCCTCGGCGGCGGAGCCGTCGGCGACCTCGACGAGCAGCGCGTGCGCGCCGACCGGCAGCGCCCTCACGTGAAGGCCGCCACGCGCACGCCCACGGACTCCAGGCGGGCCCGCACGCGGCGGGCCAGGGCCACGGCGCCCGGGGTGTCGCCGTGCAGGCACAAGGAGCGGGCGCGGACGGTGATCCGGTCGCCGTCGTGCGCTGTGACCGCCCCGTCGCGGGCCATGCCGACGGAGCGCTCGACGACCTGGTCCGCCTCGGTGATCACCGCGCCGTCGCTGCCGCGCGGCACGAGGGTGCCCCGCGCGGTGTAGGCGCGGTCCGTGAACGCCTCGGTCACGACCGGGAGTCCGGCCTTTTCTGCCGTCTCCAGGAGACGCGATCCCGGCAGCCCGAGCACAGGGAGGGTGCGGTCGGCGAGCAGGACGCCCTCGATGACGGCGGCCGCCTGCTCGCCGTCGTCGACCACGCGGTTGTAGAGCGCGCCGTGCGGCTTCACATAGGACACGCGCGTACCGGCCGCGCGCGCGAACACCTCCAAGGCGCCGATCTGGTACGCCACTTCGGCCGCCAGCTCCTCGGGCGGCACGTCCATCGCGCGCCGCCCGAAGCCCGCCAGGTCGCGGTAGGAGACCTGGGCGCCGATCCGCACGCCGCGCTCGGCCGCGAGCCCGCAGACGCGGCGCATGGTGGCCGCGTCGCCCGCGTGGAAGCCGCAGGCCACGTTGGCGCTGGTGACGACGGAGAGCAGCTCCTCGTCGTCGGTGAGCCGCCAGCGGCCGAAGCCCTCCCCGAGGTCGGCGTTCAGGTCGATGGTGCCTGTGCTCATGTCGTCCGTTTCTCGCGGTGCTCGGGTGGTTCTTGGTGCGGGTGGTGCACAACGTGCTAGTGGTTCGCGGTGGTTCAAGCGACCCGGTACTGCTCGTCGCGGGCGTCCGTGATGAACATCTGGCCCGGCGCGTGGGTGATCGCGTACGGCGGCCGGGAGGCCATGACGGCCGCCTGCGGAGTCACCCCGCACGCCCAGAAGACCGGGATGTCGTCCGGCTCGGCCTCCACCGGGTCGCCGAAGTCCGGCCGCGCGAGGTCGGCGATGCCGAGCCCTCCCGGGTCGCCGCAGTGCACGGGGGAGCCGTGCACCGCGGGCAGCAGGGCGCTCTCCTTGATCGCGGCGGCCAGGTGGCGGGGCGGCACGGGGCGCATGGAGACGACGAGGGGGCCGCGCAGGCGCCCCGCCGGGCGGCAGGGCCGGTCGGTCACGTACATCGCGACGTTGCGGCCCTGCTCGATGTGGCGCAGCGGTACGCCCGCCGACGCGAGTGCCCACTCGAAGGTGAAGCTGCAGCCGATCAGGAAGGACACCAGGTCGCCGCGCCAGCGCGCCACCACGTCGGTGGGCTCGTCGACCAACTCGCCGTGCTCCCACACGCGGTAGCGCGGCAGGTCCGTGCGCAGGTCGGCGCCTGGCGCGAGCGGCGTCGACCAGGCGCCCGCGTCCGTCACGTCGAGCACCGGGCAGGGCTTCGGGTTGCGCTGGCAGAACAGGAGCATGTCGTACGCCCAGTCGGCGGGGACCGCGACCAGGTTGGCCTGTGTGTGGCCCGCAGCCTGGCCCGCGGTCGGCCCGCTCTCTCCGGAACGGAAGCGCGCCCGCGCCTCTTTGGGGGCCTTCGAGGTCACACCAGCTCCCTTCCCCGCGTCTCCGGGAGACCGAAGAGTGCGATCACGGCGAGGCCGTAGCCGATCGCTCCGAAGACGAGCGCGCCGCCCACGCCCCAGCTGTCGGCGAGGAAGCCCACCAGCGTGGGGAAGGCGGCGCCCACGGCCCGGCCGGTGTTGTACGTGAAGCCCTGCCCCGTGCCGCGCACCTCCGTGGGGTACAGCTCGCTCAGGAAGGAGCCGAACCCGCTGAAGATGGCCGACATGCAGAAGCCGAGCGGGAAACCGAGCACAAGGAGAAGGCCGTTGGAGCCCTCGGGGATGTTCGTGTAGGCGAGGATGCTCAGCGCGGAGAGGAACGCGAAGAGCGCGATGTTGCGCTTGCGGCCCAGCTTGTCGGTGAGGTAGCCGCCGGTGAGGTAGCCGAGGAAGGCCCCGGAGATCAGGAACGTGAGATAGCCGCCGGTGCCGACGACCGTGAGCCCGCGCTCGTCCTTGAGGTAGGTGGGAACCCAGGTGGCGAGGGTGTAGTAGCCACCCTGGACGCCGGTCGACAGGAGCACGGCGAAGAGCGTGACGCGCAGCAGGTCCGGCCGGAAGATGGCCGTGAACGACCCCTTCGTAGAGCTGTGCTTGCGCTTCTCGGCCGCCTCCGGGGCGTCGGTGACCCGGCGGCGCACGTAGATCACCAGGAGTGCGGGGAGCGCGCCGGTCCAGAACATCACCCGCCAGGCCAGGTCGTCGTCGAGGAACTCGAAGACCAGGGTGTAGACGACCGCGGCGAGCGCCCAGCCCACGGCCCAGGAGCTCTGGATCGCGCCGAGGGTGCGGCCGCGGTTCTTCGCCGTCGCGTACTCGGCGACCAGGATGGCGCCGACCGCCCACTCGCCGCCGAAACCGAGCCCCTGGAGGGCGCGGAAGACCAGCAGCCACTCATAGGTGGGCGCGAACCCGCAGGCGACGGTGAACACCGCGTACGTGATGACGGTGATCATCAGCGCCTTGACGCGGCCGATGCGGTCGGCGACCACGCCCGCGACGGCGCCGCCCACCGCCGAGACGACCAGCGTGACCGTGGTGAACAGGCCGGTCTGGCCGCTGTTGAGGCCGAAGTAGGCGGACAGCGCGACCATGCTGAGCGGCAGCGTGAAGTAGTCGTAGGAGTCGAGGGCGTAGCCCCCGAAGGCACCGGCGAAGGCGCGCCGCCCGCGCGGGCCGAGGGCGCGGAGCCAGCCGAACGCGCCCTCCTGGTGGGCGAGTTCGCCCGCGGCTCCCTGGGGGTCGGTGGTGACGGCGTGGGGCGGTGGGGTCGTACTCATGGGCACCTCGCAGAGGGGTGGGCGGTGCTGTGAGCGCTGTCAGCCGTGCTGAGCGTGTGCTGATGAGTCGACAAGGTAGAGGATCGTTGAACGATCCCTCAATACCCATGTTGTTTCGTTCTTGAGTCTGCGGTTGAATCCGGGCATGGCTGAGGGGATGGCTGCGCATGGCTGAACTGACGGGTCTCGCCGACGACCGCGCGCTCCTGGGCCGCACGAGTACCGCGGAACGCGTCGCGGACATCCTGCGGAGCCGCATCGCGGAGGGCTACTTCCCGCCTGGGACGCGGCTCTCCGAAGACAGCATCGGCGGCGCCCTCGGCGTCTCCCGCAACACCCTGCGCGAGGCGTTCCGGCTGCTCACCCACGAGCGCCTGCTCGTCCACGAGCTCAACAGGGGCGTCTTCGTGCGCGTGCTCACCATCGAGGACGTCGAGGACATCTACCGCATGCGGCACCTCGTGGAGTGCGCCGTCGTCCGGGCGCTCGGCGAGCCGCCGTTCGCACTCGACGCGGTGGTGGAGGCGGTGGAGCAGGGCGGCCGGGCGGCGCGCGCCGGGGACTGGAAGGGCGTCTCCACGGCCAACATCCACTTCCACCGCGCCCTCGTGGCCCTCGCGGGCAGCGCGCGCACCGACGAGGTGATGCGCAGCGTCTTCGCCGAACTGCGCCTCGCCTTCCACGTGGTGGACGATCCGCGGCGGCTGCACGAGCCCTACCTCGTCCGCAACCGCACGATCCTGCGCAGTCTGCGCGACGGCGACGCCGGGGAGGCCGAGCGGCTGCTCGCCGAGTACCTCGACGACTCGCGGCGCGGGCTGGTCGAGGCGTACGGGCAGCGGGTGGCGGCGGAGGGCTGACGGTCACGAGTGACCCGCGGCCGAAGCGGTCGATTCTGCGCCGTTTCGACCGTTGTCAGACCGAGGACCTAGTCTGTGCACCGTGACTTCGCCTGCCGCAACGGACACCGCTCCGCCCCAGCTCAGCGCGGGGCCGCGGCCCGCTCTGGGCCCGGCCGCCGACGAGGGCCTGGCGCGCCGCCTGCGCGCGCTCGCCTGCACCGCTCCGCTGCACGACCTGGACGCGCGCAAGGCGAACCTCGCGGGGGAGTACTCGGGCTACGCGATGGCCGAGGTGGCCCTCTCCGCCATCGACCTCGTCACGCTCAACATGGACTTCGACACCGGGGCCGACCACGAGCAGGTGGTGGCCAGGCTGCTCCCGCGCGTCGCCGCCCAGGCCCCCCGGCGCCCGGCCGCCGAGCATGAGCGCGTGGCCCGCTGGGTCCTGGAGAACCTGATCAACGTCGGCAGCGTCGACCGCGGCTTCCGCGCGGTGTACGGCACGTTCGCGCCGGACGGCTCGTATGTCCGCAGGGACTACGACTTCAAGCTCATCGAGGAGGTCCCCGGCTACGGGGGGAGCGTGTACCTCCGTACGACGGACGAAGCGGTCAACGTCCTCGTCGGCGCCCTCGACACGGACGTCACCAGCGCCCAGATCGCCGCCGAGGTCAAGCTCGAGGTCCTGATCAGCCGCGGCCGTCTCGCCGACGCCCAGCTCGCCGCCGAGCAGGCCCGCTACCGGACCGTCCAGTACTCGGAGACGCTCCGCAAGGCCCTCGACGCGACCCGGCGCAACGTCCGGGCGGTCGACTGGCTCGAGGCCGTCCCCGACATGATCGCCGAGGCGCTCGACCACGTCGCCGACCGCTACCGCCACGAGAACGCGATCCTGACCAACATCCGCAAGGCCCGCGACGAGTCCGAGGACCCCGAGCACAAGCGCCGCGCCGCCGAGCTGGTCGACATCGTCAAGGACTGCATCCGCCGCCACACCCAGCTCCAGTCCCGGCTCCTGGAGGCCGGGCCGCTGTTCCGCGCCGAGCAGGACCGGCAGGCGTTCGCCACGCCCACCGCGCGCGCGGGCCTCGACCTGTACGGGCAGCTCGTGGCGCCCGTCCTGCCGCTCCCCGTCGAGCAGGCGATCCGCGTCACGGACGCCTTCTTCGCGCGCGGCACCGGCCTGCGCACGCCCGTCTCGGTCCGCGTCGGCGACCTCGTCGACATACTGCTGACGCCGCCCATGGAGCGCGAGCACCTCGGCGCCGAGATGCCCGAGCCGGACCTGATCGCCACCCCGGACGACAGCCGGTTCAGCGAGGAGCAGCTCGCCTCCGCCATGGAGCTGCTCGACCTGCCCTCGGACGCGCCCCGGCGCCTGTCCGGGCTGCTCGCCGAGGCCCGCCGCCGCGACTCCGAACTGCCGTATCTGGTCGCCCTGTTGGCCGTCCACGCGGCCAGCCCGCCGGTCGGCACCGCCTACCGCCAGGGCGAGGAGAAGCTGCTGTTCGCGGTGGACGACGGCACGGAGCTCGACGACGCGGAGTTCGGCGGCGCCGACCTCATCGTGGGCACCGCCCTCCTGGACGCCGTCGGGATGGCCGCCGACCGGACGGAGGCCGCCTGATGGCCGCAGAGCCGAACCCTTCAAAGGTCCGCGAGGACAGCGACGCCCGCGAGAGGCGCGCGAGCCGAGAGGCCCGCGCCGAGGCGCCGGGCGCGCTCGGGGACGTACGACCGCATCATTGCCGCAAGGAGCACCAGCCGTGACCGAGCACCCCGCAGAGCACGCCGCGTGGGGCGAGCCGGAAGCCTCCGAGGCACCCGCTCCGAACGCCCCCGTCACCCCGGCCGACGCCGCCGACGCGGCGCGGCTCGTCGCCTTCGGCCTCCAGCCCAAGCTCCAGCCCGCCCGCGACCAGGAGTACGGCGAACTGCTGCGCCGCTACCGCGAGGACCCGCCCTTCGCGCGGCTCGCCGACGCCGTCGCCGCCGGGCTCGGGCTCGTCGTCCTGGAAGTGTCCCCGCGCGCGGGGATGGCCGTGACGGCCGCCGAGGACTCGGTCTTCGCGGTCCGCATGGGCGACTACGCCCGCCGCGCCTCCGCCGACTCGACCGACCGCTTCCTGCACGGCCTCGCCCATCTCTCCGTCGCCGCCATGGCGTTCCCGCGCCCCGAGGACCTCGCCGACGACGGCTACATCGGACGCGTCAGCGTCAACGGGGTCGACGCGTTCGTCCGCCAGGCATGCCGCCGCCTGGAGGAGCGCGCCGAGGAACAGGGCGAGAACACCGACCCCGCGAGCGACGCCCCGAGCCTGGAGGCCGCCTGGCGGATCTGGGCGCGGCGCAGCGCCACCGGAGCCACCAAGGACGCCCGCCGCCTGGCCGGTTCGACCACCGGCATCGTGGGCAAGGCCGTCGCGTTCCTCACCGACTCCGGCTTCCTGCAGCGCACCGGCGACGACTCCGGAGGCACCTACCGGACCACCGCGCGCTACCAGCTCCAGGTCCGCGACATGGCCGGCAGCGCGGCGCTGGCCGAGCTCCTGGAGCTGGGCATCGTGCCGGTCACCGACGGCTCCGCGACGCTGCTGCCGCCCGACGACACCGACGACCTGGAGCTGGCCGAGGGCGCGGGCCTGCCGTTCCACTCCTGACGCGCTCCGCGGCACCCCGCAGCGCCGCCCCGCCCCCGGCCACCGGGCCGGTCCCGCCCCCTCAACTTCCTGCCGTTCCGCACGACTTACGACGAGAGTCCGCCGCCATGTACGAGCTGTCCCGGGTCCGCCTCTACTCCATCGGCCCCGCCGGTGCGCGCTACGCCGACACCGTGCTTGACCTGCGCGGCGTGGGCGAGCCCGTGCCCGACCCCGCGCCCGCCCAGGCGGAGTTCTTCGAGGACGAGCCGGTCGGCCCGCCGCGCCGCCCCGCCCCCGCCGGCGTGCTCTTCCTGGAGAACGGCGGCGGGAAGTCCGTCCTGCTCAAGCTGATCTTCTCGGTGATGCTCCCGGGCCACCGCAACACCCTGGGCGGCGCCAGCTCCGGCGTGCTGCGCAAGTTCCTCCTCGCCGACGACTGCGGACACGTCGCCCTGGAGTGGCAGCACACGCTGACCGGGGAGTGCGTGGTCGTCGGCAAGGTCAGCGAGTGGCGCGGGCGGCAGGTCTCGAACGACCCGCGGAAGTTCGCCGAGGCGTGGTACTCGTTCCGGCCCGGCCCGGGGATGAGCCTGGACTCGCTCCCGGTCGCCGAGTCCACCGCCGTGCGGGCGCCCGTCGAGGGTGCCTCGGGCGCCCAGGGGCGGCGCCGCACCATGAAGGGCTTCCGGGACGCGCTGACCGAGGCGGTCAAGGCGTACCCCCATCTCGAAGTGCACTGGGAGGAGATCCACGACCGCTGGAACGAGCACCTCGGCGACCTCGGCCTGGATCCCGAACTCTTCCGCTACCAGCGCGAGATGAACGCCGACGAGGGCGAGGCCGCCGGCCTGTTCGCGGTCAAGAAGGACTCCGACTTCACCGACCTGCTGCTGCGGGCCGTCACCGACACCCGCGACACGGACGGCCTCGCCGACCTCGTCCACGGCTTCGGCAACAAGCTGGGGCGGCGCGCCGAGCTCATCGCCGAGCGGGACTTCACCGCGGGCTCCGTGGACCTCCTCGGCCGCATCGTCGACGCCGCCGACACCCGGGCACGCGCGCGTGACGTGCACGCGGGTGCCGAGCGGCGCACCCGCACCCTCGCCCGCAGGCTCTCCGCGCGCGGCGCCCAGGAGCGGGGCCGCGCCGCCGAGCTCGCCGAGCAGGTCACGGGAGCCGCCCACACGGTCACCGAGGCCGAACAGGCGCGCGGCACCAGCGCCCTGATCTCCGCCGAACTCGCCTACCGGCACGCCTCCTTGGCGCTCACCGTCGCCGAGAAGGCCGCCGCGGCCCAGCGTCGCGAGCTCACCGAGGCCCGCACGCTGCACTCCGCATGGCAGGCCGCCGAAGCCGTCCTGCGCCACCGGGCGGCGGCCGACCGCTCCGCGCGCGTGGCCGCCGCGATCCGCGAGGCCGAGCGGGACGCGGCCCCCGCCCTCGCCGCCCGCGCCAAGGCCGCCTCCGATCTCGTACGGGCCCTGCACACCGCCGCTGAGGACGCGGAGAACCTCGCCAATGAAGAGGAGGAGCGCTCCGCCGCCCTCCAGGAGACCGGCGAGACCGCCCACCGCGACGCCACCGCCGCCGCCACCGAGGCACAGCGTGCCCGCAGCGAGGCCGGGCATCTGCGCCAGCGCCTCAGCGAGGTCGAGCAGGAGACCGCCGAGGCCGTCCGCGCGGGCTGGATCGACGACACCGCGCCCGACGCCGACCCGGCCCGCGCCGCGCTCGCCGCGAGCGACGCCGAGAAGACCACCGTCGCCGCCTGGGACACCGCGCGCGAGGCGGCCCGGCGCGCCACCGACCACGCCAGGGAGACCGCAGCCGCCGAGGCCCGCGCGGAACTCACCGCGGCGCGCGCCTCGGACGCGGCGGCCGCCGCCGAGCGCGCCCACGACGCCGAGCACCGTGCCGCCGAGTCCCTCGCAGGTGAGGAGCGGATCGCCGAACTCCTCGGCCTGGAGGGCGCGTCCGGCGCCGCCGCAGTGCCCAGGGCCCGTACGGACGCCGACGGCACGGCCGAGTCGGAGCCCGCCTTCGAAGGGCCCGCCGAGGGCGCCCGCCTCACCCCCGAGGACCTCGACCGCGGCGCCGACGACCTGCGCACCCTCCTGGAGGACGGCGTCGGCACGGCCGAGCGGCAGCTCTTCGAGCTCAGGACCGCCGCCGCCGACGACGCCCGCATCCTCGGCGCCCTCGGCGACGGCGGGCTGCTGCCCCCGGGACCCGACGTCCTGGCCACCGTCGAGTACCTCGGCGAGCACGGCATCCCCGCCCTGCCCGGCTGGCGCTACCTCGCCCAGGCCGTCGACCCCGCCGACCACGCGCGTGTGCTCGCCGCCCGCCCCGAGCTCGTCGACGGCGTCGTCATCACCGAGCCCGACACCCACGCGCGCGCCCGCCACGTGCTGGACGGCGCCGCCCTGTTGCCCCGCTCCGCCGTCGCCGTGGGCACCGCGGCGGCGCTGCTCGCCCCGGCCCCGGCCGAGTCCGCCTCCGAGGCGGGCGCCTCCGGAGTCTTCCTGGTGCCGCCGAACCCGGCCATGCACGACGAGCACGCCGCCGACGAGGAGCGCCAAGCCCTCCGTGCCCGGGCCGGCCGACGGGACGAGGAGATCCGCGCCCTCGCGGTCCGCCTCGCCAAGGACCGCGAGCTGGCCGCCCGGCTCGGCTCCTGGCGCACCGGCTGCCCGGCGGGACGGCTCACCGAGCTGGCCCAGGCCGCCCGCGAGGCACGCGAGTTCGCCGAGGAGAGCGAGGCCGAGCTCGTCGAGGCCCGCACCGCGCGCGCGGAGGCCGACGAGGCGGCCGCGGAGGCGTCCCGGGTCCGGGACGAGCGCCAGGAGGCCGCCCAGAAGGCGCGGCGCGCCGCCGACGCCCTCGCCGGGCTCGCGTTCCGCCTTCGGGAGCGCGCCGGCTGGCAGACCACCCTGCGCGAACTCGCCGACGACGCCGTCGAGTCGGAGGCCCGCGCCCAGACCTGCCTGGACCGCGCCCGCGCCGCCGACGAGGACCGCCGCGCCGCCCAGCGCGCCGCCGATGACGCCCGCCGCACCGCGCGTGCCCTGCGCGCCGAGCGCGCCGACATCGCAGGCGCCCCCGAGGACGTACCGGCGGAGGCGGGCGCCCCGCAGACGTCCCTCCCGGCGCTGCGCGAGGCATACCGCGCCGCCTCGCAGCTGTACGAGAAGGTCGGCGTCGGCGCGGACCTGCGCGCCGAACAGGCCCGCGCCGAGAGCGACGAGTCCGCCGCCCTCGCCGAGCTCGACCGGCTCAGCAACAAGGTCCGCACCCGCGCCGCCCAGCTCCTGGAGAGCACCGACGGCGCGGACGGGCCGTCCCGGCAGGCCGCCGCCGCGCGCGCGGAGGCCCAGGTCCAGCTCATCGAGACCCGTGCGTCGGCCGCCAGCGAGCAGCTCGGCCGACTGCGCGGCGAGGCCGAGCGGCACGCCCCCGAGGACGGCGACGCGCACACCGAGCTCCCCGAGGACCTGGTGCCCGCCGACGCGGAGCAGGCCCAGGCCCTGCTGCGCACCGCCACCGGTGAACTGGCCGCGCGCACCGAGGCGCTCCGCCGGGCGAAGGAGGCGCACGCCGCGCTCCTCCAGACCCACCGCGCCACCGAGGACGCGGCCGGTGGCTTCGACGAGACGGCCGCGCTCCTGCGCGACCTGCTGCGCGAGCACCACGACGAGGCCGAAGAAGAGCCCGAGCCCTACCCCGGCACCCTCGAGGAGGGCCGCCAGGGCGCCGCCGAGGCCCGCCGCTCGCTGCGCGGCTGCGCCGCCGACCTGTCCGCCGCGGAGGCGGCCGTGCGCGAGGCCGGCGACATCCTGGTGCGGCACGCCAACTCCACCCGCTACGAGCAGGTGCGCACCCCCGCGCGCCAGCAGATCCGCGAACTGCCCGCGTCCGCGCTGCCGGAGCACGCCAAGAAGTGGGCCGACGCCTTCGCACCCCGACTGCGCGTCCTCACCGACGAGTTGGAGCAGCTGGAGCGCAACCGCGACAGCATCGTGGACCGGCTGCGCGGACTGGTCGAGTCGGCCCTGGCCACGTTGCGTTCGGCGCAGCGCCTGTCGCGGCTGCCGGAGGGCCTGGGGGAGTGGTCGGGCCAGGAGTTCCTGCGCGTCCGCTTCGAAGAGCCCGACCAGGCCACGCTGACCGAGCGGCTCGGCGAGGTCATCGACGAGGCCACGCGCGCGGCCGTCAAGAAGAACTCCGACATGCGGCGGGACGGAATGTCCCTGCTGCTGCGCGGAGTTCAGGCCGCCCTGGAGCCGCGCGGCGTCGCCGTGGAGATCCTCAAGCCGGACGCGGTGCTGCGCGCCGAGCGGGTCCCCGTCGGGCAGATGGGCGATGTCTTCTCCGGCGGCCAGCTGCTCACCGCCGCCATCGCCCTGTACTGCACGATGGCCGCCCTGCGCAGCAACGACCGGGGCCGGGACAAGCACCGGCACGCGGGCACGCTGTTCCTGGACAACCCCATCGGCCGCGCCAACGCGACGTACCTCCTGGAGCTCCAGCGGGCCGTCTCGGACGCGCTCGGCGTGCAGCTGCTGTACACCACCGGCCTGTTCGACACGACGGCGCTGGCCGAGTTCCCGCTGGTCATCCGCCTGCGCAACGACGCGGACCTGCGGGCCGGGCTCAAGTACATCAGCGTCGAGGAGCACCTGCGGCCGGGCCTGCCGCAGCAGCAGGACCCGGCCGGGGAGACCGTGCACGGGGAGATCACGGCGACGCGGATGTTCAAGCGTCCAGCAGCCGGCTGAGCCACGCGTGGAAGCCCGCGATGTGGTGCTCCGTGGGCACGAGGACCCCGCCCGCGCGGTAGGCCCGTGAGGCCATCGCTGGCTGGGTGCGCTCGCAGGCCGCGAAGTCCTGGGTGTTGACCCGGTGGAAGAGCTCCACCGACTTGGACAGGTCGGCGCCCGACGCGACGACGTCGGGCGCGTACAGCCAGTCGCACTCGACGACCGTGCGGTCGACCGCGAGCGGGAACATGCGGTGCAGGATGACGTGGTCCGGGACGAGGTTCACGAAGACCGTGGGCCGGACCGTGATCGCGTAGTAGCGGCGGTCCTGTTCCTCGGCGACATCGGGCAGCCGTCCGAAGCCGGAGCTGCCGTCGACCGTGAAGCCCTCGACGTCCTCTCCGAAGGCGGCGCCGTGCCCCACGTAGTACTGCGCGGCGAAGCCGTCCGCGAACTCGGGCAGGACGTCCGTGAGTTCGGGGTGGATGGTCGCGCAGTGGTAGCACTCCATGAAGTTCTCGACGATGAGCTTCCAGTTGGCCCGCACGTCGTAGCGGACGCGCTTGCCGAGGGCCAGCTCCTCGGTGCGGTAGTGCGCGATCGCGGCGGGGTCCCCGAGCCGCTCCACGGCCGCACCCATGACGGTCTCCTCGAACGAGGGCGGCTCCTCGGCCAGGCACACCCAGGCGTAGCCGAGCCACTCCCTGAGGGCCACGGAGTGCAGCCCGTACGCGGACCGGTCCACGTCCGGCATCTTCACCAGGTTCGGGGCCGCGACGAGGCGGCCGTCCAGGTCGTACGTCCAGGCGTGGTACGGGCATTGGAGGGCGCGGCGGACCTCGCCGGACTCCTCGGTGCACAGCTGGGCGCCGCGGTGGCGGCAGACGTTGAGGAAGGCCCGCAGCTCACCCGCGCGCGTGCGGGTCACCAGGACGCTCTCCCGGCCGATCTGGACGGTGCGGAAGGCGCCGGGCCGCTCCAGGTCGGCTGAGCGCACGGCACAGCACCACAGCGCTTCGAAGACGCGCTCCTGTTCGCGCCGGAAGTGCTCGGGGTCGGTGTAGGAGGGGCCGGGCAGGGTGGCGATCAGGCTGGCGCCGTGCTCGGGTGCGGCGGGTGGCCCGGCCGGGTCCGTGCGGGCCGGGTTCGAGGTGGTGGGCGAGGTCGTCACGGTCGTACTCCTCAGGCGGGCGCACCGGCGAGGCGGCTGGGGTCGAAGAGCTCGATGGGGTGGTGCGTACGGCCCTGGAGAGCCAGGTCGGCGACGATCTCCCCGACGACGGGCACGAACTTGAAGCCGTGCCCGGAGAAGCCGCACGCGACGGTGACGGACTCCGGGTGGGCCGGGTGCCGGGTGATGACGAAGTGCTCGTCGGGGGTGTTGGAGTACATGCACGTCGACGCCTTCAGGAAGCGGCCGGGCAGCAGCGGGATCTGCCGGGACATGTGGCCGGCCATCGCCGCGATCTCGTGGTCGTGCACCGTCCGGTCGATGGTCTCCGGAGTGCACACGGTCCCCTTGCGGAAGAAGGCGACCTTCGCGCCGAGTTCGGGCCCGTCGATGGCCGGGAATCCGTAGACCTGCACTCCTTGTGCGTCCTCCCAGACGTAGATCGGATGGTGCTCCGGGAGGAAAGGGCCGACGCCGCCACTGGGCTGGAACCAGTACATGATCTGCCGTTCGATGGTGAACGGCACACCCAGGTCGGTGAGGAGGCGCGGCGCCCAGGCCCCCGGGCAGATCACCAACTGGCCCGCGGTGTAGGCGTCTTCGGCGGTGTGCACGCGCACGCCGTCCCCGCACGGCTCCCAGCGCGTCATCGGCTCCTCGAAGTGCAGGTCCGCGCCCTGCTGCCCGGCGAGCTGCAGATGGGCGGCGACGGTGTTCTCGGGCCGCACGAACCCGGCGCGCGCCTCGTAGAGGGCCACCTCGTCCTCGCGCGGGGCGAGCGTGGGGAAGCGGCGGCGCAGCTCGTGGGCGTCCAGCAGCTCGTGGGGCAGGTCCCACTGCCGCGCCGACCGCAGCGAGCCCGCGACGGTGCGGCTGTCCGGGCGGCCGACCATCACGCCGCCGCACAGGGTGGCGATGTCGCGGCCGGTGTCCCGCTCCAGGCGCTCGTAGAGCTCGTAGGAGCGCAGCAGCAGCGGGACGTACGCGGGGTCTTCGAAGTACGACTGGCGGGTGACCCGCGACCCGCCGTGGCTGGAGCCGCGGGCGTGCACGGGGCCGAACTTCTCCAGGCCGAGCACGCGGGCCCCGCGCGCGGAGAGGTGGTGGGCGGCGGCGCTCCCCATGCCGCCGAGGCCGATGACGATCACGTCGTAGGTGGGGGACACAGGGCCTCCAGGGGGCGAGAAAGGGCAATCGGCGACAAGGAGAGGGCCGCTTCAGGGCGTGAGCGCACGTCAGTGCACGTCGGCGGCGGTCACAGGCCGTCAGCGGCGGATGCGGGTCATCTCCGGGTCGAACAGCGGTTCTTCGGCGACGGTCGCGGAGACCTTCTCTCCGAAGTACTCGATGTGCACCCCGGTGCCGGACTCCAGAGGCGGCAGCCAGGCGTACGCGACACAGCGGCCCAGCGTGTAGCCGTACGAGGCGCTGGTGACGTACCCGGAAGGCGTCCCGCCGACGTACACCGGTTCCTTGCCGAGGACGACGGCGGCCGGATCGTCGACAAGGAGGGGCGTCAACTTCCTTTCGGGGGCGCCGAGTCGGGACAGGGCCGCGCTCCCGACGAACTCGCCCTTGTCGGGGCGCACGGCGAATCCGAGCCCCGCGGCGTACGGGTCGTGCTCCGTGGTCATGTCGACGCCCCACGCGCGGTAGCCCTTCTCCAGGCGGAGGCTGTTGAACGCGGACCGCCCGGCGGCGATGACCCCGAGCTCGCGCCCCGCCTCCCACAGCGTGTCCCACAGCCGCAGCCCCAGGTCGGCGCTGGTGTACAGCTCCCAGCCCAGCTCGCCCACGTAACTGAGGCGCAGGGCGGTGACCGGGACGTGGCCGATGTGGGTCTCCCTGGCCTTGAAGTAGCCGAACGCAGTGTGCGAGAAGTCGTCGCGGGTGAGCGGCTGCACCAGGTCGCGGGCGAGCGGGCCCCAGACCCCGACGCAGCAGGTGCCCGCGGTGATGTCCCGCAGGTGCACGTCGGCGGGGGCGTGGCGCAGCAGCCAGTCCAGGTCGGCGGGGGAGTTGGCGCCCACCTGGAAGCGGTCGGGGGCGAGCCGGGCCACCGTCAGGTCGGAGCGGACGCCGCCCGCCTCGTCGAGGAGCAGCGTGTAGGTGACCGAACCGGGCTTCTTACGGAGGTTGTTGGTGGTCATGCGCTGCAGGAAGTCGAGGGCTCCGGGCCCGGTGACCTCCAGGCGGCGCAGCGGCGTCATGTCGTAGAGGGCGACGCGTTCGCGGGTGGCCCGGGCCTCGGCCGCCGCGATCGGCGACCAGTGGCGGGCCGACCAGGCGTCCCGCGCGGGCACGTCGAGGCCCTCCAGGAGGGGCGCGTTGGCCTCGAACCAGTGCGGGCGTTCCCAGCCGCCGCCCTCCAGGAAGACGGCGCCGAGCTCCTGCTGCCGGGCGTAGAAGGGGCTGACGCGCAGCGGGCGCGGCTGCTCCAGGGGCTGCAGCGGGTGGAGGACGTCGTACACCTCGACGAACTGCTGCGCGCCCCGGTCGGCGACGTACGCGGGGGAGCGCTGGGCGTCCTCGAAGCGGGCCAGGTCGCAGTCGTGCAGGTCTATGGAGGCGCGCCCCTCGACCATCCACTCGGCGACCGCCTTCCCCACGCCGGCGGAGTGGGTGACCCACACCGCCTCGGCCAGCCAGAAGCCGCGCAGGGCGCGGGACTCGCCGAGGACCGGCATGCCGTCGGGCGTGAACGAGAAGACCCCGTTGAAGCCCTCCTCGACGGCCGAGGCGCCCAGGGCGGGCAGCAGCCACTGGCTGTCCCGCCAGCTCGGTGCGAAGTCGTCCTCGGTGAAGGGCAGCGAGGAGGGCATGTCCTGCGCGCGGGCGGTCGCCTCGTCGTATGTGGCGACGGTGAACGGGTCGACGGGCAGCGGCCGGTGGGCGTACGAGCCGATGCCGATGCGGTCGGTGTGCTCGCGGAAGTACAGGTCGCGGTCCTGGAAGCGCAGGATGGGCCGCGTGGCCTCCGCGCGCGGGTCGTTGACACCGGCGAGCTCGGGCAGCGGCGCCGTCTTCGCGTATTGGTGGGCGAGCGGCAGCAGCGGTACGTCGACGCCCGCCATCCGCCCGATGACCGGCCCCCAGAACCCGGCGGCCGAGACGACATGGTCGGCCGGGAAGGTGCCGCGGTCGGTGACGACGGCGGTGACGCGGCCGCCCTCCTGGTCGATCCCGGTCACGGTGTGCCGGTCCAGGAAGCGGGCGCCGTGCCGCTCGGCCCGCTCCATCTGGGCCCGGCAGGCCAGGACGGCGCGGGCGAGCCCGTCGTCGGGGGTGTGCAGACCGCCGAGGACCTTGCCCGCGTCGATCAGCGGCCACAGCTCCTTGCAGCGCTCCGGTCCGACCAGCTCGGCGCGCACGCCCCAGGAGGCGGCGTATCCGGCCTTGCGGTGCAGATCGGCCCAGCGCTCGGGCGTGGTGGCGAGTTCGAGACCGCCGACGGGGTGGAAACACGAAAGCCCGTCCACGGAGAGCGAGTTCAGTTTCCGGACGGTGTACGCGGCGAAGGACGTGAGGGTCTTGGAGGGCCCGGTCTGGAAGACGAGCCCCGGAGCGTGCGACGTGGAGCCTCCGGGGGCGGGCAGCGGCCCCTGCTCGAGGACGGTCACATCCGTCCACCCGCGCGCGGTGAGCTCGTCGGCGAGCGAACAGCCGACGATCCCCGCGCCGATGACGAGCACCCGCGGGGACGCACCCGCGCGCGGGCTGCTGTTCCGGCCGCTCACAGGACCACCACCGATCGCAGCACCTGGCCCTGCCGCATCCGCGCGAACGCCTCCTCCACCTGGTCGAGGGAGACCGTCTCGGTGACGAAGCCGCCCAGGTCGAGGCGGCGGCTGAGGTACTGGTCGATGAGGATCGGGAAGTCCCGCGCGGGCAGACAGTCCCCGTACCAGGAGGACTTGAGGGCGCCGCCGCGCGAGAAGAGGTCGATGAGGGGCAGCTCGACCGCCATGTCCGGCTCCGGGACGCCCACTTGGACCAGGACGCCCGCGTGGTCCCGCATGTAGAACGCCTGCTTGTACGTCTCCGGGCGGCCCACCGCGTCGATGGCGACGTCCACGCCGAAGCCGCCGGTGAGCTCGCGCACGGCCGTCACGGGGTCCGTGCCGCGGGAGTTCACGGTGTGGGTGGCGCCGAACCGGGTCGCGCCGTCGAGCTTCGTGTCGTCGATGTCGACGGCGATGACGCGGCGCGCACCGGCCAGGGACGCCCCGGCGATGGCGGCGTCACCGACCCCGCCGCAGCCGATGACGGCCACGGTGTCGCCGCGGCTGACGCCGCCCGTGTGCACGGCCGCCCCGTACCCCGCCATCACGCCGCAGCCGATCAGGCCGGCGGCCTCGGGGCGGGCCGCCGGGTCGACCTTCACCGCCTGTCCGGCCGCGACCAGGGTTTTCTCCGCGAAGGCGCCGATGCCGAGAGCGGGGCTGAGCGGGGTGCCGTCCAGGAGGGTCATGGGCTGGGCGGCGTTGCGGGAGTCGAAGCAGTACCACGGGCGGCCCCGGGAACAGGAGCGGCAGGCGCCGCAGGGGGCCCGCCACGCGATGACCACGTAGTCGCCGGGTGCGAGGCCGGTGACGCCCGGGCCGACCGCCTCTACGGTGCCTGCCGCCTCATGGCCGAGCAGGAACGGGAAGTCGTCGTTGATCGCGCCTTCCCGGTGGTGCAGATCCGTGTGGCAGACCCCGCAGGACTGCACGGACACCAGTGCCTCTCCCGGTCCGGGATCGGGCACCACGATCGTCTGCACCTCGACGGGTGCGCCCTTCTTCAGGGCGACGACGGCTCGGACCTCGTGTGGCACGGCCAGTCTCCTCTGCGCTGTGGACAGTTGTTGCGTACTCCACGATCAGTTGCGCTATGGGAGACATCGTGGAAGCGTCATCAAGAAGCCGTCAAGGGGCCGGAGTTAAGCCTTCGCAAAACGGTTCGGCGCGGCGAAACGCGGCTGACACACGTGAGGGCGGGGCCGGGATTCCCGGCCCCGCCCTCGTGCGGGAGTCGACAGGGCGCCCCGTCAGGAGCCGTACGCGGTCAGAAGCCGTACCCCATGCGGCGGGAGAGCTCCTGCGCGGCGGCCACCGTGCGTTTGGCGAGCTCGATGAGCCGGTCCTCGGTCAGCCGGTAGACGGGCCCGGACGCGCTGAGCGCCCCGATCACCTTGCTGTCGTGCGCGCGCACCGGGGCGGCCACGGCGGCCAGACCGATCTCCAGCTCCTCCACCGCGACCGCGTACCCCTGGTCGGTGACGGACTCCAACTCGCCCCGCAGCGCGGCCGTTCCGGTCACCGTGTGCTCGGTCAGCCGGGGCAGGGTGCGGGCCAGCAGCCCCTCGCGCAGCGTCGTCGGGAGGTGCGCGAGCAGCACCTTGCCGCTGGAGGTGGCGTGCAGCGGAGTGCGTCTGCCCAGCCAGTTCTGCGCGGTCACGGACGCCGGCCCGCGCGCCTGCATGATGTTGACCGCCGCGTCGTCGTCGAGGACCGCGATGTTGACCGTCTCGCCCAGCTCGTCGGCGAGTTCACGGCAGACGGGGCCGCCCTCCTGCGAGATGTCCATGCGCACGGCCGCCGCCCCGGCCAGGCGGAGTATCCCCGCGCCGAGGAAGTACTTGCCGCGGTCCTTGGCCTGGCCGACGAGGCCCCGGGCCTCCAGGACCCCGAGCAGCCGGAAGGCCGTCGACTTGTGCACCTCCAACTCGTCCGCGATCTCGGTGACTCCGGCCTCGCCGTGCCGGGCGAGGATCTCCAGGACGCTCACCGCGCGGTCCACGGACTGGACGGATCCGGCGGCCCCTCTGGACTGCCGCGCCGCCGTCCGCCCGTCCCCGTTGCCGCTCTGGTCAGCGTCTTTCCGCGTGCCGGTCATATCTCAACTCTCACCGTCCGGCGGCTTGTCGAAGCCGCATCTGGCCGCATCTTCGGGAAGCCCTTGACGCGGCGGGCGCCCCGACCGGATTCTGTTGCGCACAGCGCTTCCTCGTGCGCTATACGAAACATCATGTTACCGAAGGGTCCTGTTCCCGACCGGTCTCGGGAACAGGCTGTTCCAGGGCTCGACACCCCATACGGATCACCTCGGTTCGACGCCGGGTGTGCTCCGCACGGACTGCTCGGCGCCCCGCACCTCTCCTTCAACGACCCAGGAACCAGGGACCTATTGGGGGGACCATGATTCCCGTCTGCCGCCTCGACGACCTCCCCGCGGGCGAATCCATCCGCATCGACACCACGCCGCCCATCGCCGTGTTCAACGCCGACGGCGAGCTCTTCGCCATCGATGACACCTGTACCCACCAGGACGCCTCCCTGTCGGAGGGATGGCTGGAGGGCTGTCTGGTCGAATGCCCGCTCCACGCCGCCTCATTCGATCTCCGCTCCGGCAAGGCGACCTGCCTGCCCGCGCGCCGCTCCGTCCGCACCCACCAGGTCACCGTCGTGAATGGCACGATCCAGGTGCACCTGACCGCGGAGGAGGGCTCCGCGGCATGAAGGCCGTCACGGTGGTGGGCGCCTCGCTCGCCGGGCTCTACACGGCCCGCGAGCTGCGCGCCCAGGGCTTCGACGGCCGCTTGGTGGTCGTCGGGGCGGAGCCGCATCAGCCGTACGATCGGCCGCCGCTGTCGAAGGGCTTCCTGATGGCGGGCTCCGGGCCTGCGGCGGGCGAGCGGGTGGCTGACGGGTGCGGGGCCGAGGGGGCTGCGTTCGGCGAGTCCGCCGCCGACGACGCCCCACCCGCCCTCGCCGAACTCGCCCTCACCGACAGCGAGGAGACCGCCGAGCTCGACGCCCGGTGGCTCCTCGGCACCCGGGCCACCGGCCTGGACCCCCGCACCCGCTCCGTGCTGCTCGACGACGGCCGCGCCCTGGAGAGCGACGCCGTGGTCATCGCCACCGGTGCCCACGCCCGCCGCCTGCCGGGCCCGGCCCACGACCTCGCGGGCGTGCACACCCTGCGCACCCTCGACGACGCCCGCGCGCTCCGCGCCGACCTGCTGCGCGGCCCGTGCCGCGTCGTCGTGATCGGGGGCGGGTTCATCGGCGCCGAGACCGCGTCGTCGTGCGTGCGCCTCGGCCACGACGTCACCGTGGTCGAGGCGGCCCCGCTGCCCCTGGTGCCCCAACTGGGCCCGGAGCTGGCCGCGGTCTGCGCGGGGCTGCACCGCAGAGGCGGGGTGCGGCTCCTCACCGGGGTGGGTGTGGCGGCGCTGCGCGGGAGCGCGGTGCGGCACGGGGAGGGCGCTCGTGCCGTACGGATGGAGAGCACTCAGGCCGTACGTCAGGTGGAACTCACCGACGGCCGGACCCTCCCCGCCGACGTGGTCGTCATCGGCATCGGGGCGAGCCCCAACACGGCCTGGCTCAGGGGGACATCACTCGTCCTGGACGACGGGGTGGTCTGCGACGCGGGGTGCCTCACCGAGGTGCCCCAGGTGGCCGCCGTCGGGGACGTCGCGCGCGTGGGCGGCGTCCGCGCCGAACACTGGACCAGCGCCACGGAGCAGCCCCGCGTCGCCGTGCGCAACCTGCTCGCGGGACACACGGTCGAGACCGTGTCCCGGCCGTCGTACTTCTGGTCGGACCAGTACGGATCACGGCTCCAGTTCGCCGGGCGCCGCGGCGACGGAGCGACGGTCCGGGTCATGGAGGGGCGGTCCGACGGGGCCGGACTCCCCGTGCTGGGAGAGGAGGGCGGCGAGGGTTTCCTCGTCTCGTACGAGAGCGGGGGCGCCGTCACGGGCGTGCTGGCCGTCGACCGGCCCCGGGGCTTCGCACGGGCCAGAAGGGTGCTGGGGCGGCCGACAGCAGTGACAGGCGTATGACAGCGGGGAGTTGAGCCCTCCTTGCGGCAAGGTCGCGATGTCACAGCCCCACGTGTGTGTCATCACGGCCGCACGCGTGGGTCACGGCCGCACGCGTGAGTGACGACCTCACGAGTGCGACAACTGCCCGGTCCCGCCCCGCCGTCGTATCCGTTCCTTGGCGCGCGCCGCCACCCGCGCCTGCCTGCGTGCCTTGCGGCGCTCGCGCCGCAACTGCCGTGCCGTGCTGCTCGGTACGGAGACCACTCCATGCCGTTGGTTCCACACCTGGCGCGTCACCCACACGTCGAGGACTGCCCAGGTGGCGACGACCGTGCTGCCCACGCTGCTGAGCACCATGGGGAAGGAGAGCCAGGAGCCGGCGACGGCGCACAGGAAGGCGATCATCGCCTGTATCAGCGTCAGGGACACGATGATCACCGCGCGGACGGCCGCCGTCCGCACCGGATCGGGGAGCCTCCTGCGGCGTGCGGGCTCTTCCACCCACAGCGGCGGACGCTGCTCCTGCGCCGCTCCGCCGGTCCCTCTCGCCCTGCTTGCCGTGCCCGTCACTTGTGGTCACTCCCCCCGCCGCCCCGCGGCACGTTCACCACGAGGACTCCGGTATGTCATCCGGTACGTACCCTGTCCCCCTTTCAAAGACGAACAAGTGCCACGAAAGATTCCCGCACACGGAGCGAAAGCTTCCGGCCAACTGGGCGGACGTGGAAGGGGGATGACATGGGATGGCATGTGCCACATGACCGGAGGCGATCTCCCGTAATGCCCGGACAACATGGGACGTCCTTTTCACGTCACGGCCGAAAGGTGTCCGGACGCACCTTCGAGTTGTCCCTGTGTCAGTAGTAGGCTCGCGCCGTTTGTTGACGCACGTGTGTACCCCCGGTCGCACCGCATGGCCGAAGGGGTCGATCTGGGGGAGGCCATGCGCTTTCGCGGGAAGTCCATCCGCCGGAAGATCGTGGCGCTGCTGCTCGTGCCGCTGGTGTCCCTCACCGCGATGTGGGGATTCGCCACCTATCTGACCGGACGCTCGGCCGACAAGCTCCTGAACGCGTCCTACGTCGTCGACAAGATCGGCTATCCCATCGAGGACACGGCCACCGTCATCCAGGAGGAGCGCCGCCGGACGCTCGCCTACCTCGCCGACCCCGGTTCGTCCGACGCCCTGGCGGCCCTGCGCCGCAGCCGGGACGCCACGGACGAGAAGGTGGCCCAAGTCGAGTCCCGGGCAGGGGACTCGGAGCTCCGCGACGAGGTCGACGGCAAGTCCGAGGAACGGCTGAATTCGCTCCTCGAAGCCCTCGGAGGCATCGAGTCGCTGCGCCGCACCGTCGAAGAGGGCACCATCACCCGGGCCACCGCCCTACGTCTCTACACCCGCCTGATCGACCCCTGCTACGAGTTCCTGATGACCCTGCACGCCCTCGACGACGTGAGCCTGGACCAGCAGGGCCGCGCGCTCGTCGGCGTCACCCGCGCGCGCGAACTGCTGTCCCGCGAGGACGCGTTGCTCGGCTCCGCCCTCGTGCTGCGGCGGATCAGCGACAAGGAGATCCGGCAGGTCTCCGACCTGATCGCCCAGCGCGACCTGCTGTACGAGGTCAGCCTCCAGCAGCTGCCCGAGGACGACCGCAGCCGCTTCGAGCGCTACTTGAACGGCGCCGAGACCACCGAGCTCCGGTCGATGGAGCAGTCGGTCGTCGAGTCCTCGGCGGGCACCCCCCGAGGCATCACGTCGGACCGCTGGAACGAGGCGTCGGCGGCCGTCCTGAAGGACCTCTCCCAGCGCGACAAGGAGGCGGGCGACCGCCTCAAGGACCGAGTCGAACCGGAAGCCGTCGGCGTGATCGTGCGGCTCGCCGTCGCGGGCGTGCTCGGCCTGTTGGCGCTCCTCGTCTCCATCTTCCTGTCCGTGCGCATCGGCCGCGGCCTCGTCCGCGACCTGCGCAGGCTGCGCCTGGAGGCCCACGAGGCGTCCGGGGTCCGCCTCCCCGGGGTGCTGCGCCGGCTCGCGGCGGGCGAGCAGCTCGACGTCGAGACCGAGGCGCCGCGACTGACGTACGGCAAGGACGAGATCGGCCAGGTCGGCGCGGCCCTCAACACCCTGCAGCGGGCCGCCGTCGAGGCCACTGTGAAACAGGCCGACCTGCGCCGCGGCGTCTCCGAGGTCTTCGTCAACCTCGCCCGGCGCAGCCAGGTCCTGCTGCACAAGCAGCTCACCCTCCTGGACACCATGGAGCGCAGGACCGAGGACGCCGACGAACTCGCCGACCTCTTCCGCCTCGACCACCTGACCACCCGCATGCGCCGCCACGCGGAGGGCCTCGTGATCCTCTCCGGGGCCGCCCCCTCACGGCAGTGGCGCAAACCCGTCCAGCTCATGGACGTGGTCCGCGCGGCCGTCGCCGAGGTCGAGGACTACGAGCGCGTCGAGGTGCGCCGCCTGCCCCGCATCGCCGTCACCGGCCCCGCCGTCGCCGACCTCACCCACCTCCTCGCCGAACTCCTGGAGAACGCCACGGTGTTCTCGCCCCCGCACACCGCGGTGCAGGTCCTCGGCGAGCACGTGGCCAACGGCTTCACCCTGGAGATCCACGACCGCGGCCTCGGCATGGCTGCCGACGCTCTCCTTGATGCCAATCTGCGCCTCGCGGAGACCCCCGAGTTCGAGCTGTCGGACACCGACCGGCTGGGCCTCTTCGTGGTGAGCCGCCTCGCCCAGCGGCAGAACGTACGCGTCTCCTTGCAGCCGTCGCCCTACGGAGGCACCACCGCCGTCGTCTTCGTCCCGGAGACGCTCCTCACCGACGATGTGCCCGACACGAACGGCATCGGCTTCCGGCTCGACCGGCCGCAACGCCAGGAGGCCGGCAGCGGCCGCTCGACGCCGCTCGGCAGCTCGGCCGCCCAGCTTCCCGGGCTGCCCGCGTCCCTGCTCGACGGGCCGGTCGAGCTGGAGGCGCCCGTCGGCATGGCGGACCTCGGCAGCTTCCCCGGGGCCATCGAGGACGAGGACAGCGAGCGCGGCGGCCTCTTCCGGCCGCGCCGCCGCGTCGCGGGAGTCCCCGGCGAGCAGCACCAACAGGCCCGCGACGAACGGGAGTCGGACGAGCGCGAGGCCCGCCGCCCCGAGGGGCTGCTCGGCCGTGACACGCACGATGTCCACGCCGACACCGCCGACACCCCCGACCCGGCGGCACCCGTGCCGCTGCCCCGCCGCAGCACCCCCAAGCTGGTGACCTCGCACGGCCGGCCCGTCAACCACACGAGGTCCCGGCCGACGCCCGACTCCGACACCGGCGAGGAACGCGCCGACCGGGCTCCGGAGCCGGCCGACAGGTCTCTGGAGAAGTCCGGCAGGCTCCAGGAGAGCCGCACCCCGGACAGCCGCACCTCGGACAGCCGGACTCCGGAGCGGGCCGAGACCTCCACGGAGGCCGAGGCCCTCGACCGGCCCCGCCGGCCGGAGCCGCAGTCGGGCTGGCCCGACCTCACGCCCCCGCGCGCGGGCAGCGCCCTGGGCGCCACGGACCGCTCTCCAGGAGAGGCCCCGGAATCGACCGGCTCCTCCGAGACCGGGATCGCCCCCTCCGGCCTCCCCAGGCGCCGCGGCCGCAACTCCCGGCCCGACACCCTCCCGGCCCGCTCCGAGGCCCCGGAGATCCGCAGGGACCCCGCCCAGGCACCCGACGAGGCGGCCCCGTCGGGACTGCCCCGCCGGGTCCGGCAGGCCAACCTCGCCCCGCAGTTGAAGGACGGGCCCGAGCGCCGCACCGAGCGCGGGTCCGCCCCGGCCGGGACCGGGCCCGAGGAGCGGGACGCCGACGAAGTACGCAGCCGCATGGCCGCACTCCAGCGTGGGTGGCAGCGGGGGCGGGACGAGAACGCCGCGGGCGATGACCCTGCCGGTGGCACAGCACCAGGAACGACATCTGAGGGGGACGGTCGATGACCGCACCGAAGGCCGACGCGCACGCCGCGACCGGGGGGTCGAGAGAGCTCAACTGGCTTCTCGACGACCTGGTGGGCCGGATAGCCAGCATCCGCAAGGCGATCGTCCTGTCCGGCGACGGCCTGCCCACCGGCGTGTCCAGGGACCTCACCAGAGAGGACAGTGAGCACCTCGCCGCCGTCGCCTCCGGGTTCCACAGCCTCGCCAAGGGGGTCGGTCGCCACTTCGAGGCGGGCAGGGTCCGCCAGACCGTGGTCGAGCTCGACGACGCCTTCCTCTTCGTCACGGCCGCGGGCGACGGCAGCTGCCTCGCCGTCCTCGCGGACGCGGACTCCGACGTCGGCCTGGTGGCGTACGAAATGACGCTGCTGGTCAAGAGGGTCGGTGCGCATCTGGCGACGGCGCCGCGCACCGACCTGCCCACGGGAGGGTAGTGGGAGGACATGAGCGAAGACGGTCACGGCACGCCCCGCTGGTTCGACGACGAGGCCGGGCCCGTGGTGCGCCCGTACGCGATGACGCGCGGCCGCACCCAGGGCACGGCACAGCACCGGCTCGACCTCATCGCGGTCGTCGTCGCGGAGTCTCGCGCGAACGACCCGGAGGCGGACCAGACGCTGTCCCCGGAACACGTCGACATCGTCGGGCTGTGCCGTGACAGTCCCCAGTCGGTCGCCGAGATAGCGGCCGGCCTCGACCTCCCCATAGGAGTCGTACGCGTCCTCATAGGAGATCTCGTCGACGACGAACTGGTGCACGTGACACGTCCCGTACCCCCCGCCGAGCTGGTCGACGAGAGTATTCTGCGCGACGTGATCAACGGGCTCCGGGCGCTCTGAACAGCGCGATCTGCGCGAAAGCGGGAGTGAGACGTGACTGGCTGGCAGTTCTGGGTCGACAGGGGCGGCACCTTCACGGACATCGTCGCCCGCCCCCCGGACGGCCGCCTGCTCAGCCACAAACTCCTCTCCGACAACCCCTCCCGCTACGCGGACGCAGCCGTCGAAGGCATCCGCGAACTCCTGGAGCAGGCAGGCGAGTCGGAGGGCGGACGGGTCGCCCCCGCGCGGATCGACTCGGTCCGGATGGGCACCACCGTCGCCACCAACGCCCTCCTGGAGCGCAAGGGGGAACCCACCGCCCTGGTCATCACCCGGGGCTTCCGTGACGCACTGCGCATCGCGTACCAGAACCGGCCCCACATCTTCGCCCGCTCCATCACGCTGCCCGAGCTCCTGTACGCGCGCGTGATCGAGGTCGACGAGCGCGTCGGCGCCGAGGGCGACGTGCTGCGCGAGCCCGACCTGGAGGCGCTCTCCGGGCCCCTCCAGAAGGCGTACGACGACGGGATCCGGGCCGTCGCCGTCGTCTGCATGCACAGCCACCTGTACCCCGCGCACGAACAGGCGATCGGTGAACTCGCCGCCCGCGCCGGCTTTCCGCAGATCTCGCTCTCCAGTGAGGTCAGCCCCTTGATGAAGCTCGTCCCGCGCGGGGACACAGCCGTGGTCGACGCCTACTTGTCGCCGGTCCTGCGCCGCTACGTCCAGCACGTGTCCGCCGAACTCCACGGTGTGCGGCTGATGTTCATGCAGTCCAACGGAGGGCTCACCGAGGCCGGACAGTTCCGCGGCAAGGACGCGATCCTCTCGGGACCCGCGGGCGGCATCGTGGGCATGGCCCGGATGTCGGGGCTCGCCGGGTTCGACCGCGTGATCGGCTTCGACATGGGCGGCACCTCGACCGACGTCTCGCACTACGCGGGCGCGTACGAGCGCGTGTTCACCTCGCAGATCGCCGGAGTGCGGCTGCGCGCCCCGATGCTCGACATCCACACGGTCGCAGCGGGCGGCGGATCCGTCCTCCACTTCGACGGCAGCCGCTACCGCGTGGGCCCCGACTCGGCGGGCGCTGATCCAGGGCCCGCGGCCTACCGGAGCGGCGGCCCGCTCACCGTCACCGACGCCAACGTCATGCTCGGCCGAATCCAACCCGCCCACTTCCCAAGGGTGTTCGGCCCCGACGGCGACCAGCCCCTGGACGAGGCGCTCGTACGCCAGCGGTTCACGTCCCTGGCCCGCGACATCAGCGAGCGGACCGGCGACGACCGCACGCCCGAACAGGCGGCCGAGGGCTACCTGCAGGTCGCCGTGGCCAACGTCGCGGGCGCCGTGAAGCGGATCTCCGTCCAGAAGGGGCACGACGTCACGCGGTACGCCCTCACGACCTTCGGCGGCGCGGGCGGCCAGCACGCGTGCATGGTCGCCGACTCGCTCGGCATCCGCACCGTGCTCGTGCCGCCCATGGCCGGCGTGCTCTCCGCCCTCGGCATGGGGCTCGCCGACACGACAGCCATGCGTGAGCAGTCCGTGGAGGCGCCCCTGGAGCCCGCCGCCATGCCGCATGTCCGGAAGACCGCCGACGACCTGGAGGAGGCGGCGCGCGCCGAACTCCTCGCCGAGGACGTGCCCGCCGACCGCATCCGCGTCGCCCGCCGCGCCCAACTGCGCTACGACGGCACCGACACCGTGCTCACCGTCGAGCTCGGCGAGCCCGGCGCCATGAAGCGCGCCTTCGAAGAGCTGCACCGGACCACCTACTCCTTCACCCTGGACCGCCCCGTGGTCGTGGAGGCCCTCTCCGTGGAGGCCACCGGCCTGACCAGGCCCCCCGACCTCTCCGCCCTCGGCACCACGGACACCGACCAGCCGACGTCGTCAGCCCCCGACACCGTGCGCCTGCACACGCGGGGCGCCTGGCGTGACGTACTCCTTCACCGGCGCGAGGAGTTGCCGGCCGGGGACGTCGTCACCGGACCCGCGATCATCGCCGAGGCAGGCTCGACGACGGTCGTGGACGACGGGTGGCAGGCCGCCAGGACGGCGGACGGCCACCTGATCATGGAACGGGTGGCGGTCACGCAGAGTTCCGAGATCGGCACGGAAGCGGACCCCGTGCTGCTCGAAGTCTTCAACAACCTCTTCATGTCGATCG
This sequence comes from Streptomyces sp. NPDC059009, assembly GCF_042740175.1. Taxonomy (NCBI): domain Bacteria; kingdom Bacillati; phylum Actinomycetota; class Actinomycetes; order Kitasatosporales; family Streptomycetaceae; genus Streptomyces; species Streptomyces sp. NPDC059009. Next base: position 17,046 of record NZ_JBHYJB010000057.1, on the reverse strand, counting down.
CCGAACAGATGGGCGCCCGCCTGGAGTCCACCGCCCAGTCGGTCAACATCAAGGAGCGGCTCGACTTCTCCTGCGCGCTCTTCGACCCGGACGGCAACCTCGTCGCCAACGCCCCCCACATCCCGGTCCACCTGGGCTCCATGGGCACCAGCGTCAAGGAGGTCATCCGGCGCCGCGGCGAGGGCATGCGGCCGGGCGACACCTACGCGGTCAACGACCCGTACCACGGCGGCACCCACCTGCCCGACGTCACCGTCATCACCCCGGTCTTCGACGCTCCGGGGGAGCGGGTGCTCTTCCATGTCGCCTCCCGCGGTCATCACGCCGAACTCGGTGGCATCGCCCCGGGCTCCATGCCCGCCGACAGCCGCACCATCGACGAGGAAGGCATCCTCTTCGACAACTGGCTGCTGGTGCAGGGCGGCCGCTTCCGCGAGGCCGAGACGCACGCCCTGCTCACCGAGGCGCCCTACCCGTCCCGCAACCCCGCCACCAACCTCGCCGACCTGCGCGCCCAGATCGCGGCCAACCAGAAGGGCGTCGACGAAGTGACCCGCATGATCGGGGACTTCGGGATCGACGTGGTCCAGGCGTACATGAAGCACGTCCAGGACAACGCCGAGGAAGCGGTGCGACGCGTCATCGACGCCCTGGAAGACGGTGAGTTCGCTTATCCAACCGACTCCGGTGCCGTCATCCGGGTCCGTGTGCGTGTCGACCGCGCCCAGCGCTCGGCGACCATCGACTTCTCCGGTACGTCACCGCAGCTCGCCACCAACTTCAACGCGCCCTTCGCCGTGGTCAACGCGGCCGTCCTGTACGTCTTCCGCACCCTGGTGGCCGACGACATCCCCCTGAACGACGGCTGTCTGCGTCCCCTGCGCATCATCGTGCCGCCCGGCTCCCTGCTCGCCCCGGAGCCGCCCGCCGCGGTCGTCGCGGGCAACGTGGAGACCTCACAGGCCATCACCGGCGCCCTCTACGCGGCACTGGGCGTACAGGCCGAGGGCTCCGGCACGATGAACAACGTCACGTTCGGCAACGACCGCCATCAGTACTACGAGACGGTGGCCTCGGGCTCCGGCGCGGGCGACGGCTTCGACGGCGCGTCGGTCGTGCAGACCCACATGACCAACTCGCGGCTCACCGACCCCGAGGTCCTTGAGTGGCGACTGCCGGTCCTGCTCGAGGAGTTCGCGGTGCGGCGCGGCAGCGGCGGTGCGGGCCGCTGGCGGGGCGGGGACGGGGCGGTGCGCCGTATCCGCTTCCGCGAGCCCATGACCGTCTCCACGCTGGCCCAGCACCGCATGGTCGCGCCGTACGGGATGGCGGGCGGCGCCCCCGGCGCGCTGGGCGCGGGCCGCGTGGAGCGCGCCGACGGGACCGTGGACCACCTCGGCGGCAGCGACTCGGCGGACGTGCGCCCCGGCGACGTCCTCGTCATCGAGACCCCCGGAGGCGGCGGATACGGGCCGCCGCTCCGTGATGAAGCCCCCGACACACATGAAACCCCCGACACCACGGCAGCAGGAGAAACGAGCGATGATCTTCAAGCGTTCTGAGCGCGGCACCGCACCCGTCGAGCCGGTCACGCTGAAGATCCTGGTGGCAGGCGGCTTCGGAGTGGGCAAGACGACACTCGTCGGCGCCGTCAGCGAGATCAAGCCGCTGCGCACCGAGGAGCCCCTCAGCGAGGCGGGCCGCCCCGTCGACGACACCAGCGGCGTCGCGGACAAGAACACCACCACCGTGGCGATGGACTTCGGCCGCATCACGGTGCGCGAGAACCTGGTGCTCTACCTGTTCGGCACCCCGGGCCAGGACCGCTTCTGGTTCCTCTGGGACGAGCTCGCCACCGGCTCCCTCGGCGCCGTCGTGCTCGCCGACACCCGCCGCCTGGAGGACTGCTTCGCAGCCGTCGACTACTTCGAACGCCGTTCCATACCCTTCGTCGTCGGCGTCAACTGCTTCGACGGCGCGGCCCGTTACCCCGCCCAGGACGTACGGCAGGCCCTGGACCTCGACGACAGCGTGCCGGTGGTCCTCTGCGACGCCCGCGACCGGCAGTCCGTCAAGGACGTCCTCATCGGCGTCGTGGAGCACGCCATGGCGACGGCTGCGTCCGCCCGTCAGCCCGCGGCCACCTGAGCCCCGCCCCTCCGCACGCCCCCCGCACATTGCTACGGCCCGCACCCCCGCCGACCGGGGTACGGGCCGCAGTCTCGACCACGCGCGCGTGGCGCGGGAAAGCCTCCCCGCGCGCGTGCCGTCAGTGGGGTCTCAGCCCTCCTGGCCGTCCTCGAGCCAGCCGAAGCTGCGCTCCACCGCCTTGTGCCAGTTGTGGTACTCGCGGTCGCGGGCCTCCGCGTCCATCTGCGGGGCCCACTCGGCGTCGCGCTGCCAGTGCGCCTTCAGCTCGTCCAGGTCGTTCCACACGCCCGTGGCGAGCCCGGCCGCGTACGCGGTCCCCAGACAGGTCGTCTCGGCCACCTTCGGGCGGATCACCGGCACCCCGAGGACATCCGCCTGGTGCTGCATCAGGAGGTTGTTCTTGGTCATGCCGCCGTCCACCTTCAAGGTGGTGATCTGCACCCCGGAGTCCTGGTACATGGCGTCGACGACCTCGCGGGTCTGCCAGCTCGTCGCCTCCAGGACGGCACGCGCGAGGTGCGCCTTGGTGACGTACCGCGTGAGCCCGGTGACCACCCCGCGCGCGTCCGAGCGCCAGTAGGGGGCGAAGAGACCGGAGAAGGCGGGCACGATGTAGGCGCCGCCGTTGTCCTCCACGCTCGCCGCGAGCGGCTCGATCTCGTCGGCGTGGCGGATGATGCCGAGCTGGTCGCGGAACCACTGCACCAGGGCGCCCGTGATGGCGATGGACCCCTCCAGGCAGTACACCGGGGCCTCGCTGCCGATCTTGTAGCCCATGGTGGTGAGCAGCCCGCTCTTCGAAGCGACCGGCCGGTTACCGGTGTTGAGCAACAGGAAGCTGCCCGTCCCGTACGTGTTCTTCGCCGTCCCCGTGTCGTAGCACGCCTGCCCGAAGATCGCGGCCTGCTGGTCGCCGAGCGCCGAGGCCACCGGGACTCCTGAGAGCTGGCCGACCGCCGTCCCGTAGACCTCGGCGGACGACTTGATCTCCGGAAGAACCGCCTCGGGGACGTTCATCGCGGACAGGATGGACGGGTCCCACTGGAGGGTCTCCAGGTTCATCAGCATGGTGCGCCCGGCGTTGGTGACGTCCGTGACGTGGACGCCGCCGTCCGTGCCGCCCGTGAGGTTCCAGATCAGCCAGGAGTCGATGGTGCCGAAGGCGATCTCGCCGCGCTCGGCGCGCGCCCTGAGGCCCGGCACGTTGTCGAGCAGCCAGGCGGCCTTGGGCCCGGAGAAGTAGCTGGCGAGCGGCAGCCCCGTACGCTCGCGGAAGCGGTCCTGCCCGTCCGCGCCGCCCAGTTCGTTGCAGAGCGCCGACGTACGGGTGTCCTGCCACACGATCGCGTTGTGCACGGGCTTGCCCGTGGCGCGGTCCCACAGGACCGTCGTCTCGCGCTGGTTGGTGATGCCGAGGGCGCTGAGCTGGTCGGCGCGGAGCCCGGCCTTGGCTATCGCCCCCGCGACGACCGCCTGCACTTTGGACCAGATCTCGGTGGCGTCATGCTCCACCCAGCCCGGCTTGGGGAAGATCTGGCGGTGTTCCCGCTGGTCGACCGCGACGATCGCGCCGTCCTGATTGAAGATGATGCAGCGGCTCGAGGTGGTGCCCTGGTCGATCGCGGCGACGAATTTCTCGGAGCTGTCCGGCATGGTTACCCCTTGCTCAGAAGGCTGCGGTCAGAACGCTGCGTTGTAGATGAGCCCCGAGAGGGCGCCGCCGATCAGCGGCCCGGCCACCGGGACCCAGGCGTAACTCCAGTCGGATGTCCCCTTGTTGGGGATCGGCAGGAAGGTGTGCACGATGCGGGGGCCCAGGTCGCGCGCCGGGTTGATCGCGTACCCGGTCGGGCCGCCGAGCGAGAGACCGATGCCGACGACTACGAAGGCGACCATCAGCGTCTGTGTGCCGGACTGGCCGAGGCCCTTGGTGAGGCCGAACGCGAGCACCGGAAGCACCAGGGCGATCGTGGCGATGATCTCGGTGATCAGGTTGGCGACGGGGTTACGGATCTCGGGGATGGTCGAGAAGATCCCGAGCGTCGGTGTCGGCTCGTCCGGAGCCGAGTCGTCGTCCTTGACGCCCCGCGCCACATTGGCGTTGAACTGCGCCATGTACACGAGATACGCGAGTACGGCGCCCAGCATCGCGCCGACCATCTGACCGAGCAGATAGACCCAGACCTTGTCCCACTTGTCGGTGTCGATGGCGATGCCGAGCGTCACGGCGGGGTTGAGATGCCCGCCGGAGAGCGGCCCCGCGGTGTAGGCGCCGGCCAGCACGCCGAAGCCCCATCCGAAGGCGATGACGATCCACCCGGACGCCTTCGCCTTCGAGTGTTTGAGGGTGACGGCGGCGCACACACCGGCGCCGAGGAGAATCAGGAGTGCGGTGCCGATGGTCTCACCGACGAAGATGTCCCTATTCGAGTACATGGCGGCTCCTAGGCCCTCGCCCGGGGGTTGGTGCGCCCCCGGTACTCCGTGCAGGGTGCGGTTCCCACGACTACTGCCTGACTACCGCTGGCTACGTCAGCCCGAGGCAGGGGTCGTCCCGCGCCCCGCCCGGCCTCCATGGCGAGCGTGCCGTCGCAGTCGAATCGCCCATGGGGGATACCCGGTTGAGCTGGGCCTTTGTGCAGACCCATCGCGCGGAGCAGGAGCTCTGAGCGGCGCGGAGCCGAGGGCGGCGATGCCGACTGACACCCGGAAGTGTTCACCGGCCGTGATGGAGCGTCAAGGTCGCGGACGGCACCGGCTTAACCGGTGCGCCGCGTTCACCCCAGGGCCCGCCCCCGGAGGCTGAAGGCCGCCTCAGCGCACCGCCACGACCGACGAACCGTGCCCGAACAGGCCCTGATTGGCGGTGATCCCTGCCCGCGCGCCCTCGACCTGCCGGTCGCCCGCCGTGCCCCGCAACTGCCAGGTGAGCTCGCAGACTTGGGCGATCGCCTGGGCCGGAACGGCCTCTCCGAAGGACGCGAGACCGCCACTGGTGTTGACCGGTATCCGTCCGCCCAGAGCCGTCGCGCCCTCGCGCAGCAGCTTGGCACCCTCACCCTCTCCGCACAGCCCCAACTCCTCGTACCACTGCAGCTCCAGGGAGGTGGAGAGGTCGTACACCTCCGCCAAGGAGAGGTCCTGTGGGCCGACGCCCGCCTCCTCGTACGCGGCGTGGGCGATGGACGCCCGGAAGGACCTGCCGCCCGGCTCCACCACGGCGGCGGAGTCCGTCGCGATGTCCGGGAGGTCCAGGACGGTGGTCGGGTACGTGGGCGTGACCGTGGAGACCGCACGGATGCGCACCGGGTCGGCCGCCCCGTGCCGGCGCGCGAACTCCATGCTGGAGAGCACGAGCGCAGCCGCGCCGTCCGAGGTGGCGCAGATGTCGAGCAGCCGCAGCGGGTCGGCGACGACGGCGGAGGCGGCCACTTCCTCGGCCGTGACGGCCTTGCGGTAGCGCGCGTTCGGATTCAGTGCGCCCGCCGCCGCGTTCTTCACCTTGACCTGGGCGAAGTCCTCCAGCGTGTCCCCGTGGACGGCCATCCTGCGGCGCGCATAGAGCCCGAAGTACGCGGGGTTGGTCGCCCCGAGGACGCGGAAGCGCAGCCAGTCCGGGTCGTCCGGACGGTCGCCGCCCGCGGGCCGGAAGAACCCCTTGGGAGCGGCGTCGGCGCCCACCACGAGCACCACGTCCGCGAGCCCCGAAAGGATCTGCGCGCGGGCCGTGTTGACGGCCTGTGCCCCCGAGGCGCATGCCGCGTACACGCTCGCCACGCGCGCGCCCTGCCAGCCGAGCGCCTTCGCGAACGTCGCCCCCGCCACATATCCGGGATAGCCGCCGCGCACCGTGTCCGCGCCGACGATCGAGCCGACGTCCCGCCAGTCGACCCCCGCGTCGGCGAGCGCCGCCCGGGCCGCCACCGTCCCGTACTCGACGAACCCCTTGCCCCACTTGCCCCACGGATGCATCCCCGCGCCCAGCACGGCCACCTCGCCGCTCATGCGCCCACCCCCACCGGCCGCCACTGCCATGTCGTCCAGGTCGTCTCCTCGTCCTCGTTCAGCACGCCGAGGACGACCTCCACCTCCATGCCGATCTCCAGGTCGGCCGGGGTGATCCCGGGAACCGTCTGGCCGAGCACCACCATGCGCTCGGCCGCCAGCTCCACAGCGATCAACGTGTAGGGCTGCCAGGTGAGTTCCGGGTCGGACACATACGGCGCGGGAGGGCGATAGCGGCCGTCCGTGTACGACCAGATCGTGCCGCGCCGGGAGAGCGGCACCTCGACCAGCTCCCCGCCGGAGCAGCCGGGGTTGCGGCAGAAGGCGTCCTCCCGCGGGAAGAACACGGCTTCACAGGCCGAGCAGCGGGTGCCGAGGAGCCGGAAGGCATCCCCCTCGCCGCCGAACCACTGGGGCACCACGGGTGTGCGCGTACGCGACAAGGTCCCTCCACAGCACTGGATCTGACGGAACGTCAGAAGTGTGCCACGCTCCCGGCGTGCCGTCATCGGGGTGGGGTGGCTGAACCCTGGACACCGCTTTCGCGTCCGAGTATCGGAGAGGGTGTCCGGAGCCGACGGGGGTGGCCCCGGACGCCCTCTCGCGCGCGGGGTGGAGCCATCAGTCGTGGAGCCGCTCCAGGAAGGCCGTCAGGTTGCCCGTGGTCCGCGCGATCTGCTGCTCCACGGTCAGGGTCTCCTCGAAGCGCGCGCCCGGCTCCAGTGGCTTCTTGCCGCGCACGTAGAGCGAACAGGCGAGGTCGGTGCACATGTAGACGCCGACGGAATTGCCCTCACGCCCCGCCGCGCCCGCCTTGCGGGCGGTCATCAAGGAGACACCGCTTCCCGGGTGCGTGGTCAGGCACAGCGAGCACATGCTCCGGTGCTGAAAGCCCCGCTGGCGGGAGGGGAAGCGGAGCGTGACACCGGTGAGGCGCCCCTCGTGCCCGGTCACCAGGTAGCTGCGGTCGGGGGCCCCTGGATCTCGCCAGCCCAGGAAGTCCAGGTCGTCCCAGGGGAAACGGTCGAGGTCGCGGGGGACGGTGAGGCGCTTCGCCTCACCCTTGGAGCAGTTGATGAACGACGTACGGATGTCCTGCTCGGACAGCGGGTGCATGGGGAGCCTCCAAGGCATGAGGGGGCGCAGGACGGGCGGTGCCCGTAACCTAGGACCTCTAGGTTACGGGCACCGTAGCGAGCCCCGACCGCCTGGCTCCAGCGAATTAGGCGAGGTCAGTGCCGCGACAGGGACTTCCGGGAGACCGGGAAGTCGAAGTACGTGTCCGGGAAGGTCTCCGGCTTGTACGTGAAGTGCCACCACTCCTCGGGGAGCTTGACGAAACCCGCCCTCTCCATGGTCGACCGCAGCACCTGCCGGTTCGCCAGCTGCTTCGGAGAGAGCTGATCGTCCCTGGTCTCACCCGCCCTGGGGTCGAAGCAGTCGAAGCCCGTGCCCATGTCCACGGAGTTGTCAGGGAAGCGCTGCTCCTTCGGGCCGAAACAAGGAGAGAGCGGTTCACCGGGAACATACGGCCGCGTGGGCTTCACCGGCAGCCGGACCACGGTCAAATCCATGGTCGAACCGCGGCTGTGGCCGGACTTCGCGGCGATGTAGCCGTCCTCGAACAGACGCGACTTGTCGACAAGGGGATAGAACTCCGCCTTCATGCGCGTGTCCTTGAGGTCCTCCGCCCACCGCACGAAGTGGTCGACCGCCCGCTGGGGCCGGTAACAGTCGTACACCTTCAGGGAGTAGCCCCGCCGCAGAAGCGAACGCTGCGCCCGGTGCAGGGCCTTCGCCGCGGGCTCGGTGAGGATGCACATCGGCTTCTTGTAGCCGTCGACGGGCTGACCCACGAAGTTGTGCGGGGTGAAGTACCGGATCTCCTGGATGATCGTCGGGTCGACGTCGCTGAGGGCCACGAACTCCTTCGGCGCCTTCGGCCCGGAGTGGGCCTGAGCGGGCGCGGGAGCGGCGGCGACGGCCAGCAGGGCGGCAGCGGTGGCGGTGAGGCTCCGCAGGGCGGAGGCGAGTCCTGTCATGCCCCCGCGTCTATCAGGGCCAGGCCCCGGGGCGAAAGACCGGAAGCCCCGCCATCGGATACAGTCCGCGCGTGTCCGCATCCCAGCACCGCGCCAACCCCGCCCCGGATTCCCACTGTTCGAGCTGTGGCGCACCCTACGAGGAGCACATCTCCGGCTGGCCCCGCACCTGCGCCGACTGCGGCGCGACCGCCTACCGCAACCCGCTGCCCGTCGCCGTGGCCCTCCAGCCCGCGTACGACACCCAGGGCACCGGCCTCGTCGTGATCACCCGCACCATCGCGCCCGCGCGCGGGGGAGTGGCCCTCCCCGGAGGCTACGTCGACGACAGGGAGGACTGGCGGCACGCCATCGTCCGTGAACTCAAGGAGGAGACGGGCATCAGCGCGGCGAGCCACGACGTCCGCCTCGCCGACGCCCTCAGCGCACCGGACGGCCACCTGCTCCTCTTCGGGCTGCTGCCCGAACGCCCGGCGGCCGACTTCCCGCCCTCCGCGGCCACGGACGAGACCGACGGCTGGGACCTGCTGCGCCGCCCCACCGACCTCGCCTTCCCCCTCCACACGTCGGCGGTCAGGGCCTGGTTCGAGGGCCGCTACATCTGACCGGGAGCGCAGGCCCCGCGGTCAGGTCGCGGATCCCCGCACCCGGACCGGACACCCGGCCTCCCCGCCCTCGTGGCCCTCCCGCTCCACGACCACCCTGCCGTCCCGCCACCGGGAGGTGAACCGCTCGACCGCGGACTCCTCCCACCCGTCACCCCCGTCCCGGATCAACAGACCGCCCCCGGCACCGCCCCGAGCCGGAGCCCACGCCTCCAGCTCGACGCCCCCGTCCGCGCCCCGCACGGGAAGCACCGCACCCGCGCGCGCGAGCACCGGAATCCGCGACAAGGGAGCGTCGAGCACCACCTGGGCCTGCCCCTCGTACGCCTTCCCGGTCGCCGTGTCGTACCAGCGGCCCCGCGGCAGCCGCACCGACCTCCGCTGCACATCCGGCTCCAGAACCGGCGCCACCAACAAGGAGTCACCGAGCAAGAAGGCGTCCTCGCAGTCCCGCAGCGCCCGGTCCTCGGGGCAGCCCCACCACAAGGGACGCACATACGGAGCGCCCGTGCGCCGTGCCACCTGCGCGAGCGTCATGAAGTACGGCGACAGCCGCCGCCGCTCCACGAGCGCCACACGCGCGTGCCCGAGCACCTCGGGCCCGAACTCCCACGGCTCCCTGCGCCCGGCCCGCAGCGACGCGTGCGTACGGAACAGAGGCAGATACGCGCCCAGTTGGAACCACCGCAGATACAGCTCCGCAGACGGGCTGCCGTCGAAGCCCCCCACATCCGGCCCCGAGTACGGAACCCCGCACAGCCCCAGACCGAGGACCAGCGACAGCGACGCCCGCAGCCCCGGCCAGCCCGTGGCCACATCGCCCGACCAGGTCCCTCCGTAGCGCTGCATCCCCGCCCAGCCGGACCGCGAGAACAGGAACGGCCGCTCCTGGGGCCGCAGTTCACGCAGCCCCTCGTGCCCGGCGCGGGCCATCCCGAGGCCGTACACGTTGTGAGCCTCCCGATGGTCCCCGCCACGGCCCTCCAGGCTGTGCCGGGCCGAGCGGGGGAGCGTGGTCTCTCCGAAGGCAGCGAACGACACCGGCTCGTTCATGTCGTGCCAGAAGCCCGCGAAGCCCTGTGCGAGCCGCTCCTGGTAGAGCCCGCCCCACCACTTCCGCGCCCGCGCGTCCGTGAAGTCCGGGTACACCGACTCCCCGGCCCACACGACCCCACGCACCGTCCGGCCCGCGGCGTCCCGCACGAAGACGTCCGCCGCCGTCCCGCTGTCGTACACCTCGTTGCCCGGCTCGGACGCGACCGCCGGATCGACGATCGACACCAGCCGGATCCCGTCGCCACGCAACTCCTCGGCGAGCTGCGGCAGATGAGGGAACCGCTCCTGGTCCACCGTGAACACCCGGTGCCCGGAGAAGTGGTCGATGTCCAGATGGACGGCGTCGAGCGGCAGCTCCCGCTTGCGATAGCCGGCGACCACCCGCCGCACCTCACGCTCGCTGCCGAAGCCCCAGCGCGCGTGATGGTGCCCGAGGGCCCAGGAAGGCGGCAGCGCCGGAGCACCCGTCAAGGAGACCCATGCGTGCAACACGCGCGCGGGGGTGCCCACCATCACCCAGCACCGCAGCGGACCCCCGCCCATCCGCAGTTCGCACGACCCGCCCCGGTCATGGCCCGAACCCGCGCCCTCCTCGCCCTCGTGCACCATCACCGTGCCGTCCCACGGGTTGTCGTGGAACACCAGGTGCGTGCCCGCGTCCGCGACCACCATCTGCACCGGCATCGTGATGTACAAGGGGTCGTCCTCGGGACCGAAGGACCCGCCCGGATCGGTGTTCCACAACCGATAGACCCCGCTCCGCAACCGCGGCCCCGAAGTCCGCCCCCCGAGCCCGAAGAACCGCGCGTCCGCCGCCACTTCGGACCGCTGCACCCAGCGCGCCGGGCCCCCGCCGACCGGCTCCCACCAGCGCGGCGGCAGGTCACGCCGCAGCCGCACACCACCCGGCGTGAGCAACTCCACCGCCCCGTACCGGGACACCACCACCGTCGCGCGCTCCGCCACCACCCGCCAGCCGCCGTCCTTGTCGGGCTCCAGAACGGCCCGCGGATCCGGCTCGGGGGCCTCCCCGGCCAGCGCGTACGACGGCTCCGGCAGCGCCCCGTCCCAGCCCCAGAACACCGAGCCGCCCGCCGTGACCCGCACCCGCAGCTCGGAGCGCGCGAACCGCACCACGCCGCCACCAGGACCCGGTTCGACCCCCGTCACCGCGCCCGGCACCCTGGCCCGCTCGGCCCCGCGCGGCTCGAGCCCGGTCGCGTCCGCCCGCCTCCTGCGCCACGCGGACCGCACCGAGCGCAGCCCCTGGGCCGGGCCCGCCGAGCCGACCGCCTTCACCGAACGCACCAGGTCACGACCGTTCATGCTGCTCACCCTGCCACCCGCCCGCCCGCGCGCGTGAGTCGTTCAATCGCCGTTCACCCACGGTTACCCGGCAGGGTCATGATCTCGGCCACCACGGCCCCGCCCTGGTGCGGAAGACGATCACGTGGCAAGGTCCGTGTCAGTCGTGTCACGCGCACACCCAGCTCGTGCGCACGGCACACGCAGACGCCGCGTACAGTCCGGGAGCCGCCCCATGTCACCAGCGAACCCCTCGCCGCTCTGGCAGCCCGACCAGGATCGGATCGCCACGGCGCAGATCACTCGCTTCCAGGCGTGGGCCGAGCGCTACGGAGCACCCGCCGACGGCGGCTACGCGGCCCTGCACCGCTGGTCCGTGGACGACCTGGAGATGTTCTGGAAGGCCGTCACCGACTGGTTCGACGTGCGCTTCAGCACCCCGTACACGCGCGTGCTCGCCGACCGCTCCATGCCGGGCGCCCGCTGGTTCCCCGGAGCCACCCTCAACTACGCCGAGCACGCCCTGCGCACCGCCGAGGAACCCGCGCGCGCGGACACCCCCGCCCTCCTCCACGTCGACGAGACGCACGAGCCGCGCCCGGTCACATGGGCCGAACTGCGCCGCCAGGTCGGCTCCCTGGCCGCCGAGCTCCGCGCCCTCGGCGTCCGCCCCGGAGACCGCGTCAGCGGCTATCTGCCGAACATCCCGCAGTCCGTGGTCGCCCTCCTGGCCACCGCCGCCGTCGGCGCCGTCTGGACCTCCTGCGCCCCCGACTTCGGCGCCCGCTCCGTCCTCGACCGCTTCCAACAGGTCGAACCCGTCGTCCTGTTCACCGTCGACGGCTACCGCTACGGAGGCAAGGAACACGACCGCCGCGACACCGTCGCCGAGCTCCGCCGTGAACTGCCCACCCTGCGCGCCGTGGTCCACATCCCGCTCCTCGGCACCGAGGTCCCCGAGGGCGCCCTGGAGTGGTCCGCCCTCACGTCCGCCGACACCGACCCCGTCTTCGAGCAGGTCCCCTTCGACCACCCCCTGTGGGTGCTCTACTCCTCGGGGACGACGGGCCTGCCCAAGGCCATCGTCCAGTCCCAGGGCGGCATCCTCGTCGAACACCTCAAGCAGCTGGGCCTGCACTGCGACCTCGGCCCCGAGGACCGCTTCTTCTGGTACACGTCCACCGGCTGGATGATGTGGAACTTCCTCGTCTCCGGCCTCCTCACGGGAACCACGATCGTCCTGTACGACGGCAGCCCCGGCTACCCGGACACCGGCGCCCAATGGCGTGTGGCCGAACGCACCGGAGCCACCCTCTACGGCACCTCCGCGGCGTACGTCATGGCGTGCCGCAAGGCCGGCGTCCACCCGGCCCGCGACTTCGACCTCTCCCGCGTGCAGTGCGTCGCCACCACTGGCTCCCCGCTGCCGCCCGACGGATTCCGGTGGCTGCACGACGAGTTCGCCGAGACCGCGGGCGACCTCTGGATCGCCTCCGTGAGCGGCGGCACGGACGTGTGCTCCTGCTTCGCCGGGGCCGTCCCCACCCTCCCCGTCCACATCGGCGAACTCCAGGCCCCCTGCCTCGGCACCGACCTCCAGGCATGGGACCCCCAGGGCAAGCCCCTCGTCGACGAGGTCGGCGAGCTCGTGGTCACCAACCCCATGCCGTCCATGCCGATCCACTTCTGGAACGACCCCGACGGCAGCCGCTACCACGACAGCTACTTCGACACCTACCCCGGCGTCTGGCGCCACGGCGACTGGATCACCGTCACCGCACGCGGCTCGGTCGTCATCCACGGCCGCTCCGACTCCACGCTCAACCGCCAAGGCGTACGCATGGGTTCGGCGGACATCTACGAGGCCGTCGAACGCCTGCCGGAGATCCGCGAGTCCCTCGTCATCGGCGTGGAACAGCCCGACGGCGGCTACTGGATGCCCCTGTTCGTCCACCTCGCCCCAGGCGCCACCCTGGACGACGCCCTGCGCACCCGCATCAAGCAGACCATCCGCGATCAGCTCTCCCCGCGCCACGTCCCCGACGAGATCACCGAAGTCCCTGGCATCCCGCACACACTGACCGGCAAGCGCATCGAGGTCCCCGTCAAACGCCTGCTCCAGGGAACCCCGATGGAAAAGGCGGTCAACCCGGGCTCGGTGGACAACCTCGACCTGCTGCGCTTCTACGAGGAGTTGGCCCGCACCCGCCGCTGACACCAGCCCGTGCCCCCTTCCCGCGGCCGTTGTCAGTGCCTCCCATTACGGTGAGTGAGCATTGATCGACTGTCCGCAGGGGGGAACATGGCGAACAGCCAGCACGAGACCATGCGACGCGTCCTGCGCCGCGAAGTCGCCGGGACGATCGGCTTGTTGGCCGACGCGGAAGACTTCGCGGCGATGCGCCGCTACCGCACCTTTTCCTTCGACGACCACAAGACCTATCTCCGCGAGGTCGAGGCCCTGCTCCGGGCGCTCGCCGCCCAGGGCAACCACACCAGCCTCGCCCTCTTCGACCCAGTGGAGTACGAGGAGTACTGCTCCGACGCGGGCCTCGACCCGGACGCGCCCGCGAGCCGCACCCGCTTCACCGCGGAACTGGCCTCGTCGGGCCCCACGCTCCCGTACGACGGCCGCCCGCTCGCCGACCTCCTGCCGGACCTGGTCGACGAATCGGTACGCCGGGCCACGTGGGAGTACGCGACGGTGGTCCTGGCCCGCGCGGGTACCTGCACCGACTGCGGCGAGGACATCGGCCGGGCCGCGTTCAACAGAGCGGCGAGCCTGCTGACCCGCGTGCTGGACACCTCCGACCCCGGAGCCCGCCACCTCGTGTGCAGCGTCCCCACAGAAGCCGAGCCCGTGCTCGCCGCCCTGCACATCACCACCGGCTCCACCACAGGCACCTTGATCGACGAGAGCGAGGCCCTGGAATTCACCACGGTCCTGGCCCTCGGCATCGCGACCGACCGCCGCGCGGGCCTCGTGCTCCGCACCACCACCGACGCAGGCCCGGACCGGGTCCAGGGCTGGCGGCTCAACGGCACCCGCCTGACGCCCCTCACCGCCTCCGAAGTCTTCGACGCCTACTGCACCGACGCCATCACCGGCGACCTCCTGTCTCCGGAGCCGGGCGTCGACTACTGCGCGGCCCCGGACCTGGACGACGGAGAACCGGAGACCGGACACACCCACTGAGAACGCCCGAGGGGCGCTCCACCACACAGGTGGAACGCCCCTCGGAAACACCGGCCCGACGACCGGCCGTCACGACTACTCGCCGGACAGCACTGCCTGCGCGGCCTTCCGCGCCTCCTCGGCGCTGTCCGCGGCCCGTGCGGCCGCGGCCGCACGCTCGCACTGCGCCAGCGTGTACTTGCCCAGCGTCGCCCGCACGTAAGGAATGGACGCCGCACCCATCGACAGGGAGGTGACACCCAGACCGGTCAGCACACACGCCAGCAGCGGGTCGGACGCGGCCTCACCGCAGACACCGCAGCTCTTGCCCTCGGCCTTCGCCGCCTCGGCGGACAGCGCGACCAGGTCGAGCAGCGCGGGCTGCCACGGGTCCTGCAGCCGCGACACCGCACCCACCTGACGGTCGGCGGCAAAGGTGTACTGCGCGAGGTCGTTGGTCCCCAGCGACAGGAACTCGACCTCCTGCAGGATCGAGCGCGCCCGCAGAGCGGCGGACGGGATCTCGACCATGGCACCGAACTTCGCCTGCAGGCCCGCCTCGCGGCACGCGTCCGCGAAGTCCTTGGCGTCGGCGCGGTCCGCGACCATCGGCGCCATGACCTCGAGGTAGACCGGCAGTCCCTCGGCAGCCTTGGCCAGCGCGGTCAGCTGCGTGCGCAGCACCTCCGGGTGCTCGAGCAGCGAGCGCAGACCCCGCACGCCCAGAGCCGGGTTCGGCTCGTCGGCCGGCGTCAGGAAGTCCAGCGGCTTGTCCGCACCGGCGTCGAGCACACGCACCACGACCCGGCCCTCGGGGAACGCCTCCAGCACCTTGCGGTACGCCTCGACCTGCTTCTCCTCCGACGGCGCCTTGGAGCTGTCGTCCAGGAAGAGGAACTCGGTACGGAACAGACCGACGCCCTCGGCACCGGCCTCGACGGCCGCCGGCACATCCGCGGGACCGCCGACGTTCGCAAGCAGCGGCACCTTGTGCCCGTCGGACGTGGCGCCCGGCCCGGTGGAGGCGGCAAGCGCGGCCTTCCGCTCGGCCGCGGCGGCCTCGAGCTGCTCGCGCTTCTCGGCGGTCGGGTCGACAAAGATCTCACCGGTGCTGCCGTCGACGGCCACCACGGTGCCCTCGACCAGCTCACCCGCGCCCGGAAGCGCGACCACGGCGGGCACACCGAGCGCCCGCGCGAGGATCGCGCTGTGGCTGGTCGGCCCGCCCTCTTCGGTGACGAAGCCGAGCACCAGCGCCGGGTCCAGCAGAGCGGTGTCCGCCGGCGCGAGGTCACGCGCGATCAGCACGTAGGGCTTGTCGCTGTCCGGCACACCCGGCATCGGAACGCCCAGCAGCCGGGCGACGATACGATTCCGCACGTCGTCCAGGTCCGCGACGCGCCCGGCCATGTACTCACCGGCCCCGGCGAGCAGTTCGCGGTAGTGCGAGAACGCGTCGTAGATCCCGCGCTCCGCAGTGCTGCCGACCGCGATACGACGGTCGACGTCGGACATGAGCTCGGGGTCCTGAGCAATCATGGCCTGGGCCTCGAGCACCGCCTGCGCCTCGCCGCCGGCCAGATTGCCGCGCGCCATCAGGTCGGCCGCCACAGCTTCCACGGCCTGACGGGCGCGCCCCTGTTCGCGCTCCGCCTCCTCCGCGGGAATCTGCTTGGCGGGCGGCTCAAGTACCGCCGTTCCCATGTGCCGAACCTCGCCGATCGCCACCCCGTGGCTCACGCCGACGCCTCGCAGCGTTGTCTCCATTTCACCCGTCTCCGATAGTGCGACGGGCCCAGCCGCCGCGGTTGGATGTCCTACCTGCCGTCAGCGACGGCGATGACGTCACTTCCAGCTGAAGAGCGCGTCGCCGGCCTTCACGTCGCCGGCCTCGACGAGGTCGGCGAGGGACTCGGCCGTGGCCTCGAGAGCCACGATCGGGCAGACCGGGGACTTACCGGCGCTCTCCACGGCAGCCGGGTCCCAGCGCACCACGCCCTGGCCGCGCTGCACCGTGTCACCCTTGCTGACAAGCAGCTCGAAGCCCTCACCGTTGAGCTGCACGGTGTCGATGCCGAGGTGCGTCAGGATGCCGTGACCCTGGTCGTCGACCACGACAAAAGCGTGCGGGTGAAGCGAGACGACGATGCCGTCCACGGGTGCGACAGCCTCAGAGGGCTCACGCGCGGGGTCAATGGCGGTACCGGGACCCACCATCGCGCCGGAGAACACGGGATCCGGTACAGCAGAGAGCCCAATGGCGCGTCCTGCAAGCGGGGACGTCACGCTGGTCATGGCAAGCCTCCCAGGGGGCGGAGATTCGTAGCCGCCGTCACTACCTGTCCTGGACGACGCACTGTTCAGAAGGGTAAGTCATAAGAAGTCCCGGTTCCGCACGAGAGGTCCCGGTTGGCAGCCGTAGAGGCACTGCACAAACGATTTGCGTCGACCCAACACCCCATGTACAGTCGGACTCCTGCCTGAGGCCAAGCGACGCCCCAAGCGTCCAGGCTCGGCAGCATCCATCGAGTCGGATCTTAGTCTCTGAGTGCGGTTCTGTGTGTTCGCAGATGACCGTGGTCAGAGGCCCGAAAAAGACCTGATAGAGTTTGGAAACACCGAAGGGAAGCGCCCGGAGGAAAGCCCGAGAGGGTGAGTACAAAGGAAGCGTCCGTTCCTTGAGAACTCAACAGCGTGCCAAAAATCA
>NZ_JBHYJB010000056.1:0-63706 GCF_042740175.1 Streptomyces sp. NPDC059009 | reverse complement strand
GGAATGCCGCGCTCCGCGCGGCTGAATTCCGGCTCCGCCGGAATTACCGGACAACTCCGTTGTCCGGGGCTCGAATTGCTCCGCAATTCGGCCTGAACGGAATTCGCTCCGCAAATTCCTTGAGCTGGCTGCGGGGTGGGGTGCACGCCTCTTCTGCTTTCCCAGGAATTTGACAGACCATCATAAACACACTCTCGGGAGCTCTCTTTTCTCCCGCCACCCTCTTGCATTAAGAACTCCACCTTCTCGCAGGGGAGTTGAGGGAGCAAGCCCTCTGAGAAGCACGGGCGTGGCTTCTTCCTCGCTCCGATTTCGGAATTTATCTCGGCTCCACAGGATTTCATGTGGAGCCTAGATAAATCAATCACTCAGGTTGTACTGTTCCAATTTCAGACACAGGGACGGCTCGCGTGGGCTTCGTACTCACTCGACCATGTACCACTTGTGCCATTTGCCATCGCTGAATATCGAAACCCAAATATGGCCCCCGACCCAGACACGAACATACCGCCCGTTACTGGTGCGGCCAATATTCAGGGTGTCATCGGCGCGCCCGTTGTTCGGCATTTCAACCCATCGTCCGGCGTTCTTCCAGTCGTGCCAGATAGTGCGATCAGGGGCGATGCCGAAGTATTCGTCTGTCGTTCCGTTGTTGTCCCAGTCGGCGGGCAGCACATGGGAGCCGCACTTGAACTTGCCGGTGTGGCCCCAAGGCGACTTCCAGGTCCAGTAGTTGGTGCATGCCTCGGCGCTGTGTGCCTTGTCCTCTCCGGCCTGAATCCTGCTTGCCGTCGGTCGCGTCCCGGTGTCCACCCTGGACGGGGCGGCATGGGCGGCCTGGCTGGCTAGGAGCAGGCTGGCGACAGCTGATGCTCCTGCCGCCACCTTCATCATTGGCTTCATCTGCGGGCTCTCCTCTCGTCTCGATCGGGATTGTGCGTCTATGGCGTTACCTTCACCGCCGGCGCTGCAGCAGACGAAGGGGACGAGGCGCCTGACGCGGGCGCATGGACGCCCAGGAGGGCTAGTCCTCCAGCGGCTGCGAGGCCAACTGTTTGGCGCCTACGTATGGTTGTCCCCCTATGTGGTGGCTGTCTGAGGCAGCGTTCTTGGTCGGGGGAGAAAATAGCGATGCGTGTGATTCTGAGTCATCCCACGCAAGGTTGGTCTCTACGTAAACTTTGGTGGTAGTTTCACGAATCGCTACAACTCTTGCGGTAGGGGATTTGGCTGAAAGTAGCCTCAGTCTGACTCGATGCGCCCGCACATTCGCTGATGCTATATGCGGCAGACTCGGCCATGACCTGCCTTTTCGCATTGCGATCATGTGGCTCATTCGACGGATACTCAGCGGCCTGAATCGGTTGAACGCGACTGCCAATGTAACGCTCAGGTTGACCTGGCTAATGCGCTAGTTGGATCTGAATGTCAAACCACTGGTTGACGTGTGGATGGGCCCAACCTCGTAGCGTCCTACCTCGACCACACAGCTCACCTACACACAGGGGAGAACGCGTGCGCACCATCCACAATGCAGGGCTTGCAGCAGCGGGCGTATCGGTTGTCGTGGGCCTGTTGCTGGCTGCTCCGCCCGCTAACGCTGCTTCGACCGCGCACAATTCCGAAGCGAAGCAGCCGGTGTTCAGCACAATTCAAGTCGGGACGGCCGGGCAAGCGGGAGTGTCCGGAGCACGAGACTGCAAGGTGACGTCTCCGTGGAATCACGTCGGCTATCTCAAGTGCGGCTCCCATGCCCAGGCTGCTGACTGGGACGGAAACGGCACAGTCGACGAAGTGTTCGGTGTGACCGGCGACCGCCGCATCTGGCACGACTGGAAGAACGCCGGCAAGTGGGTTGAGATGCCGAACTCAGGGCGTGCCGATGACACCTACGACTGGGGGTGGAGCAACAACGGCACCCGGCGGGCCATCGACGTCAAGGTTGGCAGTTCCCAGGTATGGCGGTCGGAGTTCTACGACAGCAACTGGCATGCCTGGCGCAGGATTCGATGAGCAGCGGCGTCTGACTACCCGGCCTGTCCCGGGGGCGTGTCCGATGGGTTGCGTATCCCGTCGGACACGCCCTTGGCACGGCTACCGGTCAGCCTGGGTGCCCCTTTGGCGGGACTCTCCCCAAGGGGGGCCGCTGCTGTGTGCGGAACAGCCGCAGCCCTCGGTGGCCAAGTGGGGCTTAGCCCGCTGTACCGGGGGTCTCGCCCATGCGCGCGAAGGCTGTCGGTGTATGCGGCTCTCTCCCCTGCCCGGTACGCGCGAACGTCCTCGGTTGCTTGGCCACCGCATGGCCAGGGCCAGCCGATAGCCAGCCAGCCTCAGGACAAGGCCGGCGGTCCAGGGTGGGGCGCAGCGACGCCCGTAGAGCGCCTTTGACGGACCGTTATGTCCCGCCCCTGAGAAGTCAGTCAGGTGGCCCCGGCTCTCCGGCCTACGCACGACCACCTTCAGGTTGGGGACGTATCGCTGAAACGCCGGCACCGTGCATGGGAATTCAGCCCTCCGCGTTGTATGCCGACGCGTACGGCACGCTGCTCGTCGACGGCGAACACCCGGCTGCCGATCGCCTTGTGGGAGGGACGCGATGCCGAATCGCTCGCGGCCTGGCTGCGCGAGCACTTGGGCGTTCGCACCGTGTGCCGGGACAGCTCGCTGGTCTCCCTGACCTTGTGTGGGGCACAGGTCGTTTACGGGTTGGCGGGGCAGGAGTTGTGCCCAATGGTGGTCAGTGCTGAGGCGCCCTGCACCTGGAGCGTGCCCGCGTACGACAGTTGACCCTGCGCGCCGACCAGCTCACGGCCGCCGAGCACGCCCACCACCAGCTGCTGCTCGATCCTGCCGACGACAAGGCCCACCGCCTCGAAGCCGTCGCCGATTCCGCCCGCGCCCGCTTCGGCCCGCACATCATCCGGCCCGCCGCCACCGCACCGCTCAGGTCCTGACTCGCCGGTGGGTCCTGCTGGATACGCTCGCATCCATGACGATCATGTGGGCATCACAGTGAGCCAGTACTTCGGTGTGGGGGATGACACCCTGTGGAACCCGTCCAACACGGTGGCCCGGCTGTTCCTTCGGCAGGCAGCGGTGTTCGAGGCGGAGCTGGGTCTGCCCTCTGGGATCGGGCCGATGGACAACGACGAGTGCGACATCGACCCTGACGTCCTGGGCAAGTTTGCCCGCGCCTTGCTCGCGCACTACCGCCGCACCCATCACCCCGTCCTCGCGGTGCTCTGCGAAGGGTTCCTCGCCACGCTGCTGGTTCTCGCCGAGCGCGCAGGCATCGACGTGTCCGGGACCGCAGCCGGCAAGGACGATGCGTCGGTCCCCGGGGACCCCGGGGACCCCGGCGCCGCGGCGCACCGGTTGCGCACCATGATGGAGGCAGTGGGCCCGGCGATGGCGCGGTGAGAATCTGCCGCGCGATGGTGGGTTCGTGGTGTCTACGACGCCCGCGCGGTCGGCTTCTGCCCGCGCTGTGCCTGCCGGATGCGCTCAACCAGTGTCCGGGCCGTGGAGTTGAGGAGCTTGGGGGCAGGGGCCGGCGTGGTGTCGGTGTTCAGGTACACCAGGGCCCCGGCCGTGCCCCAAGCCGACACTTCAGACGGTGGAGCAACTGATGGACCTCCGAGGCACGTTGCGCCGATTCCAGAAGCAGCGGACAGGTACCACGTCCCCCGACAGCACAGCCGCAGCACAGTCAGCAGCGGTCCGGGCCGCATTGATGGCACTCAACAACTCAGGGACGCTCTTCCACGTACGTCACGCCACTCCGGGCGAGACAGCGGACCTCGTAGCGGACTGCCAGGTCCGGCAGATGAGCATCACCCTCAGAACCCGGATGCGCTTGATACCGGACAAGCGCGAGGTACGGGCCCTGGAGGAACGATGGGAAGGCCGCGCGGAAGACAACGCACGTCGGCAGTACGGGCGCGGGCATGCACCTGCGGTGTTTCGCTGGCGCGAGACTCAAGAAGGGCTCGACGGCGGCAGCCACAAGGTATGGCTCACGTTCGACACACGGAAAGAGATGACAGATCCCCTGCGGAATGCAGTTCGCAGCGCCGGATGGACCTGGCGAGGAGTACTCAAGCTCTGATCAGAACCCGTCGCGCGAGGATCATGACACGCGCCACCAAAGCCTGCCGCGCGGATGCGCAACTACACGGTCATCGCCCCCAACACGCCACTCTGACTCCGTCAACAGCCCGGGAGCCACTGGCGCGATGAACCTCGCTGACACCAAGAGACAGTCCCAGAACATTGTGGAGCGGCACCGCGCCAACATGCCGTTGGACGCCACGGCCCGCGCAGCCGCCCTGGCCGAGCTGACGAAGACCTACCGGCACGCCATGCGGCAGATCGACCGGTTCACCGCTGAACAGCGCGGACGGCGGCCCGGCTTCCGGCCGATCAACACACGACACGGCCTGATTGACAAGCTCAACAAGCTCTATGAAACCGCCGAAACGGAGCTGGGACTCGACTGACGCACCGCGTCGCAATACAAGAAGTCCTCCGGCTGGGTTGTGTCGGAGAAGACCAGGCAGGTGCGGGGCACTATGGCCGAGCGGCTATGGCAGAGATTCCGGCCGTTTGCGGGCGATGAGTTCCATCTCAGGAAGCGTGCCCGAGAACTCCCCGGCCAGCACACGGCCCAGTTCATTCTTGGCCTCGGTCAGGCCGGTGCCGAGTTCGGCCCGCAGAACACGCATGATCTCGATGCTCTTTCCCTGGGACGGGGAAGTCACCCGCAATCTCGCCGCACCGGGCTGGGAGAGCAGCCGATCGCGAAGGTGAGACGGCGCTGTGTCGTTGCACACCGCCATCGCGAACCCGCAAGCCGAGCAGCTGACTTCCACATCCCACCGCAGGGAGCTGCCCACCAGGGCCTGGACGCCGCAGCACTCCAGGTGGGCACCGCAGTCCTGGCGCACCGCCGAGCACATGATGGACTCCACTACTACTGCCTGCCCCATCCCCACCTCCAACACAGCGAGGCTAATCGACAAGCTGAAGGGAGTCGTACAGGGACCGCTCGTCGTCACATTCGTCGGTGCCGGTCATCCCGTGGGGGTGAGCCGTCGGGTAGCTCGGCCGCCCGCTCACCCGAGGCCGCAAGCGGCGAAGAGGGCGCGGAGCCTGGGCGGCCTGCCATGGCTTCTCTGGACGTGCTGTGGCCCGCGCAGGCCCGGCTCATGGGTGGCCGCGCCCACCTCGCCAATGTCGGCCGCTCGCCCCTCAGTTTGGCCTGCGTCAGGCCGCTTTGCGGGCGGGAGAGTTCTTCGCGCAGCGTTCCGCGATCGCCTGCTCGGCCAGTACGTCGGAGTCCTCACCGGTATCGATCTGGTCTGTGCGGGGCTCGAGGCAGTTGATGCCGCCCGAGTGCGTCGACTGCTGGGCCCAGGTGACGACACGGCCCTTGGCCGTGGTCTTACCGCAGGTGTAGCGGTAGTCGGCTGTCACGGTGTGGTGGCCGACGTAGGCCGCCGACTGGGCCTTGCCGTCGAATTCGTTCTGCCACAGAACGGCGGGCGCACTCGTCGTGCGTGTGCCGGGCCTCGCCAGGTGCTTCCAGGACAGCTCCTTCTCGAGTGAGGCGAGCACGTCCTTGGTCGAGGGTCCCGTCTTGCTGGTGCCGGAGACCTTGGCCGTCAGGGTGTGGACGGGCTTGGTGTCCTGCTTGACGGTGCCGCCCTTCGCGCCGACCTTCACCAGCGGAGAGAGGGCTGTCAGGGACCAGTCCTTGCCGATGGCCACCCACTCAATGCGTGCGGAGGGGCAGCTGCCGGCCGAGTCCTGCTCCGGCTTCCCGCCGCCGGGCGACGAGCACGCCGCCGCCCCCACGATCACCGTCGCCGTCACGCCCGCGATCCACATCCGTCGCATCGAAGTACCCCCGTGAATGATCAATTTTGCTGGTCATGAGCATGTTGACCACGAAGACGGGGTGCTACACGCGAGTTGAGCAACTTCTGAGGCAACCGCCACGGTGGGAAGAGGCCCGGAAGACAAGCGTCAAGAAGGGCCTGTCTGCCGGTGGATTGGGGCCATGGCATCGGATTGCCCGGTCGGCCGTTGGATCAGCAGGCCACGGATGATTCCGGCCTCGGCGTAGCCGCGCGGCACGGGCAGAGCATTCAGGCACTGTCAGGCGGCAGGGCAATGTTCAGCAAGGAGGCGGGCAGATAGCCGGACTCGACCTTCAGGTCCCAGCCGTGTGCCTGCCCGGCGGATCTTGCTTGTACACGCGTGAAGGATGGGGCTGGGCGAAAACAAGATGCGCCGGGCAAGGCGACGTCGACAGGATGACCGGCGTGCCTGAAACACCGAGTAACGCCGTCCCGGCCCCTGCCGTCCTTGATGCCTTCGGGGTGAAGGGTTCTGCTGTCCCGCTGGTTGGTGGGCAGGGACGAAGCGTTCTCGTTGGCGAGTATGTATTCAAGCCCGCAGAGGGCCCTGGCGACGAGGTCGAGTGGGCGACTTCCTTGTTCGAGAAGCTAGCGTCAGGCGGTGGCTTCCGGGTTCCGCGACCGCTGCGGGCCGCCGACGGGCGAAGCATCGTGGACGGCTGGACCGCCAGTGAGTTCGTTACCGGTCAATCTGGGCCGCAGGGACACTGGGCCGGCGTGCTGAGCGCCGGCCGAGCCTTCCACGCCGCTCTGCGGCAAGTGCCCCGGCCCGACTTCCTTGATCGGCATGTGCATCCCTGGGCTGTTGCCGACCGAGTGGCGTGGGGCGAGCAGAACGTCGACGTGATTGACGACCTCGCCGCACCGTTTTCGACCTTGCTGGAGCTGAGGCGCCCAGTGAAACAGGACGCAGCTCAGCTCATCCACGGCGATCTCACGGGCAATGTCCTGTTCGCTGCGGATCAAGTGCCTACGGTTATCGACTTCTCCCCGTATTGGCGGCCGTCGGTGTTCGCCGAGGCCATCGTGATTGCGGACGGCCTGTTGTGGTTCGACCTTGCGTCTGACTTGCTGACGGTCGGCAGCGATCATCCTGACTGGCCGCAGATGCTGGTCCGTGCACTGATCTTCAGACTCGTCGCGCATAGCGAGAACGCAGGGCCGGCGGAGCGGGCCCAGTTGGGGGAGCCGGACCGGTACGCAAGGGCAGCCGACGCGGTGGTGAGGAAGTTGGCGACCTTCTAGGACGCGCCTGAACAGCGCATCAGGGCCGGAGCCAGAGTCTGATCGAGGCGAGGGTGACGGTGCCGCGGAAGACGTAGGCACGGTTGCCGAACCTCGTGGCCACGGCCCGGGAGTTGTTCAGGGCGTTGATCGTTCGCTCAACTTCGTTCCTGCGCTTGTAGATCGTCTTGTCGAAGCCGGCGGGCCGACCACCCCTGCTCCCCCGTCTCCATCGGCACCTGCGGCCGCTCGTTCAGTACCCCCTGCATCGACGAACACGCCTGCGTCCGCTGCCCGATGCTCTGACCCCACCCCGCCCAACGCGGCCGCTTGGTGGAGATCCGCGACAACCTGCACGCCCACATCGCGGAGGCCAAGCGCGAGGGCTGGCTCGGCGAGGTAGAACGACTCCGGGTTAGCCGCGCTGACACTGACGACAAACTCGCACAAATGACTCTACGATCGCAGTCCTGCGCGACAACCGATCTTGGAATCTCAACGCTACGCTCGCAGCCATGAGCGACAGCGCAATCATCATCGCGGAGCTGTCGGCCTCCGTCGAGGAAGCTTCCGCGCGGGCGGCGGCCGCGACCAACTGGCTTCTCGACCAGCGGATCATCCAACCCAATGAGCGGCATGATCTCCTCTGGCGGCCAGGTCAGTACATCCCTGGCCCCGCCACCACAGCAGCTCTCCGCGACACCCACGTCAGCAACGGCCTCGTCGGCGACGGCATCGACATCCTCGACCAACGCCAAGTCCACGACCCTGGCGGCAACTACACCCCGCCCACCTGCCCGAACTGTCCCACGCAACTCGACGGAGACGCACACATCACGCTCGTCCAGCACTGGCTTGACCAAACGGAACCGTTGGTGACCTGCGAAAACTGCGCTACTTCCGCCCTACTGGGCGACTGGACCGGCCAGTGGGCCATTCACGTCGCCAGCGTCGCGGTGCGCTTCAGCAACTGGCCGCCACTCGGCGACGCCTTTCTCCTCGGGCTCTCCGATCATCTGGGCCCGCGATGCCGTCTGATCCAACAGCGAATCTGAGGCGTCTGAAGCCTGGGCACCGCGCCGGCGGCGTGCTCGACTACGCCACACCCCGCACCCTGAGCCCGGAGTACACCTGGCCGCGCTCATGCTCACCCTGCGGGCCGCACGCGCCGGAACCGGCAACATCACCGGCCAGGACATGACCGGCTGGCTCCAAGACGACGCCGAGCACGTACTCGTCGCCGACGGCTGGCTGATCCAGCCCGCCACCACCGCCGAGCTAATGGCCTCCCAGCCCGTGCACCACCGCCCGACCACACTTGGCGAACCCGCTTCCCCCTTGCGACCATCGCGTCAGGTTCACAGGACGCTGACAAACAGCCCCCTCGTCTCAACGCCACGGACTGCACACCCACGCGAAGAGACCACGAACCTGCAGCGGCACCGCGCGGCAACGCGGACCGCCCCGTGAAGGGGCCGACCACCGTCGGCCCCTTCACACATCCGCTGCCCACATCGAGATCGACGGTGGGCACGGCCAGAGCGGGAAGGCGAACAGCGCGGCCGAGGACATGACGCGCAGGGCCTCCGGCAGCCCGCTGGCCATGGTCATCACTCAAGCCCAGACCGTATATTCCAGCGCATGAGCCAACAGCCGCCTGCACACAACGAGTTCAACGGAACCATCGAGGGCAACCTCGTGCAGGCGAACACCATCGGCAGCAGCCACGCGCCGTCCGAACCGGCCAACCCACCCGGAGCCCAAGCCGACGAAGCACAGGCGGCAGGCGAGCCGTCCGTACGCAACATCGCGAACGGACACTTCAGGGGCGACGTCATACAGGCTGACACCATCCACGGCCTGAACCTCTCCAGCCCGCCTGGAAACGCCCGACCGGCCGCCGAAGAACCGCAAGACACGGCCGATGAGCCCCGCTTCCGCCGCTACCTGCGCAAGCTCCGCCGCAACCACGGCTAGAACCCGGTGCCCCACGCTCGCTCACCCTCACCCTCCAGACCGTCCTCGTCCTGGTCCTCGGACTCCATCGTGGAGAAAGGGGCTCATGGCCGACCGCTACGAACTGGAGACAGCCGTGAAGAAGACCATCCGGCACCCGGGGCCGCGGGCCCCGACCGCTGCCTGACCCACGTGCCGGGGGCACCTGGACGCCTGGGCGCCACCCGTGATCCGCGCGGCCGGCGTCGTCCCCTCAAACGGGCGGGCGCCGCGTGCCGCCGCCGCTTCCATTCAGCGGGATCAGCGTCTCCAGATGCGCGCCCTTGACCCAGGAGCCCAGCAGGTCGCGGTGCAGGGCCACGATGTTCTGGCGTACCGCCAGGCCGAGCGCGGCTTTCGTGAACGTGCGGCACGTGGTGACGAACAGGGCAACGTCCGCGCCGTGCTCGGGGCGGGCGGTGCCGACGAACTTCTGCATGTCCTGTGAGGACACGCTGCGCTCGGGCGCGTACTTCTTGACCTGCACCACCAGCTTGCGGCCGTCGGAGAAGTATCCGACGACGTCGGCGCCCAGGTCGCCGCTCCTGCCGCTGACAACGACGTCTCGACAGCCGTCCCGGCGGCACAGATCGGCGACGTAGCGCTCGAAGTCCTGCCACGTCAGCGCGTCGACCTCGGCCATCGACAGCTCCCGCGCCTTCGCCACCTCCTGCACCCTCCACTGCCGGTCCTCGTCGACCGCGGACCGGTGCGCACGCAGCAGGCCCCAGCCGATCCCGCCCACCACCACGGTGACGAGCACCACCGTCAGCACGGGCCACACCGTCGCCCAGTTCCCGGCCACCCACACCGCGGCGAGGGCCACCGCCACGATGCCCCACCCCTGCACCTGTCGGCGGGTCCCCTTCCGCAGCCGCCGGCGCCGTCGCGCCGCCATCAGCCCCCACTCTCCCGTGCCCGTGAACCGCAGTGTGAAAGGGCTGCCCGGCCTGGGCAAGAGGGTCTGCCCCGCACCGGCCACCGTCGTACTCATCACCGGTCGAACCGGACCGGGCGGAACGACATGCTCGCGGGCAACGACGCACCGTGGCCATGATCGGCGCAATCAGCGGCCTCATAGGCGCCCTGGGTGGTCTCTGCGGCGGCCTGGCCGCCGTCATCATGGCGTTACGCCCCCCGCCAGACGCAACCTCTGGACTCGCCCTCCGCGCCCGACGCAACGGAGTGACAGCACACCGCCGCACTCGGGCTGTCAGCAGATGGCTGGTGATGTGTAGTGGAGTGTCGTCCCGTGATGTTCTGCAACCCGAGTGGCAGGTGGTGTTCACGGGTAGAGCGCGAGGGATAGACGCACGACGGGACAGCCTCTGGACGCCGCTGATGCCACCTGGGCATGTCGCCATCCGGCTGTCATGAACGGGACATCTGCGCATCCTCGTGATGCGCCGGAAGAAGGGCGACCACGCCATGCATAGATCCGCTACGCGGGGACCGCTCCGGATGAGCCTCGCGCTCGGCGCGGCCGTAGTGTCGACCGTGCTCTGCGCAACGGCGGGTGCGGCCGCGCCCGCGCACGCGAGAGGCGGTGCGGCACGCGGCATTGCCGGGCGGTTGGGCGTCGAACGCGCCTGCCCCGTCGTGTACTTCGACCTGGGCGAGACCCTGGTGCGCACCTCAGACGACGGCAGTACCAGCTACCTTCCCGGCGCGGCCGCCTATCTGCGTGCCCTGCGTGAACGGCACATCAAGGTCGGCCTGATCACCAACGTGCCGCCGTCCTGGGGCGCGACCGACGCCGAGCGTGCCGCCCGGCTGAGGAGCGAGGTCGATGCCACATGGCGGGGCTCGGCGCCCTTCGCCTGGAAGGACTTCGACGACCGGATCCTGACGCCTCGTACGGAAACGGAACGCAAGCCGGCGCCGGTGCTGTGGCAGCGCGCGAAGGGCCTCTCCGGCGGTTGCCGACTCGTCTACCAGGCGGAGACGGCCGAGGAGGTCGATGTCGCGGCCTCGCTCGGCTACTTGGCGTACCAGGTCGACCGGCCCCACCGGCCCGCGCATCTCCCGGTCGGGCTCATCGAGCTCCTCGGCCACCGGGCGCGCTGACGCCTACGTCATCCCCGTCGTCCCCTGCCGGATTCCGCCCCGGGGGCGGCGCGGACGACCTCGTCCTCTGCGTCCTCCGCGTCCTCCGCGTCCTCCGCGTCCTGCGCCGCCATCAGCGGGGAGCCGGAGCCCACAGTCTCCTGACTGCTCTTCACCGAGCCGCTGCGCACGACCAGGTGGAAGCCCCCGAGCAAGATCGCCGTCGCCAGCGCGCTGTGCAGCAGCAGGGCGTCCAGATGTCCGGCGGAGACGTACGCGCCCACGGCGACCGCGGCGAGTGCGCACACGGCGCGGTCCACGATGCTTTCGATCGAGAGGAGTGTCGCGCGCGGGGCGTGTGCGGGCATGGCGTCGTTCACCAGCTTGCGCTGGACCGGGTAGGCGAAGCCTGTCGCGGCGGCGAACAGGCAGAGCAACGCCACCACGGACCACGGTCCGCCGTAGGCCATGCCCGCCAGGCTGCCCGCGAGCACGAGGCTGAGCATGGAGACCCAGGCCACGGGCGTGAGGCGGCGGCTCAGCCACTGCGGGCGGGCCGAGCCCACCGCTTCCGCCACCGTCATCGCGGCAAGGACACCGCCGTGCGATGCCTCCGCAATGCCGTGGCCGAGCAGGATCGGCTGGAAGAGGTTGACCTGGCAGATGCGGGAGAGCGTGAAGACGGCCACGCCCTGGACCATGACCAGGGTCAGCCATCGTGAGGAGGCGACACAGCGCAAGGCCGCGCCCGCATCCCGTAGGAAAGCGCCGCCCCTGCGCCCACCGTCCGACCGGCCCGGCCGGTCGGCCGCCGCCGTCGCGCTGACGCGGTCCGCTCCGCCGAGCCGGGGCAGCGCAATGGCGCAGGCCAGTGAGCCCGCCGCGCTGACGGCGCTGAGCAGGTAGGGGGCCGGGTGCGCGAGCGCCATCAGCGGCCCGACCAACGGCCAGCACACCACCTTCGCCGCAAGGCCCAGGGCGCGTGCCGTGCCCTCCGCCTTCAGGTAGTGCTCATCGCACTGCTCGGCCCGCAGCCCGTCGTACAGATAGGCGCTCGCCGCGCCCGAGGTGAGCGAGCGGCCCGCGGCAATGGCGAGGAAGTGCACGAGAAAGCCGGTGTAGGAGGCGCTGAGCACCGGAGCGAGGTTGGCCGCCGTCATGACCACCGCACCGGCCCGCAGGCAGTTGCGGGCACCGATCCGGTCGGCGATCAGCCCCGTCGGAATCTCGAACAGGCAGAACGCCACGTAATAGATGCTCTGGATCCCGAAGATCTCAGCGTCCGTCAGCCCGGCCGTCTTCTGGTAGGCATAGAACACCGGCATCCACCACAGCAGGTTGAACAGAAGCTGGAAGCCATAGTTGAGCCGGATGATGCGGCGCGCGGTTTCCGTCAAGCCGCCGCCCGCGCCCGTGGCGGGACGGCGCATGCGCGGGCTCACAGCGCGTAGGGACGGATCTGGACCAGCCGGAAGTCACCCTGCTCGGTCATCAGCCACTCGATGTCCAGCGGCTTGTCCACATCTCCCCCGCCGCACCGCGAGCCGCTGAAGTGAGACTGCAGGAGCCGCCCGGTCAGGGACAAGTCCACGAGCCGGGCCCGGGTCGCGGCGGGCAGCGGCTCTCCGAAAGAGCCCAGGGCGACCGTACGGCCTCCGCCCTCCACCGTGTTGTACAGGTACTGCTGCGGCAGCACCGAGCCGTCCACCACCTGCTCCGGTGAACCCGGCGAGCAGTTGAGGTAGACGTTGCGGAAGTCCTCGCCGCGCGTCGGGTTGCAGGTGACCAGCACGCCGCCGAGGGAGGCGGGCACGTACTCCTGGATGATCACGCCCATGTATGTGTCGTCGAGGGAGATGCCGACCTGGTGGCGCAGGCGCACGCTGCGGGGCGAGAGCAGGGAGGCCCACACCTGGCGTACGGCATCCAGGAGTTCGTCGGTGTCGTGGACGGTGGTGACGGAGTCGTAGAGGCCCGCGGCGGAGAACCCGGGCAGGTCCTCGGCGTTGGAGGAGGAGCGCACCACCAGACGGCTGCCCGGGGCCGCGGCGGCGGGGAATGCGTGACTGATCTGCCGGGTGACGGACTCAGGGAGGGGCGTGTTCCGGATGAGGTGCTGGAGCTGCAGACAGAGCGCGTCCAGGACGTCGGTGGCGTCGAGTTCCAGGGCCATCTTGAGCTTGCCGATGCCCTGCTGGAGGGGAGCGCAGGAGGCGAGGAATTTCTGCTGCAGTGCGAAGGGGAGCGCCACGCCCGCCGGGGCGCTGACCGTCGAAGCCACGAACCGGGCCGCGGCGGCGCGCAGTTCGTCGGTGGCGGGCTCCTCCAGGCCCAGCCGTGCCGCGAGATGCCCGCAGAGGTTGTTACGTGGCGGGCGCGGCTGCCGGTAGAAGGCGGTCAAGTCGGCCGTGCGGCTATCGAGCACGTGGTGCAGCTCGCCGAGGTTGGCCGCCTTGGTGCCGTACCGGTCCCGGTCGGTGCCGCGGAGCCGGTGCAGGGCCAGGACGGGGGTGTCCTCCAGCAGGGGCGGTTCGAGACGGATGCGCTGCTGGTGCCAGGACGGGGTCTCAAGGACCGGTTCGTCATCCAGGCGTTTCAGGGAGATCTCGTCCTCGCACACCCGGTAGCGGACCCACGCCCCCTCCAGCGCGTCGCGCTCGACGAGTTGCGCCAGATCGCACACGATCGCGTTGGGTATCCCCCACCCGGAGGCCAGGACGTTCGTGTGGGAAAGCGGTGTGATCGGCGCGGTGTTGAGGAATCCGGCCACCCTCGGCACATCGTCCGGCAGACAGGGCATGGCGACGATGTCCCTCCAGCCGAGCCCGGCCTGGGCCGCCGCGTACTCCTCGTGCGTACGGAAGAACCGCAGCCGCCCGACGGCCTCGCCGGCGTTCAGCGGGGTCCTGGTCCTGGTGCCGAAGAGTTCGTGGCTCAGGATGCGCGGCACGCGCTGCTCGCTGATCGACGCGAGTTGCTCCTCCTGCCCGTGGTTGGCGGGCTTGAGCAGCAGCGGCAGCCGGCCGTCGACCCGCAGGCGTAGATACTCGTAGAACCAGGCCAGGAGGTCACCGTGCATGGTGTCGGCCTCGGTGGTCTCAAGGACGAGGAAGGGGCGTTCGCGGCCCTCGGCGTCCTGCTCGGCGTGCAGGGACAGCACGCCAAGGAGGAAGCGGCGTTCGGGGTCGGTGTAGACGGAGGCGTTGAACGCGTCCAGTTCGGCGTCCAGGGCGCTGAGTTCCATGCCCAGGACTCGGGTGGCGATGTAGTTGACGTGGAAGGAGTGGGCGGCGGTGTCCAGCAGATGCCAGGTGTCCTCGGAGCGGTCGACGACGACCTTGAGGTACTGGTGGCCCGCCAGGACGCCCGAGAGGGTGCGGAAGAGCGGCAGGGAGAGGTTCTCGCCGACGACGGTGCGGTCCGTGGCCGGTTCGGGTGCGCCGGTGAGCAGTTGGGCGGTCATCGGGAAACCTCCTCGGGCTGCGCGGCGGGCAGGACCCGGGGCAGGGCGTCCACCAGGGTCTCGAAGTCGCGGAGCACGGTGCGCGGGTCGGTGGCGGAGAGCAGGCACAGGGCCGCCATGGTGTTGGCGCCGGCGGCCGGGTCGTAGACCGGGACGGTGCTGCCGTCGGTGAGGGAGCTCTCGGCGACGACCGACAGACGGCTGCCCCGGCTCAGCGGCACGCGGTCCGCTACCACGGGGAAGTCCCATGCCTTGCGGCCGGGCCATGCCTCGCCCGCGCTGTCGACCGCGAGGACGACGAGCGAGCCTGCCGCCCCGCGCGCCTGCGCCGGGGTGAGGGCGCGCTCGGGCCAGTGGACCGAACGGCCCAGGAGATGGTCGACGAGCATGCCGATCAGGTCGAGGCCGAAGACCTCCTCGATCTGCGGCACCGTCATCGCGCCACCGAACCGGGCTGCCGTCTCGATCAGCCACATCCGGCCGTCCGCCCCGAGCTTGATCTCGGTGTGGGTGCCGCAGTCGCGCAAGCCGAGCGCGTCGACGGACTCCCGGGCCAGGGCCACGATCCGGCTCTGCACGTCCGGGGTCAGCTGGGCGGGGGTGATGCCCGCCCGCTCCGTGAACGGTGCGACGGTGGGCATCCGGCCGCTGACGCAGACCGGGTGGAAAACACCCCGCGCCACGGCGCCCTCGACGCTGACGTAGTCGCCCCAGCCCGCATCGTCGAACCATTCCGACGCGGTGCCGGTGACGATCTGCTCAACGACGAAGTCCGCATCCGCCTCGGCCACATGCAGCTCCGCATAGCCCAACTGGGCCGATTCGGCCATCACCTCGCGCGAACGGCACCAGGCGGCGGACACCTCGCGCGGGCAGCGGATGATCTGATGCGCGGTGGAACCCGCACTCCAGGCCGCCTTGAGGAGGAGCGGGAAGGGCAGGCGGGTGGCCGCCTCATGCAGGTCGGCCTCCGTGGTGACGGGCCTGAACTCGGGCTGGGGCAGGCCGTGTTCTTGCCAGGTGCGCCGCATCAGGCGCTTGTCACGGGCCAGCGCGGCGGCGCCGCCCACGCCCGGCAGGCCGAGCGCCTGGCACGCCTCCGCGACGGCGACGACCGCGTACTCGGAGAAGGTGAGCACCGCGTCCGCGCCAACCGCCTTCGCCCGCGTGACGATCAGGGACACCAGGTCGACGCGTTGCGCGGCGGCGGGTGTCACCACCGAGGCGCACAGCGTGCGGGCGTCACCTGCCACGGCGGGAGGAAGAGCGCTGAGCGCCAAGAGGTGCACCTGCGCCTTCGCGGCCGTCCTGGACAGGACGTGACCGAGCGGCGGACCACCCTTGGCATGCACTAACAGCACCTTGCTCACTGCGGTTCGTCTCCGTTTCATCCAGTTGGTATGTGTCGCGTACGAACCGGTGCCACGCGCCGAACGCGCACAGACACCGGGGAGATGGAGCGGGGCGTGTTCACCCGCACTTCCAAGGGGAACAGGCGCCGGACACCTGTGAGGCCATCCCGGAGGCCCGGCGTTCAGGCAAATGCCTGAGTCGGCCCCACGGCACGCGTCGCGAACACGTACGGCCCGCCCACGAACTCCCTTGCTTGCGGAGCCACTTCGGCCGAGAACCGAGCATGCGCGAGCAGAGGACGGGATACGCATCGCGTGGTGACTGTGCGTCAACCACACGTATACAGACGGAGAAACAGCTGTGGACGATTCCAGCCTCAAGGCTCTGCTCGAGGAACTTCCCGTGTTCTGGTGGGAGGCCGACCAGCCCTGGCAGGTGCGGGAGAAGGGCGGCGGAGCCTTCGCCGACACCGGTACGGCACAGCGCTTCCTGGACCGGATCCGCCAGCACGTCGCGGATCCGGGGCATCCGCCGCGGGACGGCCGCTGGCTGGCCCGGTTCGACGGCCGGACCTTCAACGTGAGCTGTCCGAGGGACGCCACCCGCGCGCACCGCCCAACCCGCGGCCTGGCCGTGGAGGTCGCCACCCACCCCCAAGCCCCGCGCCGGTACGCCGCCTTCGCCGACCTCGCCGACCTCGCCCCGGCGGCCGCATTCATCCGGGACCGGCACGGACGCTACCTCTGGGCCAACCACGCCTACGCACACCTGTACGGCACCACAGCCCAGGAGCTCACCGGCCGGTGTATCGAGGACTTCGACGCCCCTACGGAGGCCGTCCACTTCCGCGCACTCGACCAGGAGATCCTGACCCGGGGCACGCCCGTGCGCCACACCCTTCACTACCGCCGACCGGACGGCAGCGCGGGCCACGCCATCGGCCACCGCTTCCCCGTCCGGGAGAATGGGCAGACCTGCGTCGCGGGAATCTACGTGGACATCACCGACCACCTCCGGGCCATGGCCCAGCGCCAAGAGGCCGAGGAGCACCTGCAGGCGCTGCGCGACCACACCGGCCTGCCCTGCGCACTCCTCTCGGCCTGCGGTCGTGTGGTCGAGGCGAGCGCAGCGGCCGCCGAGCTGTTCGGCCTCGCCCTGCCCGACCTGGTCGGCCGCCGGGCGCACACGCTGCTTGCGCCCACTCCCGACCTGGACCGGCTGCACCGCAGATGGCGGGGGCTCATAGCCCGGCGCACCAGACGGGTCGAGACCCACGTGACCCTCGACGGTACGCAGGGGCTACAGCGCCGCGCTCGGCTCCACCTGACGACAGTGGGCCATTCCGCCGACCGGGCCCGGCACGTCTGGGCCGTCGTCACGCACCAGAGCCTCGCCCACGAGGCCCACCCGTCCCTGACCGCCGCGCAGATCCGTATCCTCACCCTCTTGGCGCAGGGCAGCAGCAACAGCGACATCGCCACCTCACTGAAGCTGTCCCGGCAGACGATCGACTACCACCTGGGCCGCCTGCGCGACCTCCTGGACGCCGCCACCCGCCCCTCCCTCGTCGCACGCGCCTACGTCCTCGGCATCCTCTCCCCCGCCGCCTGGCCCCCGCGCTCGGCCACGGCGGGGCATCCGATGAGCACGGTCTGACGTCCGGAGATTTCAACCCACGCCGCTCGCGCCGGCGATCGCCGCGCTGCAGCCGTCCGCGACGGTCGCGGCCACGCCCCGACCCGACCCGCAGCGCACAGGTCTCGCCCGTGGCCAACCCCGCCGGGCATGCCGCCGAGTTCGTCGATTCCTGGCTGCGGCGCAGCAGCCAGGACCCGGGCAGCCCGGCGCGGTTGCCTTCATGAGTCCCGAACGCCATCCACCACATGTTCAGGTCCCCTGGCGGATGAGCTCGTCCGGGGCAGTAGCGGTCCTGGGGGTGGGAGCGAGCATCGCCAACGCCTGCGTGGCAGCAGGGCGTTTGTCTGGGTCCCTTTCCAGCAGTCCGGTGATCAACCGGGTCAGTCGGCCTGCGCGGCGCGGAGGGCGGGGAGGCTCAGTCAGAGCGGCGGTGGGGTTGCCCGGCGGGAACGGGAGAACTCCTTCGACGGCCTCGTAGAGGGTCACCCCGAGCGAGAAGAGATCAGCCCGTCCGTCGGCCTCTAGCCCTTGTAGTCGCTCGGGTGCCATGTATCCCGGCGAGCCGATGACCATGCCGGTGGCCGTCAGGCTCGCATCCGTTCGGCCCACGGCGATACCGAAGTCCGCGAGCAGCACCTTGCCATCCGGAGTGAGCAACACGTCCCTGGAGCCGGATGTCGTCCTGATGGACATTCGAATGCCCCGCTCCGACGGCCTGACCGCCACGGAGCGCCTCACCCGCTCGCCCCGCCCACCGCACGTCGTCGTGCTGACCACCTTCGACCTGGACAAATACGTCCAGACAGCACTACGTCACGGGGCCGTCGGTTTCCTGCTGAAGGACGCCACCGCGGATGACATGATCGCTGCGGTGCGCAGCGCGGCCCGCGGCGACGCGATGCTCTCCCCCGAAGGTGACCCGCCGCCTCATCCGCCGCTTCACGGAGGACGACGGCCCCTCCGCCGAGCGGCGGCGCCTTCGGTCCGAGGCCCGCAGCCGCCTGGAGGCCCTGACCGAAAAGGAGCGCGAGGTCCTGATCGCTCTGAGCGGCGGCCTCTCCAACACGGGTATCGCCGAGGCCCTGCACGCGACCGAGGCCACCGCAAAGACCCACATCAGCCGGATCCTGTCGAAGCTCTCCCTCACCAACCGCGTCCAGGCGGCGATCCTGGCGCACCATGCGGGGCTCGTGGACTGAGGCATGTCCGGCGGATCAGCTCAGACGTAGGTCGATCCAGGAGACGGTGTCGCCCTCGCGCAGCAGATAGCGTTCGAGCTCGACGAAGCCGTGCTGTTCGGCGCAGCGCAGCCCGTCTGGGTTGGACGCGAGCACAACGGTCTCGATCACCTGAGCGTCCAGCGCACGGGCCTGGCCCAGGGTGCGTTCGTAGAGTCGGGTGCCGAGCCCGTGGCGGCGGTGCTCGGGCAGAACACGGGCGATGACCGTCGCCGTGGCGCCGTTGTCCTTGGTGGGCGGGCGCACGGTGGTGCAGCCGATCAGGACGTCGCCGAGGTAGGCGACCTCCATGTGGTTGCGGTTGGCGCGGGCGGGCATGGACGTCGTCGAGCGACAGCACGTCGCCGGGGACGACCCGTGGGGCATCGAATTCAACCAGCCTCAGCAGACCCGCGAGCATGACTCAAATGCGGTTTCTGAATCAACCAGTCTCCTTGTTGCGGGTGTTAGGGGCTTTTGGTGCACAGGTCGGACAGTGCAGGAGTGAACAGAGATTCCGAAACTTCGGCGGACATGAACCAGAGCGAGCCGTGTCGGCCAGCCTTTCCCAAGGGCGGTGAATATCTGCTGCCTCTTCGCAGGAAAGCCACGCTGGCCGAAGCCCTCGATCGTTGCGCCTCCAAAGTCCCCGTCGTCGCGTGCGATACCTGCGACCGCCTCAGCCCCCGGGGCCTTTCCCTTTCGCACCCGATCCGCCCGTCATATTTTCGAGGCAAGTTCCGGTCATTGCCTCTCTGTGCTCTTGACGGTTCCCTGGGCAGGCATGGAGTATTGGCACTCACCAGTGGATTGCACTGGCCGATGGGGGACTGCTCGCGCACCAAAGGAGCACCAGCGGAGTTCACTCCGCCATTTATCGCGCCGCTGAGCGGCGCCAGCCGGATTCGCCAAGGGGGCATTGTGACGTCTTCCGACATTGAAGTCGAACAGAAACAAAGGGTCGCTGATTCACTCCAGTTCATCGAGGGTCTCGAGCTCGAACTTCCGGAAATGAGCTATTTTCCCGCAGGCATGGCGCTGCAGGCGGAAGAAGAGTCGGCGGCGGTTGTCGCGGGATCCATCGTCGCTTTCACCGACGGCCTCAACGGCCAGCAGAAGTCCGATGTCCTCAACTCGACGCTGCTCGCGCAGCTCGCGGCGAACAAAAAGTTCGACAGGGAGAAGGACACCGCCAGGTGGTACGGCTTCTACCGGTCAGTGCTCGAGCAGGTCGGCTGGGTCGTGCCGTCCTTCTCGTTCGCCAGGCTCTCGGCGGCCGGCTCCCGGTTCACCGTGGACCGGGCCGCCATCGCGCTGCTCCAGGCCATCGCCACGGGCCGCGAAGTCGCTGTGGCGAAGGCCGCCATCGCGGCGCTGAACGCCCTGACGGACAGGGACCGTCGCGTGGTGCTCTTCGAGAGCAGCTCGCACAGCGCGAATCTGGGCAACTTCCAGATCGCGGCGTGCGGCGTCTCAGCCGGCGACACCGTTGTGATGAAGATCGGCGCGTTCCACTTCCAGACCAACGAACGCGTCACGCGCGTGCTGTTCTTCAGCTTCCCGCGCGCCAGTACGACGATGTACCAGGCCGGGCAGACGCTGGTGCTCAACGAGGACGTGTACGCGCAGGTCCGCGCGGCGGTCATCGCCAAGCTCGGTGACAAGGCCAATCAATTCATCGACGAATTGGAGATCTAGGGCGCCGGACGGATACCCGGAAGCTGACCTCGTGATGGACAAGTCCGAGCAGGAGCGCCTGGCGGCGCTGGATGCAGTGACGGACTGGGACCTGGGGCCTGAACCCGTAGCACCGGGCCCCTTGCTCCCGGTCCCGCGGGGCGGTGCGGGAGCCGCGGTCGACGGTGGCGCTCTAGTCGTCCTCTCGGCCGCGGTTTCCGAAGGGCACAGAAGAGATGTGCTCCATTCCGTTCTCCTGGCTCAGCTGGTGGCCAACAAGAAGTACGACCGACATGCCGACGCGGGGAATTGGTACCGCTCGTACGGGGAAACCCTCGAACGGGTCGGCTGGGTCATCAAGGAACACGAAGGGCTCACCCGATACATTCCCCGTAAATTCCCCTATCGTTTGGGTCCCGCGATCCTGGAACTGCTCGCCCGTATATCCGATGCACCGTCGATGGAACGGGTGACCACGGCGCTGAAGGTTCTTACAGCGCTCCCTGAAGAAGATCCAGCGGCGGAACTCTTCGAAAAGGAGAGCCATGCCGAACGAGCCGGGAATTTCCAGGTTGCCGCCGTAGACGAGACGGACGGTCTTGTAGTCGTGCGGCTCGCCAGATTCCGTTTCCGGGTCGAGGATGAAGCCTCAGAGATCGGGCGGCTGCTGCGTACGGAATTCTATGCCGACGCCGCATTCTTCCGCGGGTCACAGATACTTCATCTCAACGACGAAGTGTACGGGCCGCTGCGCGACGGGATCGCCGCGAAACTGGGGGCCCGCGCCGATGCGTTGATCGTGCCGGTAGGCGGGCTCATCCACTAGTCGCTCCTTGGCTTCCGTTGACCGGTGAACGGAAGATGCGGGAATGCGGCGGCACCCTCCTGGTCGGAGTGCGAACGTTAGAGCTCGTAACAGGATCTTGTGAAGGTGTCCTGGTCGGGCGTGACCGATGTGATGATCTGGCCGTTCGCGTCGTGTGACAACTCGACCGTGGATCGTCGACGACGCCTTGTGGGCGCGGATCGAACCGCTGCTCCCGCCCTGACCCGAGCGGTCACCAGGGCCGAAGCCGGTGGAGGACCGGCTGTGCCTGCAGGGCATCTTCTACGTCCTGCAGGCAGGACATCGCCTGGCAACTCCTGCCGCTGGAGCTGGGGTTCGACTCCGGACAGACATGCTGGCGGCGCTTGGACCGCTGGCAGAAGGCCGGCGTCTTCGAGCAACTGCACCACCTCCTGCTCTCGGAACTGCACGCGGCTGGCAAGCTCGACTGGAGTCGCGCCTGTGTGGACGGCTCCCACATCCACCCCGCTCCACGTCACCACGACCGCCACCAACGTCCACGACATCACCTAGACCCTCCACCCCAGATCGACCGCGCTGCACGCAGTGCTGTCGGTGAGTTGGACTGGTTCAGCCTGTCAGCCGGGCTAGGGCCAGCGCATGCGCGCGCTCGAGGCAGTCGGCAGCAGGGCAAGGGACATCCGGCTGCACACCGACGCCTTCCCAATTCGTTCCGGAGACAGGGTTGATGGCACGGCCCACTGGAATGCTGACTTCCAGGTGCGGATGCACCGTCCAACCGTCTCGCGGGTGCGCGCCGCCGCGGGTGGGCTCGCCGACGACAACGGCGCGGCCGAGTTGCTGCAGGTCGTACGCCAACTCTTCGGCGGCAGAGAACGTTTGGCTGCTGGACAGTACGTACAACGGCTTGCTGCCACCGAAGCGCGCGCCGGGTACGTGCGGCAGGGTCCAGGACTGTTCGGTGCGCTCACGCTCGCCCCAGTACATGGTGTTGAGGTGGGTGCGCTCGTCCAGTAGGTAGCTGCAGATGAAGGCGACCGTATCCGGGTCGCCGCCCAGGTTGGCGCGAAGGTCCACGATCAGTGCCCGGGCTCGGGAGGCCAGGGTGAGCGCGGCGCTCAGCGCTTGGGCGGTCCACTCCAGTGGAAACAGCATCGGTGCCAGCTCCACGACGGCGACCCCTTCGTCGAGCAATTCCACCCGGGGCACACCGCCCAGTGAGGTGTCGAAGTCCCGGCGCATGGCCCCCATGACGGCCGCTCCTTGCTTGGGAGGCACCTGGTCGGCGTGGTACTTCAGGCTCAGGTGCTGGTCGCCGTTGACCGACTGCAGGTCTGTGGTGACCAGCCCGGCCAGCTCCTCGGCTCCGTCGACGTCATAGGCGCCTTCGGCAAGGCGTCGTTGCAGCAGGCCGGCGAGCTGCCCGGCTATTTCAGGGAAAGCGTAGTGCTCCGTCACGAGCCGGGCTGTGTCGTCGATGACACAGGCCGACGCAAGCTTTGTATGAGTCGTCATGGCAGGGAGTAGAGCACCGATCTTGCGAAATCTGCAGAGGACCCGCCTGTTCCACCTAGCGGCACCAACCTCATGAGACCAGCAGACCCGGCGTACTCGGACAAGCCGCACCCATCAACACCCTACCCAATCGCCCCAGATCAGCGCGCTGCGCGCAATTCTTCCTGCTATCGAAGGACAGTTGAGCGCTGGCTTTGTCCATGAGTACGGGCTCTGGTCCACTTCTTGTGGCGCGGCTCCTGATCGTGCCCGAGCGGTCCCAGGGCCTCCGTGATCCGTTGGACTTCGTGGCGCCACTGAGCGGCGTCGGCACTGTCCACCCAGCCGGTCAGCATTTCTGATCCGTCTTGGAGCACACGCTGCAGAGCGAGCACGGCTGCTGTACGGAGAGCCGACGGCAGCTGCGGCAGAGGTTCTCTGGGGCCGTCATCAGGGTCGATCACAATCCCGCTGCCCGGGATTGTGCTGGCAACGAGAGCCGCAGCGGCCACCGCTTCGGTGCCGTCGCCGCTATCCACGTGTGCTCCGGAACCCGTGACTCGCTGGAGTGCTTGCTCGAGCACTTTGATGACCTTCTGGGGGGTTAGTCCCTCGAGTTCATCGACGAAGTCGGCAGCGAGGTCGCTGTCGAATGGACCTGTTCCCCACGTTCCCATGCACGGCTCCTGGTATCGCTCTCGCGGACGAAGCCAGCATTTCAGCAGCCACTGACAACGCTCACGTGGCCAAGAGGACTCGTTTACGGAGGAGTTCGAATCCTGCCCGGCCGAACATTTGACGCTTGAGCATCTTGATCCGGTTGACGTGGCCTTCGACGACGCCTGAGTTCCACGGCTGTGTGAGGCCGGCGATGACCGCGTCGAGGTCGCGTTCGAGGTGCTGAGCGAACCGGCTGAGGCTGGGCAGATCGGTGGCAGCGCGAGCGGACTCGATCCACTCCGGCAGTCGTTCGCCCTCCAGCTCGGTGACCATGTGGGCGAAGCTGCGGACGTGCTCGGTGAGCACCGTCAGTTCGGGACAGCTGGCCAGGACCGCCTCGAGCTGGAGCCGGTCGCGTTCTGTGAGCGCGTCGGGGTGGGTGAGGATCCAGCGGGCGACGGCGCGGGCCGACGGTGGCCGGGGCCCGATGGGCTGGGGCTCGCCCCGCAGGGTCTTCCTGACGTAGTCGCGGACGCTGCTGTAACCGTGCGGGTAGCCCTGTTCGCTGATCTCCTTCCATAGCTTCCAGGCGTTGGTGCAGCCGTCCCGCCAGCGTTGGTCGAGGTAGGGCTTGAAGGCATCGAGCCTGGTCGCGCGGTTCTGCCACTGGCCGGTGAACAGTTCCTCCGGGGTGCTGGCGCGGGAGAAGCGCACGATGGTGTTGAGGCCCGTGCCGAGCTGCCGGGCCACGGACCGTTTGCTGTGTCCGGCGGCCAGGAGTGCGTGAACGGTCGCGTGCTTGGCACGGGTTCGTTCGGCGAACCGGTGGCCCGTCGGCCAGGGTGACGACACCGTCGGCTCCGCTTCCTCTTGCGGTTCGTCCGGCGGCGCGGGCATGGGGCGCAGGCAGCCGCGGTGCCGGTAGACGCACTTCTCGGCGGCTTCGCCCAGGTTGTGCCACAGGTGCCACCGGTCGGCAATCTGGAGGGCTTGTGGGGCGCCCCGGGTCGCGCCGTCGGCGAAGAAGGGAGCACGGTCGCGGCGGATGATCTCGATGCCGGGTCGCTCGGCGAGCCAGGCCGCGAGCGTGTCCGCCTCCCGGTCCGGCAGGAGGTCGATGGGGCGTCGTGTTTCGACGTCGACGAGCACGGCC
This sequence comes from Streptomyces sp. NPDC059009, assembly GCF_042740175.1. NCBI lineage: Bacteria > Bacillati > Actinomycetota > Actinomycetes > Kitasatosporales > Streptomycetaceae > Streptomyces > Streptomyces sp. NPDC059009. The sequence goes on along the minus strand of NZ_JBHYJB010000056.1, from coordinate 39,057 downwards.
CCGTAGATACGGCCCTTGCGCTGGGCGTACTCGTCCACTCCGATGACGCGGGGCGCGGCGACGGGCGGCTCTGGGAGGGAAGTGACCAGTCTCAGCAGGGTGTTCCGGCTGACCGGCGTTTCGAAGGTATCCGTCATCCGGGCCCCGGCCCGGCCCGCGAGCGCGAGACCGACCGAGACGAGTATCGATCGCAACCGTTCCGTTCGTCGGCCGAAGCGGCGGGTGAGCCCCGGCACCTGCTCGACGAAGGTCCTGCGTGGGCAAGACTCCTCTGCGCAGACGAACCGCCGCACTCTCAACGCCACCACAACGAACTTGCCTGCTGCTGGGAGATCCTGAGGAAACCGCAGGTAGGAACCGTGTATTCGTCCTGACTGGCACCCGCACCCCGGGCAAGCCGCCTGTGGGACCGTGCTCTGGGCCCCGACCCGGACGACCGTGTCGGTCACCTCGACCGACTTCACCAACACGTTCTCCCGTGAGGAGAACAGCAACTCTTCGAGTTGCGGCCGTACTTCGTTCACGGAGCAGCCCTGTCGGCCACTCGGCACACCGGCCGGGCGATTTTCGGGCTTTCTCAGCCAGCGGCCCGAGGAGATCGACAGTCACGCTACGCACGCGACCACACCAAGTGGGCCAGAGCCTGAGTTCCGGCAACGGGTGGGCGGGCCGGTGCCGGCAATGTTGATGAGTTTCAGCAACACCGTGGGACGTCATGCCTTGCTGGCGGCCTACTTGCGAACGCGCCCCCTCACTCGGGTCGACGGACGGGCAGTCCTGCCCGAGCACGCCAGTACTCCGCGTCCCGAGGATCGGCCAGCCACCCGGTCACACGCTCGGTGCCGGATTGGAAGGCACTGACCATTGAGGTCTCGTCGTCGACGACAACTCTGACAGCGTCGATGTCATGGGTGGCGTGCTCGGTGTCGCACCAGCAGGCCACGTTGACTGCCGCATCGACGGCGAGTTGACCTTGCTCCGTCCATACGACCTGGAGTAGGAACTCCAGCTGGTCAATTCCGTCCCCATGCTCAATAACATTCAAGCCAAGGATGATGGGTGTCCCCGACTCCGGGCCCCGGAAGACCACGTGCTGCAGTTCCCATTCCCACTCTGTTCTCTCTCCACGTGCTCGAGCCCCGTCAACGGCACGGGCCGCATGCTGCAGGGACTGCACGTCAGTGGACGACAAGGCAGGGAAGAGGGTGGTCAAAGGGACGTTGTCGAAGGTGCCTCGACGCATGGGGCATGGGCCGATCATCTGTGCTCCCCGGCTCAGGCCGCAAGGCGCTTCTTTCCTCTGTCAGGTGCCAGCTGGCTGCCCGGCCTCGCCGCGGGTGTGGGCAAGGCGGTAGGAGTCGGTGCCGGTCTCTGTGCGGCGTGTTTCGCCTGGGTGTCACGCGCTGGTGCGCGCCCTGGTGACCACTTCGGCGCTCAGACGGTGACAATCATCGCGCTCAACTCGACGCTCACCCCCCAGATCGCCGGGGGATGACGGAGCCAGTTGCCGCGCTTGGTCACACCCACCCCGCTGGGCTGAACAGAGGGCACCGTCTGGTGCGAACGCTGTCACCCATCGTGACAGCCATCACTACGGACATATGCCACATGAAGGATCTTGCTGTCACACCGATGTGAACCCATATATTCATCTCAGTTGCCCCGCCTGAGAGTTGAGTATCCAGATGCCAGCCAGAGCGGTGTGACGGATGGCACCACGACGCCAGAGCACTCTCAAAGCCGTCACCAGAGCTTCATCAATCGCAGCACCTAGACAGGAAGGAACACCATGAGGATCGGCGATCTTTCTCGGCGAACCGGTGTCTCGCCTCGACTGTTGCGCTACTACGAGGAGCAGGATCTACTCCACCCGGAGAGGTCGGGCAACGGATACCGCGTATTTGGCGAGGATTTGATCAGCAGGGTGCTGCAGATCAGAGAGCTTCTGGATGCAGGGCTGTCCACCCGAGTGATCCGGATCGTTCTCCCCTGCCCGGGCGCGGCATATTTCCCTCCAGCTGAAGCTGCTGCAATAGTCCGCGTCGAGAGCGCCAATGTGCAGCGAAAGATGGAATCTCTACTCCACAGTCGCAGCATCCTATGCGCATATCTAGCCCACTCCGGCGAGTGCAAATCCTAAGGTGCCACAGAGGTCATCACCTGGTTTACGGAACGCCTGAGCATCGCCGCATGCGCACTCTGCAGCCCACACGCATCTAATCCCCCCGCAAGGCGGTTGGGTGATAAAGGTGCGGCCAGAAACGAAAGGCAATTCATGAAGAAGACCATACTGCGCGCTACCGCAACCGCAGGGGCAAGCATTCTGCTTGCATCCATATGCACAGGGGCGGCAGCGTCAGCGGAACAGGAAAACGAGCATGACACAAAACTTTGTGCTGCCATCTTCGCAGGAAAGGTGAAGACTGCGGACGAGTGGAAGAAGTGCCGTGACAGCGCAGCCCGACAAAGGGAGAATAACGAGAAGAACAACAAATCTCCTCGAAACTCCCCGAAGTCCGATGAAACGTCAACGGCTGACGGATGGCCCCTCACCGAGTACTACGGGCCGAGGGACTGGCCCTCTGCGCTCAACGATGAAAGCACGTACAAGGCCACGGGAGCTTCGACCGCTCTCATGTACTGGGCCCAGATAGACAAGAAGGAAGGGTTCAGGCCCAAGGCTAAATCCAACCTGCCCAAGGACTTCTACAGTCCGTACAGGCTTAACGAGGACTGGAACTACCTTATGAATATAGCCGTTCGGCAGCCCGCCGAATACGACGCCAAGGAGCTTCGCCTCAGGGTCAACGAGATGCTGTACTACACATACGGCACTGGAATCTACTACCTCCACGGATATAAAGGGTGGGACGACACCACCTTCCCTAGCTCACCCGGCGCAGACGGGGACCAATTCGTCAAATACATGTTTGACCAGGTTTACGCAAGTCGGCCAGCAGCTGGAGCCAACGCCAAGCTGAGGAAATACACCACCGCGATAGTCAGCGGCATCATTGATACGGACTTTGTTTCCGCACCCGATAATTACCCTGGCACCGACAAGGATAAGGGCCATGCTAACGACGTGATCAGCCACGCCCTGAACTCCACACCAGACCACAGCCGCCAGCAGCTGTGCGAGATCTATCGCGACCTCCAGAAGGACCCGATCAGCGGCGAAGGATACAAATCCGGACAGTGGGGAGCCAAGCTCGGCTCCATGATCGGGCGAGCGATATATTGCTCCTGACTAAGGCACGGCTTTAGGCGCTGCAATCGGCCGCGCCCTCCACACACCGAACACGGTACCTGTGCCCGCCATGACAACCCGCAACTACGGCGTCGTGCTGCACGCAACGCAGGCGCTACCGGGACAACACCCTGCCGAGCAGATCGGCGAGGGCTGAGGTAGAGCAACTACCCCGCCGGACACGGCGGGTGGACGAGGTCCCCGTACCTGAGCGGGGACCTCGTCCAGCAGAGCCTCCGCAAGGGCCGCGCGCGGAGGGTTCTTGCCTCAGATCGTCTGATGAGTGGCAGGGTCCTGCCCCAGACCGTCCGAGGAGCTGACCGTCCTCTGAACAGGACTACTTGACAGGGAAGACACCCGAAAACGTGCCTGCGTTTCTGCGGGTCGGTCTACCGCAGCCGGTAGCTCTTCATCGTGATCGCCATGGGCAACATCATGACGGGCGGCACTGACAACGACGACGTCCCACACAATCGCCCCTCCTGTGACTGTGAGCGATAGATGTCACCTGGGAGCGGCAACTGGCACCGTGACGCGATCCCTGAGTTCCGGCGCGGCAAGATCGCAGGATCCTGCCTGCGGCGCCCCGGGCTACTCCACCCGCCGCTGCCACTCTCCAGCCTCGGGGACCCATCGGACGATGACGGCCCGCCCATGTCGGTCAGCTGCGGCGAGGGATTCCAGGTCCGTCTCTGCGAGCTTGGCCAGAGCCTCATCCGTAGGGCGGCCGCGCATCTCCAGCCAAGTGTTGGTCTGGGGCTCCCCCACGACATACAGGGCCGCTTCCGTAGTGGTGCTCTCGGTCAGCTCCTCGCTCTCGCGCCCCACAGCGCGGCCGAAGAGCCGCCGAACCCAGGCGTAGACATCATTTCCCGCCTGCGTCGCGAGGGCCTGAACGAAGGGAACAGCGGCCGCGGTCCCCACGATCACCGCCGCATCATCCACCCCCAGATCGATGGCCACCGTGTCCGGGTCACGGTCGTCCCCCCGTGCACGGTTCCCCCTTTCCCACTCTTTTTCCTGCGCCTTCGCCGCTTCCTCCCCGGCCTGCACTGCGCGGCGAGCCCGGTCGATCAGCTCGTCATCCCCGTTCCCTTCCTGGGACAGGATGCCCAGAAGATGGTCAAGCTCGCGCCAGTCGAAGGGCGACCCCAGCTCGATGGCCAGGCAGTGCCACTGCACAGCATCCCGGGTGTCGCGACTGTAGAAAGTGCCCAGGTCGGCGGCCGCATCCGCGTCCCCCTTCTCCACGGCCAGCGTGACGAGGAGTTCGTGTGCCTCGTCTCTTCTGCCCGTCCAGGACCGCATCTCGTGAGCCAGCCGCCGGAGAAGGTTCTGGCTCCGCAGCAGAGCTTCGGCCGATGGCTGGTAACGGGAGTCGGTACGGGCGAGCGAGAGTGTCAGGTCAGTAAACTTCTTCAGGGCGCGGCCGTTTCCTGCCTTGGCCAGCGGGGCCAAGGTCTTCAGTGCCTTGCTATGGCGCCCCTTTTCGATGTGCGACTCGGCGAGTAAGAACGCTGCCCCCTCATCCCCGTTTTCCGCCAGGCGGCGCAGATCCTCCAGAGTGCGTGGCACTGCCATATGTACCCCCTTGAGTCGACTGGCGTGGTCACGGCGACCCTAACCACGGGAGGGCGTTGGCGGGCGGGGCTCCACGAAATGTTCAACGCAGGCCCCGTTCAGACCCTCCAACTCGACAGCACAGGGGCAGAGCCGTCGCTGGCTGCGGCGTTCACTAGCGGCCCCACCGAGGCGAGTTGAGTCGGGCCCGGTTTGTGGATGATCGGTGAAGCTGGGGCGTCGTAGTGTGGCCCCGTCGGGCGGCTCGATTTGGGACCGCCCGGAGGGATCGCTCGATCAGAGAGAGGGGGATGAATTGGTGCAGCAGTGGCCCGAGGGCCCCGCAGCTGATCCGGCAGCAGCACGAGAGCGGTATAGCTCCGACATGCGGACAGCTCGTGGAGCGATGCGAGAGGTGTTGCGTGCTGACCTGCCTGCCGCGCACTTCGGACTGGGGATCGTGATCGTGGTGAGTGTGGTCGCGGGCTTTGCCGGGGGAACCGTGGTCGGTGCCTGCATTGGTGGAGCGTTTGCCATGCTGTTCCCCGCGACACTGTTGGTCATGTTCCTGCGAGGCGGGCGCGGAGTGGACGCGCTGCGGCGGGCATACCTCTTCACCTTCGGGTGGGCGAACTGGATCTAGTGCCGCATCAGGCAAGGTTTGCCCTGTCGACGTGGGCGCGTAGGCACCGGTCGTCGGCGTGCCGGTTTCGCCAGATGATGTAGCGGCGGATCATGCTGCCTTGTTCCTTGTGGGTGGCGTGGTCGGTTCCGTCGAGGGTGAAGTAGCGCAGGGCGGTGAACTGGCCGTCGGCGTTGAAGTTGTGGATTACATCCCGGACCCGGTCGTCGCTGGTGAACGACACCTCGGCGATCTTCGTCACCGGCAGTTCCTGCGCGGACAGCAGCACCATCTGGGTCCGCCGCCACGTCGCCAACGCCCCGGTGCCCCTGCGGATGATCCGCAGCAGCCGCCTGCCCTCGTCATCATCGATCTCGCGTACACGTACTCGTTCCGCCACCCGGACAGGATGACGATCATGCGCCGCTCAGCGCAGCCATCCAGACTTCGCGGCTCGCAACGCCCGGTCCGTGTTCGCCGATCACCGCCATCCGCCACTACTTGGTGATACCGTATAGCGGTAGTCGGTAGTACGGAGTACCGATTGGGCTGAGGAGGAATCGCGATGGACGACCTGACGGAGATGCTGAAGGGCACCCTCGAAGGATGCGTGCTCGAAATCATCGGCAGCGAGGAAACCTACGGGTATGCCATCACCCGTCAGCTGAACGAGCTCGGCTTCACCGACGTCATCGAGGGAACGGTGTACACCATCTTGCTGCGACTGGAGAGGAACGGGCTCGTCCAGGTGACGAAGCGACCATCCGGGGTTGGCCCGCCGCGCAAGTTCTACGCACTCAACGACGCCGGACGTGACGAACTGGCGAAGTTCTGGACGAAATGGCAGTACGTCTCATCACGCATCGACAGGCTCAAGGAGGGCGGGAAATGAACTTCTGGGAGACCATCACAGGCAGCGATCTCACCAGGGAATGGAAGGCGTTCGAAGCCCGGGCTCAGGCCCTGCCAGATGAATACCGGGCGGCGTGGGAAGAGGTCAAAGCCGGCCTCTTCCCCCATGGAGACTTCACCGGCCGGAACCTGATGCCGATCCTCGACGCGGCCCTGGGGCTGCTCGAAGAAACAGCGGCGGACGGGCAGGGCGTTCACGAGGTGCTCGGCGACGACATCCCGGGCTTTTGCACGGCGCTGGCCGGTGGCGAAGGGGCTCGCACCTACCGCGACCGGTGGCGCGAGCAGTTGAACAGGAACGTCGCAAGGAAACTGAGCCGGCTGGGAGGCTGACGTGAGCATCCAAGACATCATCGAAGGCAAGAAGCAGTGGCGGGCACACGTGGCTCGGGTCAAGGCGCTTCCGCCGGACTACCAGATCGTCTACAAGGAGATGCAGAAGTACCTGTTCAAGGTCGGACCGATCGACATGATGGACGGGCCCCTGCTCCCCGGGATCGTCGACTTCTTCGAGGAGGGCGCCGCGGCGGGCAAGGGAGTCTTGGAGCTCGTCGGCAAGGACGTCGCCGCGTTCTGCGACGACCTGGTCAAGGACTCACGCACCTATGCGGACGTCTACCAGGAGTCCATCAGCGGGAAACCCGGCACGGCCGAGAAGTAGCACCCGTCGCCTCATACTCGTGGGCATAGCCCGCACACGCGGTTCGTTCACCTCGGCGCAGCGCGAACAGCCGCGGGCCGACCGGACACCAGAAGCCGCCGCCGACCCGTCCACCGAGGTGGTCGAGTCCGTCGGCGAGACCTGGCTCTGCCCCGCCAGCGCTGGCAGCGCCCCCCGGCGAGCAGGTCTCCGGCGACGGACCGCTCGACACCATTCCCCAAGACGACACGACTGACGCCAGCGCGCGCCGCGAACTCCAGGGCAAACATTGCCTGTTGCGGCACTAGCAGTGTCGGGATGCGCAGGTGCCCGTTGTTCGTCGTCGCGAACAACGGGCACCGGATCCGTCAGAGTTTCGCGAGGCCACATGCAAGGGCCGCGTGGCGCAACTTCACGTCCTCGAACTTGAGTATCCCGACACATGCCGCGTACCCGTTGGCTCCGGCGAACGTCCCCGTGAAGCACCCCCACTTCATGCCCACAGTCACGTCATAGCCCCTGACCTCCAGGTACAACGTGCACTCGTCTGCGCCCTTGGTCTGCACATCATCTGTGCCCGGCGCCGGCTGCTGCACCGTGGCCGTGTCGTCACCGGGCTCTGCGGCTTGGGCCGGCGCGGCCAGGAACATTGCGGCGACCAGGGCGACCAGTGCGACGAGCGCCGCTCCTGCCGTCTTCTTCGCGCGGGACATGCAAACACGCTCCTCTGCGTGTTGCTTATGCGGTCTCACAGAACGCTAAGGACGCACGCGACGGCATCGGAAGACGCTTCGCCCGAGCCCGAAGCACCACGTGATCGTTCCACTTTGGCCCAAGGTTTCCCGAGGGGGGGCGATGCTGGGACGAACCCCAGCCCGTCGCCGTGAACAGCTCAAATCCGCCCCCGCCTGAGCTGACTGACCTCGCTGGTCGCCACACCCCGTCTCCTGACCACTTTCAGGAGGTCAAGAGTTCGCCGCTCAGTTCACGCACACGTTGCCCCGCGCGCCCGTGACGGTGCTGCCCATCGGGGAGTTGGGCACGGCATCGCGTGCAGTGACGATCCGTCCCCCACGGAGACGCGAGCGTGGGCCCGGACCCATTGTCTGCCTCCGGCCGACCTTCTGGCTCAGACTCTGCGTCGGGTTCGTAGCGGGTGAACAGAGCGTCGCCGCCTTCGGCAAGCTGACGGCACCCATCGGCTTTCGCGGCCCAGGTGAACAACACCGTGTCATGGATAAGAGCAAGTTCCGCCTCTCCGCAGCGCCCGTGATTCGCCTCGACCCGGCGCACCAGACCCCGCCACACCGCCACGTCCTTGTCGGTGAATTCGGGCAGCCCCCCCCTCCTCCTCGCCCCCCGCCAGCACGTCCCTTGCGGGTGGCGTGGAAGCCGGTGATGATCACGGGATTGCGTACGTCGCTGTCCAGGCTGCGGAAACCGAGGTCCGCCAGGGCCCCGAGGCCGGCGGCGCGCAGGTGGGCCAGGACGTGATCCTGGCGGGCGGCGGTGTTGTCGCGGGTGCGGCCGGGCCGGGCGGCGGATATCCAGATCGATGCCGACCCCTCTCGTCGGTCAGGGCGAGGAAGTGCAGGCCGTGATGGTGGTGTTTGCCGGAGGGGTTTCGCCGGTCGGCCTTTCCGGTGCGGCGCTGGGTGGCAATGAGGGTGCCGTCGATCAAGACCACCTCCCCGCCCTGCCTGGCGCCCTTCTTCAGGGCGTGGTCCAGGCGCGGCGCCTGCGCGGCGAGCAGGGCGATCAGCTCGTCGCGCCAGCGGCGGACGGCCGCGCGGTGATCCGTTCCAGCAGCTCGGGATACAGCATGCACCGGATCCTAGAAGGCCGCCCGGTCACGGTGAGTGCGAACCGAGAAGCTGTTCCTGGAGCGAGAGATGGCGCAACCGTCTTTGCCGTGACTGGTTGCCAGGCTATTCACTGGCCTGGGCACGGATGGGGATCTTGGTGATGTCAGGGCGTAACGGGGAGGCTAGCGAGGTGCCGCGAGTACGTCCGAGAGCACGTTCTCAAGCGTGACCCGGGCCAGCTCGTGTCTCAGGGTCTCCTCGATGCCCTCGTAGATGCCCTGCATCGCCGGCTGGATGCCGTGACCCACCACGCATCCCTGGTCCGGGGTGGTGCGGTGCATCGCGAACAGCGGGCCGGGTTCCACTGCCTCGTACACGTCGAGCAGGGTCATCGACCCCAGCTCGCGCGCCAGCGACCAGCCCGCGCCCACGCCCCGCCGGGACTGCACGAGCCCGGCCCTGCGCAGCTCGCCGAGCAGCCGTCTGATCACTACGGGGTTGGTGTTCGCGCTGGTCGCGATCTGCTCGGAGGTGGCGACCTCGTGGCCCTGGCGCTGGTAGAGGCCGATCCAGGCCAGCGCGTGGGCGGCGATGGTCAGCCTGCTGTTGGCGCTCATGGTCCCTCCTGTCGGTCGCAATGCTTCATGTTACGACAGCACAGTCGTAACAGCTAAGGTTGCAACAGCCTGTCGTAACAATTAGCGTTGCGACTGCCGGGAAGGGCCAATCAACGAGGTGAGAAGAATGAGCAAGCCACTCACGGGCAAGGTCGCCCTGGTCACCGGGGGGTCGCGCGGACTCGGAGCCGCGACGGTACGACTGCTGGCCGAGCAGGGCGCCGACGTCGCCTTCACCTATGTCAGCTCCGAGAAGCAGGCGCAGGCCGTCGTCGACGAGGTGCGCGGCAAGGGAGCCAAGGCCGTCGCCTTCAAGTCCGACCAGGCGGACATGAGCCGGGCGCCGGCGCTGATCGACGACGTGGTCGCGCACTTCGGCGGCCTGGACATCCTCGTCAACAACGCGGCCATCTCCGCGGGTGGCACGGTGGACGATCCTGCCGCCGACACTGCCGCACTGGACCGGATGCACGCCACCAACTACCTCGGCGTGATCGCCGTCATCCGGGCCGCCTCCCGAGTGCTGCGCGCGGGCGGCCGCATCGTCACGGTGAGTTCCGGAGTGGGCTCCCGGGTCGGTGTCCCGGGAGCTGCCGACTACGCGGCGACCAAGTCAGGGATCGAGAGGTACACCATGGGGGTCGCACGAGACCTCGGGCCCCGGGACATCACGGCCAACGTCGTGGAGGCCGGAATCATGGAGGGCGGCATGGAAGCGCCGGACCCCGAGACCCTCAAGACCCTGGTCAGCTCGCTGTCCATGCAACGCCTGGGGCACCCCGACGAAATCGCCGCGGCGATCGCCTTTCTGGCCAGCCCCGCCGCGTCGTACGTCACGGGCGCAGTACTGGACGCCCACGGTGGCTACAACGCCTGAACCCGAACCCCTGCAGCACGCCCCGGAGGACATCGCGACTTCGGGGCGCGCGCCAAGGAGAGCGGCTCCTGACGAACGATCTTCTCCGCAGACTGCCGCCCACGACCAGGGTGAGTCCCCCGAGTACGGGTCACACCAGCCCTTCGGCCTGCCCCTTCAAGTTGGCGGAGGCTCACTGCTGGCCCTCAGTCCGATCGGGCCTGTCATCTATCGTGCCGCGTCGTCCAAGCGTTCGTTGCCCAGTTCGCGGTCACCGTCAGCCCTCGGCGCGGCCCGGCTCGGTCCTCCGCATCCTGCGGGCCATGTCCAGTTGCGCACGGATCACCGCCTCGAACAGGGCGTCCGGATCTCCGTCAGGTCCGGCGCTCGCGGACAGCAGCGCGGCGACGAGGCTGGCCAGGACGGTGACCAGGTCGGCTGCGCCCACCGGGCCACGCACCTCGATCAGTTGACGTACCGCGTCGTCGATGCGGTCCATCGCCTCCTCGCCCTGGAGGAACAGGCCGAGCCGGTCGGCGAGCTCCCTGGTCGGCGACGTGGCGGTTCCTCCATGCTCGACCACCGGACCGTTTGATACATCACGCCCAGGTCTATCCCGTGATAAGACCCGGGTCTGACTCCCACCGATCCAGGTAACTACAGAGATGTAGGGGGAGCCCGCAGGGCAAGGCCCTGCGCTTCTCCAGCCCAACGCGAACACGCGCCGATACAGCGGCGTGAGCGGAATGCCCGCACTTTCCACCCAAGACCGGGGGTGACGGGCAAGCCCATAGGTACTGGTACTCATGCGCAGGGTTGGTGGCGTTGCCTGCTGTCGCGGGGTGGCTGCCGGCTCGACACCAGAGCGGGTCACCGCGGGAAAACGCGGCTCGTGCTGCTGTCTGCTGCCCCCGCTCTGCCTGTCGCGTGGCGGCTTGCAGCAGCCCTCCTGTCGGGGAACTCGGGCCAGGATGTGGGATGGGCACCGATCTGGCTGGCGGCAGTGATATGGAATGGCGACGACGGCCAGACCGGCACCAGCCACGTCCTCGGCTAGAGAGCTGTCAGTGAAGGCCAGCACAATGCCGCCATGAGCTATGACTTGGCTGTGTGGGACGGTCTGAGCCCTGCTCACAATACGGCGGCGCTCGAGGTCTTCGAGGATCTGTACAGCAGATTCATGAGAGGTGAGAGCCAGTTGCCGACTCCACGTATCAAGCAGTACGTGGAGGGGCTGGTGACCCGATGGCCTGACCTAGGTGACGACGATGAGGATGAGGACGCGAGTCCTTGGTCGGACGGACCATTGATCAACAACGCGAGCGGTCCGCTCTTGTATTTCGGCATGGTCTTTAGCAAGTACCAGGAGACCGCCTCGTTCGCCGCCGACCTGGCCCGGTCCTCCGGCCTTGTTTGTTTCGATCCGCAAGATCGGCGTCTACTCACCTGACTCTTTGCCTTCCTGATCACGGCTGGGTGTCGAAGCGGGTTCGGAGGAGTTCGAACGAGGCCAACCGGGAAGACCCGCCCCGCACGCCGCTCGAAGGCCGGCTGTCGGCGTACGCGGCCCTTCCCCTGCCCGCTACGCGCGAACGTCCTCGGCTGCTCAACCACCGCATGGCCGGGGCCAGCCGATAGCCAGCCAGTCTCGGAACAGGGCGATCGGGCCAGGGCGGGGCGTAGCGTGGCCCGATCGCACAGCTACGCCCATAGGGCGCTCTTGACGGACCGTCGTGTCCCGCGCCTTGAGAAGTCGGGTGGCCCCGGCTCCCCGGCCTGCGCACGACCACCTTCAGGTTGGGGACGTATTGCTGTACCTCACTGGCCACGTTGGGGTGTATACCGACACCGGTCGGCCGCCGTCGGCATACTTCACAACGACGAGACGGACGTCCACGCGCTCGGAGCGCACCAACCGTGGGCCGGGCATCCCGCGCGCATCCCGTACCAGTGGGTGTCCGAGCGGCCCCGCCCACGCAGGTGGACGATCAGCGGCAGGGTGAGAGCGGGCAGGGCGTCAGGGGGGTGTCGCGCAGGTAGCGGGTGATCTGCTCACGGGACTTGATGCCGCGGAAGCCGGCGATGTCCGAGGAGCCGTGGCCGCGCGGCCGCGTCGCACGCAGGCGGACCGGCGCACTCTCGGTCTCGCCGCTGCCCCCGCCTTCCGCGCCCGTGAGGGACACCTGACCGTGCCCCGCAAGCATGTCGAGCTCCCGGACGACGGCCAGAAGGTGAAGCCTGGAAGCCAGCTCGACAACGCCCGCCGCCGCGCGCTCCAGTTCACCGACGAGGTACATGCCGAGCTCACCGTTGCTCGGCATGTCCGGGTCGCCCCATCGATGTCTTGGGGAGTCACTCCCACCCTCAGTAGTGCGAGGTTCTGGGGTTGATGTTCCGTCCCTAGGCTGCAGACAGATCAGGGATGGCGAGGCCGTCAACGCCACGCCACACGGTCTTGGACCGTGCGGGCCGCGCAAACCGGTCCGCACTCACCGACAACATGGGGGAAGAAATGTTGACCAGCAGGAAACTGCGCACGGCAGCCATCGCCGCGACCGCCGCCGGGATGCTGATGACCGGAGCAGTCGCGGCCGGCGCCACCGAAATGGGAGGCAACTCCGTCGGCAGCTGGCACGCCTACGCCGAGTCGGACTGGACCGGAGCGGACAAGGACTTCTCCGGAAACACCGGGGACTGCAACTACGTCGGCGCCGGCTGGAACGACCACATCCGCTCCGCCCGCGCCAACGGCGACAACGTCAAGGTAGAGCTGTGGGACAACGCCGACTGCACCGGAGGTTCGATCACCATCGACGGAGGCGGCTACCACAGCATCGGCGACTGGGTCAGCGCCTACCGAGTCACCAGCTAACACCCCAGGAGACCGCCGGCTGACTGACCGAGCACACCACGAAGGCCCGCACCACCAAGTTGGTGCGGGCCTCCGGCGCCCCAGAGACTGCGTACGTCATCGTGATCTGAACTGGCCTCGGCGACTTACGCCGGCAGCGCCTCCAGTCCGTGCAGGCACTGTCGTCCCGATAGCCTCTGGTCATGCTTGACTCGGATCACGCCGTGTACGAGGCGTACTTCACCCGCTCCCTCTTCCAGCTGCTGTCGGGGGCAGGATGGAAGCGGCTGACCGCGTTCCGCGTCGACGGCGAGGGCGTGCTGCTCGGAGGTGCGCCGGCCCGATACAAGGCGCAGACGGCGTTTGTGCCGTGGCAGGACATCACATCGGTCGTGGTGTGGCAGCAGCGTATGGCCGGCCCGTCGATGGACTACATCGGTGTCCATCGACGGACGGGAGCACCACCCCTGCCCGGTATGAACGCCAAGCTCCGGCCGGATCAGACGGCTCAACTCGCGCCTCACGTCGAACATGAGCTTTTCCTCGCCAGCCGTCCCATCAACCTCTGGCGCCTCGACCCGCAGGGCCTTCAGGCCGCCGTCGACACATTCGCTCCCGGGATACCGGTGCTGGTCTACGAGCAACAAGACGCCCGATAGCCGCCGACAGGCGAACAAGATGAGCGAGACCGCAGACGCCGCCCCCTCACGGACGGCACGGCTGTAGCCGCTGTCACGGTCCCTGCACACGATCTCCGCGCCGGGGTGTGCGGTCAGCCAGGCCGCCAACGTCTCGCTGGTCCGGTCCAGCAGCACGTCGATGACCGTGGACTTCTCGACGTCCAACACGTTGGTCGCGTACGTCCGCGACCGGCGGAACGCGAAGTCGTCGACGCCAAGCACCCGTGGACTGCAGGACGGAACGGGCGGTGCGTGCAACTGCCCGAACAGCCGGGCCCGTCCGCGAGGCGCACCATGGCTGCGACGATCACCAGGCCGACCAGCAGCAGCCACGCCGCTTCGGCAGCGAGCGCTCGCACGTCCTGCACCAGTTCTCTCCTCCCCCCTGGCCGCCGCTCAGCGCGGGACATCTCTAGCTCATCCCGAGCCGCATGGCAGCCCATCAGCCACAGCGGTAGCTCCTGGGGCGTCATACGCCCCCGCCACGCAGCGGCAGCGAAGGCTCCCCGTGCAGGCTGGGCCACGGTCCGATCACCTCGGAGGCGACGATGCGCACTCGTCCCTCCGTAACAGGAACTACCTACGGCGGCACCAGACCAGGCAAACGATCCCGGAGCGGAAAGATCAGCAGGTCAACCGTCACCGCGATCCGGCTCTGGCTGCACCCGTAACCACCGCCCCACGTGTCCGATTTGCGCCCTGTTCATCCTCCCTGATCCTCCCGAAAGATGAGGGCTTGCCAGGAAAGCGCACCTGTCGAGTGAGGAATCCACGATGGCCAGGAACGCGAAGAGCCGCACGACACCGCAACTGGGCTCCGAGGGCCGGAGCCCCGAGGACGTCACGGCACTGCTCGCCGGGGCCGCCGATCCGGAGCAGCGGCTGGCCGTCCACCAGGAGCTCTACCCGGACGTGATCAACCTCGCCACGGCGGAGAACGTGCTGGTCTATCCATCACTGCGGGACAACGTCCTCGACGGACTCGGCGTCCTCGGGCAGCAGGACCTCAAGTACGCCCCTTCGTACGGCAGCCCGGACATCCGCCAGAACATCGCCGAATTGCTCAGCCCGGCACTCTCCCCGGACCTGAAGCGCGAGGACATCTTCGGCACATCGGGTACGTCGGCCGCCCTGGAGTGCCTGGCATTCGCGCTCAAGGACGGCGGGATCCTGCGGAGCGGCGACCGGGTGCTGCTGCCCGCCCCCTACTGGCAGGGTTTCAACTGGAGCTTCGAGCAACGCCCCGAACTGGTCACCGTTCCCGTACACCTCCAGGAGAGGGGCGCTGAGAATTTCGAGCTCACCCTGGCAGATCTGCAACATGCCTACCGGACCCAGCCGGAGCCGCCGAAGCTGCTCATCCTCACCAACCCCAACAACCCGCTGGGCGACAACTACGGCAAGGACCTGCTGGAGAGCATCTACCGGTGGGTGCTCACCGAGACCGGCATGCACATCATCTCCGACGAGATCTACGCCCACTCCCAACTCGCCGACGCCCAGCCGGAGTTCGTCAGCGCCCTGGCGCTGGACACCTACCAGAACAACCCGGAGGCGCAGAACCGGGTCCACGTCGTATGGGGATTCGCCAAGGATTTCGGGATGTCGGGCTTCAAGGCCGGAGTTGTGATCTCCAAGTCGCCGATGGTCCATCAGACCATGCAGGGCATCAAGGACAAGCAGAACTCCCTCTCCTGGTTCAGCCCGTTCGACTCGCTCAAGCACTTCGTCATCGGGAAGATGCTGGAGACCACCAGCGGAGGCAAGAGCTACCCTCTCGAGCTGATGAAGCAGTACCGGGGCTGGCTGACGACCGCGTTCCAGGAAACCCGCCAGGCCCTCGATGACGGCGGAATCCCGTACCGCTACCGCGAAGGGCAAAACGCGGCGCAGTTCTTCTGGCTCGACCTGCGTGCCTATCTGCCGCCGGCGGGCACGGCGATCCCGTCAGAGATCGGGCCGCATTTTCCGCAACTCGACCGCGTACCGGAGCCGTTCGCCGAGAAGAGCGCGGAGGCCGAGAAAAAGGGGACGGTCGCACTGCCGATCCTCTTCCCGAACATCTCCAGCGAGGAGGAGTGGCTGCGCTGGTACCTCGCCACGTACGCCCGGGTGCAGCTGCTCCCCGGGCAACTCCTGTCGTGCGCCGAGCCGGGCTACTTCCGCCTGTGCTACACGGCCGTCGACACCGCCGACGTCATCGCTTCGGTAGGAAGGATCGCCGACCTCCTGGCCTCGTGAGGGAACCACGGCCACTGACGCGCACTGCAAGGGCGGTCGGCGAAGCAGGCACCCGATCCGTCCTGGCCCCACACGTTCTTACCGGCCCACCGCCTACACCCCTGCTTCGCCCTCCGGCATCCAGCCCCTCAACGTCCCCCAGCAGCAGACGCTCCAAGCCCCGCACGACCCACCGGACAGGGCCTAGTCTCCCGTGTCTGAGAGCCTGGACTGGAAGGCTCATACACGGGAGCTCAGGTGGGGCCAGCCAAGGCGTCGTTCGGCCTCGGGGATCTCACCGTCCCGCCGCGGTGGTGCGCCTGATCCCCGGGGCACCCAACGTCTGCCGTCATCTCCGCGATCCGGGCTTCCCGGACTGCCAGCACGGAGATGATGGTGCACACCGGGACCTTCGAGCCGAGGAGCCTGCATCATGCCTGCAGCCGTCTGGATCCTGATGCCCACGTACACGGACGGACCCTACGAGCTGCTCCGCGCGGCGTGGATCACCCGCGTTCGACAGACCGAGCGGCCGCCGCAGGTCAGCGTGCTCGACACCCGGGGAGACGAGCACCTCCTGGCCCATGGCGGCGATGGAGGCGAAGCAGGTACCCCCACCCTCCCCATCGACTTCGGCCTGCAGTTGATTCAAGCACTCGACGACGCCCGTCGTGTGGCCCAGGACAGCGACAGCGACCGGGTCGTCGTGGCCCGGCACACCGAGGACAGCTGGTCGTGGGAGACGTATCCCCTCGCCGAGGTCCCGCCCGCACAGGCACCACCGCCCGAACCGCCGCCCCCGGGACTGCACTACCCGCCACCCCCGCAGTGGAAGCCCCTCGACGTGGCCAGCCTCCAGCAGCTGGGACCGCGCGAGGACGGGGAGGATTCTTAGCCGAGGAAGCTGGCAAAAGCGGCTCACCCGCTTCGTAGATAGTGGCGCCGGGGGCCTCACCCACCCCCTGCCCGGCCGGAGCACGGCCCCGTGGCCGTGAAAGGGAGGACTCCGGCCCGCCCAGCTACCGGCAGATTCCGCCCACCGGCCCACACCGCGAAGGCGTACTGCCGCGGCGCGCGGAGTACCCGAAAGCTCTCCGGCCCCTGCCGGGCCACTGCGAGCGAAGACCCCTGTGCGTACTGATGCCTCACCGTGGCGTGTGTACGAGATCAGGAGAGGTTCAAAGACGGGTTCTCACCGGTCTTGCATCAGGTGGCTCAGCAGGGTCATCACTGCGGTACCGGCCAGGAGGGCGGTGCCGGGTCAACGTGTGCCTGCGGTGGGAACGGATCGGGCGTCCTCAGGCCATCAGTTCGGGCCCGAAGTAGTCCCGCAGGCAGGCGATCTTTCCGTCGCGGATGCGGAAGATCTGTACCAACGAGACAGTCACATCCTCGCCGTCGCCGTCGCCGTCGAAGACCGTGTCGATCTCGGCGATGAACACGTCGGGATCGGAGGTGGTGTGCAGCACGTACCCGGACTTCTCCAGGTTCGGTACGCGGTCGCCCTTCGCCTGTTGTTCGTAGTACGCCGTCATCGCGCTACGGATCTCCTCACGCCCTACCAGCCTCCTGGGGAAGGCGGCACCGGCAGGCATGAGCGGGGCCTCGAAGACACCGTCCGCGGTGAAGTTCGCGGCCAGGGCGTCAGCGTTGCGGGTCATGGCACCGGCGTAGACGTAACTCTCGAAGATCTCCTGCGGCGTTCGGGACACGGCGGCCTCCCTGGACTCGGACGCAGAAGCCCACACCATCACAGTCACGCCGTCGGGAAGGCGATTTCCAGGAACGATCACGCTTCGCCGGACGACCGGCCTCCCGTCGCCGCGGCCAGCACGGGCGATCTCACACGCCCCAGGGCGGACCCGAATCGGCCGGGCCATAGAGAGGTGCACCGGCCCACCCAGCGTCGACCGGAACCCAACCGGACGTGTCGCGGCTCGCCTGGGCTGCCAATCCAAGAACCACATCGCATCGGGACTGCGACTGAGCACCCCAGTTGGCGCCGTTCGCCATGTGAAGTGCTCCGAGTGGCTGGGTTGGACGGCCTCGTCCTGGAACTTGGCGGCCGTGCCCGTGATCAGGCGGTCATCGGCCGAGCTCAAGCGACAGCTCGCGTACGGCCCGTGTCACCGCCCCGGGCGAACAGGCGCCGTCGCCCTTCGCCGTCAGGCGGTCCCGTCGGGATCAGGTCGGTGAACAGGACTGCACAGGCGCGCAGTTGCTGCTGCGCCCCGTGGGAGGACTCGGATGTCTCGGTGAGGAGTACGGCCACCTCCCACAGGGCTCGGTGGCCTATGAGTCTCGGGGCGCCGAGCGGTCCTCCCGTTCCGCGCCGCCACGGATCGCACGTTCAACCGGATTGACCTCGACGGTGAGCACCACCAGCGCCAGGAGGCAACCGGTGCAGCACAGGACATGGGCCTCACGGCCTCCGGCAGCACGCCTCAACACCAGTCCACATCAGCCATGGTCATCACTCCAGCGCAGACCGCATGCTCCAGCCCATGAGCCAACAGCCGGCTGCACACAACGAGTTCAACGGAACCATCCAGGGCAACCCCGTGCAGGCGGGCACCATCGGCAGCAACCACGCGCCGCCGGAGCCGACCAACCCGCCCGGATCTCAAGCCGACGAAGCACAGGCGGCAGACGAGCAGCAGCCCGTACGCAACATCGCGAACGGGCATTTCACGGGAGACGTCATACAGGCTGACAGCATCCGCAGCCTGGGCCTCTCCCACCCGCCTGGAACGCCCAACCGGTCGCCGAAGAACCGCACGACACAGCCGATGAGCCCCGCATCCGCCGCTACCTGCAGATACTCCGCCGCAATCGCGGCCAGGACCCCACTCTTGGACTTGTCGCTGTCCCTCAGGCGAACGGGTCCCTGTTGGAAGGGTGTGGCTCCTTTGGAGGGACACCCGTTGGGGAAAACCTCCCCGGTGCTGAGCCCCATGCCTGGGCACCACCGGGTACGGCAGGATGACGAGTTATGAGACGTGGGGGACCTAGCCGAGTGCCGGGGCGTGCGGGTGTGTATCCGCTGTTGTTCATGCTGGGGGCGGCCGGGGCGTTGGCTGTGGCCTGGTCATTCGATCTGAGTGTGGCCGAAACCGCGGTGACGGTGCTGCTGGGCCTGGCGCCGGGCTTCTTGGCCTGGGAAGCATTCCGCGTCGCGGTACCCCCCGTGGATCTGGATGTGGTCGCCAAGAAGCTGGCTGTGGCGGTCAAGAACCAGTGGGAGGACGAGGCGAAGGTCCGCCGCGTCAACGATCCCTACCCGCTGCCGGTCACCTGGCGGCCCGCGGACGACGACCTGGCCGAGCCCTGGCCGCTGCTGACGGACTTGGCCCGCGGCTGGCCCGGCGGGCCGCCCGGCGATCCCGACAGGTGGCCTCAGGATGCGGTCGGACTGGCCGGCCAGGATGGCCAGATCGGGGAGGTGTTCACCGACCGCGTGCCCACCCGGCGCCTGGTGATCCTGGGTGAGCCCGGCGCGGGCAAGAGCGTGCTGCTGATCCGGCTCCTGCAGGACCTCATCGAACGCCGCACCGACGGTGACCTGGTGCCTGTGCTGTTCTCGCTGGCCTCCTGGAATCCCAGCCAGCCGTTGAAGACATGGCTGGCTGAGCAACTGCGCCGCGCCCACCCCGGCCTGCGCGCCCCGGCCCCACCCCCGGTCACCACCACGGCCACGAACAGTCCCGGTGACCTGGCCCAGGCACTGTTGGACGCAGGCCGCATCCTGCTCCTGCTCGACGGGTTCGATGAACTGCCGCCCGCCCTGCACCTGGAGGCGCTCGACGCCCTCAATCGAGCGCTGCCGGCCAAACAGCCCCTGGTTCTGGCCAGCCGCACCGCCCCCTACCGGGCGGCTCTCACCCGGCCGGATGCCACGGTGCGCCTCAACGGCGCCGCCGCCATCCAGCTCCTCCCCCTCGTTCCTGAGACCGTGGCCGCCTATCTGCGTCGGGACGCCGGTGGGCTGCACGCCCCCGCCGCCCGCCGCTGGGATGCCGTGATTGCCCGCCTGGGCACTGACACCCCGGTCGGCCAGGCGCTGACCACACCGCTGGCGTTGTTCCTGGCCCGCAGCATCTACACGCCTCGCCCCCACGCCACGCCCGAATCCGCTGCGGCGCCGCATCCGGACCATCTGTGTGACACCTCGGCCTTCCCCGACCGCACCGCCGTGGACACCCAGCTGTTCGACGCCTTCGTCCCCGCTGCCTACGCACCCGACCACCCCCGCCCGCTCCGGTGGAAGGCCGAACAAGCCCATCGCACCCTGGTCTTCCTCGCGCGATTCCTGCAGACCCACCGCGACGGCAGCCCTGACCTGGTCTGGTGGGAAATCCACCACGCCCTCCCCACGTACACCTACAACGTCGGCGCCGGTCTCGCGCTCGGGCTCGCGCCCGTGCTGATGAGTGGGCTCACAGCCGTGAGCGGGCTCATGGGCATGCTCGGGCTCGCATCCGGACTCCTACTGGCAGGGCAAGGACGCGCCCCGATTACCCGGCTGCGCTGGTCACCTCGCAAGTTCTTCGTGGCCGGGCTCGCGTTCGGGCTCATGGGCCTCTGGGGCGGGCTCGTGCGTGAGCTCGAGCGCGGGGGCGGGCTCGAGCCCGCAGTCCTGCTCACGGTCGGGCTCACGGTCGGGCTAGTGGCCGGGCTCGCGGTCGGGCTCCAGACAGAGCGACCTGATCTGGCCACCACCACCGCGCCCGGCACACTGCTTTCCTCAGATCGCCGTGCCTTCGTGCTCGCACTCGGGCTCGTGCTCGCGATCATGCTCGCGGTCGGGCTCGCAGTCGTGCTCACGCCCGGGGTCCGATTGACCCTGGGCCGGTTCGGTATCGGGCACGGGATCGCGCTTGTGGGCGGGCTCGGGATCGGGCTCAGCTACACAGCCTGGGGGCACTTCGTGGTGGCCAGGGCATATCTGGCGGCACGCGGCAAAGTCCCATGGGCGCTGATGGAGTTTCTGCAGGACGCGCACGAGCGGGGCGTGCTTCGGCAGGTCGGGGCGGTGTACCAGTTCCGACACATCGATCTGCAACGCCACCTCGCTCAGCAACGGCCATGAATGGATCGAACAGGCCCGCCCACACCTCAGATTTCAGGCACAGGTTCTGACCGCTTCGCAGCCTCGACCGCACGGTTCGGGAGTCGTGCCCTTGTGTCCCACGGACGCCGCAATCCGATCGCCGGGCACAACGCGTTGAGTAGCCCGTGACCAAACACTCCGGCCGATACGACACCCCCGTGACGGGCTTCCGTGCACCCGTGCGGCCGCCCGACCCGCGCCGCCAGGGATACTGCCCCACCTGCCAGGCGCTCCAGGGCGAACGCTGCTTCGGCCGGGTGGCCAACGGCGTTCACCGCAAGCGGCTGGAGGCGAACGGCATCGACCCGGTGACGCTGCCACCACCGCCCCGCGCCCGCAAGCGCCGCCTGCGGTGACATACCAGCTTCGCGCCCCGGTGCGAGTGGGCGAGCTTCTGTTCCGTGACGGGGGGGCAGAGTCGTTCACCCGAGTGTCGTGAACGGGGGCGTTTTCGGGCAGGAGCGGGATGGCTCGTGCGCGAGGCGGGGTATCTCCGGTCGATTGTGGTGACCTGGGCTGGCCGGCGGAGCCTGTCGGGCATCTGCGGGCCGGAGTTGCGATGACCGGTGACGTGTCGGCCGGTCCGGCCCGCGCTGGGAGGCTGTGCCGTGAGCCAGACGGTCGGCGCACGAGCTGCAGGGCTCAGCGATACAAGTTCCACGGAGTGCCGGGAATGCGGCACTGACGCTCCCGCAGCGCGATCCGGACATCCAACCAGGCGTTATAGAGCACCGCCTCTTCCTCGCTGGCGACGCCGTCAATGATCCTGTCCCGCCAGTAGTGCAGTTCATGCTCGGGCATGAGGGCGACCCATTCGAGGTAACTGGACAGCGCCTCCCCCCTCTTGAGAGCGACTGCTTCGAGGACCGGCCTGTGCTGGGTAATGGTGGCGGAATCCGCCTTGTCCATGCGCAGTCGCCACCGGTGCTCCATTCCATCGCCAGTGCCATGCTCGACTATCCAGCCGGTCTCGTCCTCGTCCCTATTGCGCTTGAAGAGTGCCATCTGCGTCCCCTTCACACCGTTGTTGTCGACAACAACCACAGTATGGCTCTGCGCCGCTGTCGCCTCCCGCCTGTTCCACAGACCCTTCACCAGCCTGGAGATTGGATGGGTGTGGCTCCCTTGGAGGGACAGACTGAGCTGGGAATTCGCCAAGTCGATGGCGCGCAGCGCACGTGACCCCAAGCGAACGCCGCAGCTCGTCGCGTCAGTCACGGTCAAGGAGGCCGTCACTTCAAAGGAGCCACACCCAAGAACCGTCACCTGTACGGGCTTGCCGTCCGCACCATCGGCGGACATGCCCATCCACTCCCGGCCGACGTCCAGGCGCGTCTTCTCACACCGGTGGTGCAACCGATAAGCCACCCGGTCACGGATCGGATTCTCTATCTGGGAAGTCAGCGCCGGATACGCCATCTCTCCATCCTCGAAGGACTCCCCCGCGCCCTGCAGACAGCAGTCAAGAAGGGCTGCCGTGAGCGCCGTCGGTGGCTCCGCCGGCACAGTCCCCGTCAGGCTCCGGGCCAGAAGCATCGATGCTCCGAACGTCGGTCATAGCGACGGAACTTACTGCCCAGGTACGACAATCCCGGACCCGATCGCCTTCCGGGAGATGCGGCTGGTGAACTGACCGCATAGGTTCACCGGGTTCAGGTCGAACCGAACTTGCCGCACGTGCTGGCAGAATCTCTCGCATGTTTGAAGAGAAGATAGGTGTGCTGTCGCAGATGATGGCCGCGCACATGGCCAGGCCGTTTCCGCCGAACTTCCGCGGCAGGGTCATCGAGGGCAAGGACATGGTGCTGCTCGATGCGGACGCTTACGGCTATGTCTCCTGCGCCTTCGACGGCCCACTCGATGAGCAGCGTCACGCGGGCTTGCTGAAGCTCACGGCTGTGTTCGAGACGGTTCTTCCGGCCATCGACGACGAGTACGCGGCCAAGTACTACGCCCACGTGCGCGACATGGCCGCCCTCGCCGCTGAAATCGAGACCTTGCGCGGCAAGCAGACCCCGCACTGAGAAGGTTCGCGAAGGTGCGGGTCAAGGCCGTTGGATGTGCGGTGACGTCCCCTCCGCCCGCTGGAGGCGCGATGGCCCAGCCGCGAAGCCTTACTCTGCCAGATGGTCGTAGCGGACCTTGGCCGCGAGGGGCACCGCCCAGTACGGTCAGGTGCCGAGGAAGACATACCCGCGCTTGTCGTAGCGGGTGGCGACGGCTCGGACGCGCTTGAGTTTGTTGATCGCCCGCTCGACTGTGTTCCGAGCTTTGTACCCGGTCTTGTCGAAGCCGGAAGGCCGGCCACCGCTTGAACCCCTGCGCAGGCGGGCCGACTTGGTGTCGCTCTTCTCCGGGATCACGTGTCGGATACCGCGTCGCCGCAGGTACGAGCGGACCAAGCCGTTGCTGTACGCCTTGTCGGCGCCGACGCTGTCCGGTAGCCGCCGCGACCTGCCGGAGCCGATTCGGGGAACGCGAATCTTGTCCATGACCGGTTCGAACTGGGTGCAGTCCACCCGCTGGCCGGGTGTGATGGCCAGGGAAGCGGGCGGCACTTGCCGTCCGCACTCAGGTGGAGCTTGCAGGTCAGCCCGCCGCGCGAGCGGCCGAGGGCCTCACCTGGAGCACCGCCTCCGCCAGGAAGCGGGCACAGGCTCACGTGCGCCCGCACGTGAACTGATCTTTGTGCGGCCCCCTTTGAGGAACCGGAGGTGCCGACGGTGGGCCCTTTTGGGCCCGGCGGCGTGCTGGTGGGCGCGCATCGACGTGGAGTTGGCGTCGAGTTCCAGTCGATGCCGCCCGCAGCGTCGACGCCGGCCTGGACGTACTGGGGCAGCCTCTCCCAGGTGCCGTCGGCCGACCACAGCATGTGCCGTCGGTGAATGGTCTGCCATGGGCCGAAGCGTTCGGGCAGCTCGCACCACTGGCAGCCGGTGCCGAGCCGGTGGATGATCCCGTTGATCAACTGACGGTGATCCCGCCACCGGCCGCACCGGTTGTTGCTCCTGGGCAACAGCGCCTCCAGCACCGCCCACTCGTCATCGGTGAGATCACCCCTGCCGAGCATGACCAGAACCACGAACCGCCCCTCGAAGGGACACGACCTTCAGCGGGCGAAAGCCCCCGGTCAGCGGCCCGGAAAGGATTTGCCCCGACTGAGGAGGAGCTACTACGGTCACGCCAGCGCGAGAGACGCGTGATCTCGGGATGGGGAGGTTGATGAATATGGCCGCCGTCGGCCCTCATCAGCATGCCCTCATCCGGCCCGCGCGCTAACAGAGCGCGGCCCGGTCATTCCTATGACCAGGAGAGACACATGTCTTCCCCTTCTTCATCCGTCCACGCCGATGTGGTCACCAAGCGCCTCGCCCTTCGGCCCTGGACCATGAGCGAGGCCGCCGCAGTCCTCGAGGACACCCGGTCCCCGCACTGGGCCCACGACTTTCCCGCCGACGGTGATCGCGTGGTCGCGGGCCTCTTCGACCAGTACCCCGACTGGCTCGGCGCCTATGGCCACCGTCTGATCATCGAGCGCAACAGCGGCCTGGTGGTGGGCTCCATCGGCCTGTTCTGGCCGCCCAGTGAAGGCGTCCTCGAGATCGGGTACGGCGTCGTGGCCTCCCGCCGCGGCCGGGGCTATGCCCCCGAAGCCACCCAGGCCCTGGCCGAGTTCGCCCTCACCGCGCCCGAGGTCCACACCGTGTGCGCCGACGTGGAACTGTCGAACCCGTCCTCGGTCCGCGTACTGGAGAAGGCCGGCTTCCACCGGTCGGCCACCGAGGAGAACCTGGCCAAGTTCAGGATCACGAGCCCGGATCCGCGCTAATCCCCGGGGTCCTGGGGGCGATGTCCTCCAGGACCCCAGCGCGCCGGCTGAGCCCCCCGGCAACCAGTGTGATCGGAGAGACAGAACCTAGCCGGTTCGGAGTCGAGGCTCCCTTTTCCAGCTGGTCGGCCACTCTCCTCAACTCGTGGTTGTACAACGCGGGTTGGGCACGTTGGACGGCTACTGCGGGGGTCTACGCAAGAGTCAACTCCTCGTGTGACGACCGAACAGGGGCCTCTGGATAATTTCGACGTCGATCGTCGCGTTCGGGCTGGATTGACTACCCGGCGGACAGTGCGCGGCGGGAGTCGAAAACGGGAGGAATCAAGTGCGTTTGCGTAAAGCGGCTCTGTCCGCTGTCACCGTGCTGGCGGTCGCCGCCCCTGCGGTGCCGGCTGTGGCAGCCAGCCAGACTGGCACATCCCCCACCATCTCTGGCGCCTGTCATACAAGGTGGAAGAAGGTCGCGTCAGCCAATGTGTGGTGTGACGGACACGGTCCGGCTCGATACGGGGCCAGCATCCTGTGCAAGAAGGGCTCGTCCTACAAGCAGTTGGACTACGGTCCCGGCCCGTGGATGGGTGATCAGCGCGGCATCAGCATGTACTGCCCCGGTGGCGGCTACAAGCGCGTGAAGCAGTGGGGGTGGCCTGCGTAGCGTGAGTGGGCGCGCGGCGCCTCTCCGCGTTGCACCTGTCGTTCGGCGGTCAGGCTGTTCGTCTTCATTGACGGATTAGCCGCCCGCACATGAACGCGCCTCCCTCCGGAATGGGTGGGGGCGCGTTTGTGTAAGCGGTCTTGCGCCCTTGTGACCCGTCTGGACTGCGTCGACGCTGGTCAACAGGCGGGGCGGCGCGATGCAGTCAGGGGGCTGTCGTGCAAGAAGGGGCGAAGAACGCTGTGGGCTGGCTGCTGTTGCGGCTGGCGGCGGTGCTGGAGCGCCGTCCGGGCCAGGGGGCAGCGTCGCATTCAGTCTGCGTGTGGCTTGCCGACGGCGACGAGGTTGATGCGTCCAGTGGTGTCGCTGATCAGCAGGATGGTGATGGCGCCGGGGAGGGTGGCGGGGGCGCATCCGGACGGGGCCTTCGGCGTCGAGCTTGATGCCGCTGCCTGGGCTCGGCTGGGGTGAGTTGGCCGAACGTCTTGTGTCTGCGCGGACGACGGCGGTTGTAGAAGGTCTCGATAAAGGTGAAGAACTCGGTGCGGGCGGTGTCCCGGTCAGGGCAGATGTGGGTGCCGATGTCTTCCTTCAGCAGGGCCCCGAAGCTCTCCGCCGCGGCGGTGGCGAAACACGATCCGGTGCGCCCACAACTTTGCCGTAGTTCCAACGCCCGTATTCGGTCCCGAAATTGCGTGTGCCGCGCGTCGTTGACGCGGCACACAACGGCGAGTTCGTGTCATGAGGGCTCCGTCAGGATCGGACCGTGGTCCGGTCGTCGAGGACATCATCGGCGGCTCAGGAGGACCGAACGCCGGAGCACCGGGCCGCGCGGCGTCAGGCCCCGGAGCGCCAGGCCCCGGAGCGCCGCCTGCGGCGTCCGGCATGGTGGGTCTGACCGGTACTCAGACGTCACATCTCCCCCGGTTCATCATTCCTGGCTCGACTCCGCCGTCACAGAAGCCGTGTCCAACCGGTGCAATGGAGCTCGTCCGTGCGGCACGGAAACCGCACGCTCGACGAGGAGGCGCACCATGACAGCGCACACCCGCGGCAAGCGCGGTACCCCGGCTCCCACCCCTGACGAGGTCGGGGCGATGTACGACCAGTACGGCGAACTGCTCGCCATGACGCTCGGTTCGAGCGCCGTACACATCGGCATGTACGTGCCGCACGGCGGACCGGCACCCGTCACCACGCTGGTCGGCCTGGCGGATCTCGCGCAGGACCGGCAGACCGACTTCCTCATCGATGCGTTCGCCCCCGCGCCGGGCTCCCGCGTCCTGGACATCGGCTGCGGCACCGGCGGTCCCGCACTGCGCCTCGCGGAGCGAACGGGCTGCCGGGTCACCGGCATCACGGTGAGCCAGAGCCAGCTCGCCCACTGCCAAGAGCGGCGCGGTGCGCACCCGGCGGGCGAGCGCGTGGAATTCGCGTACGGCAACGCGATGGAACTCTCCCACCCCGACGCGTCGTTCGACGCCGCCTGGTCCATCGACTGCGTACCCCACCTGGCCGACCGCCCCTTGGGGCTACGGGAGGCGCTGCGCGTCCTCAAGCCCGGCGGACTCTTCCTCCTCACCGAGTTCACCTCGCGGGGCACACCCAGTGAGGAGGAGTCGGCGGCGTACGAGACCCTGTGGACCTGTCCGCCGCTCACCACCTTCACTGCGCTGCTCGGCGACATCGAGGAGACCGGCTTCGATGTCGTCCGCATACAGGAGATGACCGCCAACGCGGTCCTGTGCAGCGAGCTGATGTGCACCCTGTACCAGGACCGGCGCGACGAGATCGCGGACCGCTTCGGCAAGGAGGCACTCGCCCACACCGATCCCCTGATGGGCCCCTTCCGCTCCTTCTCACGGAACCACTTGGCCTATCACTTGGTGGTGCTGCGCAGGCCGACTGCCTGAGGAACCTCCAAGGCCCCCCGGCGTCAGTGTCGTCGTCGGCTGTGCTGCAGGCTTGCCGAGCGACCTGCTGACCGCTCCAAGAAGACGAGCCTTGCTGTGGCTGGGATCCCGCTGATGGATCTCGCCTGACGGTGGACATCCAGAATTCCCCAACTGCGGACCGCAGTAGAAGCATCTGCCGTCGCCGCTCTCCCCAAGTGTTTCCTCTTGCCCAGCGGGCGCTTCGAGGCGATCTGGTGGGTGTGCCGGAGCCCGGGGCGTTGTGGCGGTAGGCGGCCCGGGCCTGCCGTCCGGTGATGACTTTGATGGGGATCAGCAAGCCCCATTTAGGCAGACCGCTGTTTTTTTTGGGGGAGGCGAAGGCGACGGGCAGGGACAGGCCGGGGCGGCTTTCGGAAGACGGAGACCGTCTGGGCGCGCGGGAGACGGGGCAGGGCGGCGGAGTCGATCGGGAGGGTGCGGTCGACGGATCCGGCGGCCGCAATAGACGGGCCGGGCCGGTTCGGCGACCGCGGTGTCGATCAGGCACGGCACTGACCGCCATGCAGCGCTACCGTGACCAGGTGATGGCCGAGACCACGGCATGGTGCAGCGGCGCACCGGCGGCAGGATCCTGCTGTCGGCCCACAACGACCACGCAGGCTACGCGGCCTCCGATCCCACGACGTACCCGAAGGCCCAGGGCTCGTTGGCCGGGGACAGCACTCCGACTGCGCCTGACGCCACCGTCCCGGTGGCGGACGGGTACCGGCTGGATGGCTGTCCAGCCGGTGCCATGGCCGACCTCCGGCGCCGTCGGTGCACTTCACCCACGAAAGGAAGGCGCGCGGCCGCGCCGAGAACCCCTACCGGAGAACCGCCGTGCCGCCCTTCGCTTCCTGGCGGCTCGGTCCGGCCGCGTAGGCCAGCGGAGGGGCGATTGCCTGGGCATCAGCTCCTTCGCCGACCCACAGCGCGATGAACAGCGCGGCGGTCGCTTCCAGGAGCCCCGCACGTTCGAGACCACCGCCGGCCACGGGGTCACAGCCCACGTCCCGCACCAACTCACGTACGCGCACAAGGGCCCTCTCGTCGTCCCCGCAGACCGGAACGGCCAGTGGTCGCCCATCGAAGACGGGTGGCCGCATGCGCCACACGTCCTGGTGGCAGAGGTTGAAAGCCTTGACCACGTGGGCTCCCGGCACCGCCGCAGCCAGCAGCTGCGCGGCTGAGGGGCCTCCTTGCGTGAGCAGCCGAAAGCCCGGCCCAACGGGGTTGGAGCAGTCGAGCAGCACCTTGCCTTCCAGGGCCGTGTGCAGCTCCCGTGCCACGTCTGCTCCCGCCCCGAAGGGCAGCGCAGCAAGCACCACCTCGCCGGACTCGGCCGCCGCGCGCAGACTGGCAGGCGTCGCGCTGCCGTTGATGCGCGTCGCGAGCCGCTCCGCCTTGCGTGCGTCCCGCCCCCCGATGGTCACGTCGTGCCCGGCCCGCACCCAGTGGGTGGCGAGCGCGTCGGCCATGTTGCCCGTGCCCAGTACGCCGATTCTCATCACGTGATCCCTCTCCGCGCCTGCTTCGACCGTTCGCATCGACGCTAGAAGGCCGTTCGGGCACCATTCGGTACGTGACCACCGACGCCTTCCTCGCCGACTGCCGCGCCCGCCTCGCTTTCGACCTGCTCTCCAACACCTGGAACGCCGTGGTGCTCTGGGCATTGCGCGACGGTCCCAGGCGGCCGGTCGAACTACGGGAGCGGATCGGGGGCATCAGCTCCAAGGTCCTCACCGAGACGCTGCGCCGACTGCAGTTCAACGGACTGATCGACCGGCAGGAAGTCCCCGACGCACCATCACGGGTCGAGTATCAACTCACCGCTCTGGGGCGGACCTTGCTGGCGCCCATCGACGCCGTCGGCGCATGGGCCTTCGAGTACGGCGATGAGGTGATGGCCGCCCAGGAGGCAGCATGCGCTTCTCCCCCGCAGTCCTCTCGTCCCGCTTGCTGAGGCGTGGCTGTCGGAGCGGGCGTCCGGTCAGCGGTCCATCCAGTCCGGCACCCACACGTCGTCCGGGGTGCGCGGCCCTGAGGTGCGCAGGTGGTCGTGCAGCGCGGCCAGCACGGGGTGCTGGTCTCCGGTCCGGGACAACAGCACGTGCGTGTACACCGGGGTCGGTTCGCGCAACGGGATACGCCGCAGGTCGTGGGTCTGGGGCCACAGGTACCGGTCTCCGCTGCCGATGAGCGTGGCCAGCGAGGCCGAGTCGGCCAGCGCGTCCATCAGGGCCTCGTCACCGAAGTGGGGGCCGAGCGCGTCGATGCTCAGGCCAAAGGCGTCGGACAGCGCCTGGTAGAACGCTGCCCACTCCGTGCCTGGTCTGATCCCGGGGATCCAGATGCGGTGGCCGGCCAGGTCCGCAGGCTTGATCCAAGGTGCGTTCGCCAGGGGGTGGCAGGGCCCGACCAGGAGCTCCAGGGGTGCGTCCAGGAGTCGTTCGGCGCTGATCCCGGCTGGGGCCTGGTCCACCGGCAGGGCGCGGAAGGACGCGTCGACTGTTCCTTCGAGTACCGCCTGGGCGGCCTGGGCGGCGTTCTCGTTGCTCAGTGTGACCGCGTCCAGGTTCATCTCGGGGTGTGAGCGGTAGAACCTGTAGACGGCCTGGGCCGGTGCGATGCGTCGGTTGAGGACGTCGACGCGCAGGGGCCGGCTGCCGGGGCGCACGGCCTGCTCTGCCTGCTCGAAGGCTGCGAGGGCCTTTTTGGCGTGGGGCAGGAGGACCTGCCCGTCCAGGCTCAGCCGGGATCCTCGTGAGGTTCGCACCAGGAGCGTGACCTTGAGGTGCCTCTCAAGGGTCGCGATCCGCTTGGAGACCGCCTGCTGGCTGATCCCGAGCTCGTCCGCTGCTGCCTGGAACTGGCCGGTCTCGGCGACGGCCACGAACGTCCGCAGAGCTTCAACATCCACGCCTTCAACCTACTTCCACAACGATTGGTTGTGTCTGGCAGGTGCTGCCGTTGTTTGATGACTCGCTCGTCGGGGTGGTGGGATTCCCGTATGTCTACCCGCACAGAGCAGGTCATGTACGTCCAGACAACCGAGTTCGAGCGCCATGCAGAGCGGATCGCAGAAGTGACCGACGCGACGTCGAGACTGAACGTGCTGCCGTTCAGCGACAGCAAAGGTCGTGCTGAACTACTTTCTGTTGTGTTCGGTGGCCCGCTCCCGGAGTCGGTGACGATCTACCCGCCGTTCTTCACCGAGTACGGGCTGAACACGACGTTCGGGGAGAACGTCTTCGTCAACCAGGGATGCACGTTCATGGACAAGGGCGGGATCCGGATCGGCGACGGTGTCATGATCGCCCCGAAGGTCAGCCTCATCACCGGGGGTCACCCTCTACCGCTCGCCGAGCGTCGCGCGTACCTCTCCTTCGCCCCGATCGTCATCGAAGACGACGTCTGGATCGGGACGTCTGCCGTGGTCTTGCAGGGAGTGACCATCGGTGCCGGCGCGGTGGTCGCTGCCGGCGCGGTGGTCAGTCGTGATGTTCCCGCCCGCACCCTGGTCGCGGGAGTCCCCGCCCGGGTGATCAAGACGATCGACTGAGCCCGGCCGGGGCGCCGGCCCGGGGTGAGCAGCACGTCTGCGGCCTGATTTCGTCTGTGCCGTTCCAGCGTCGATGGTCGGCTGATCGGTCGGGCGTGCGAGGGTTCGTCATGTTGATCGTGATGGCGGGGCTGCCCGGTGCGGGGAAGAGTTCGGTCGCCGAGGCGTTGGGGCGCAAGGTGACTGTTCCGGTCGTGTCCGTGGACCCGATCGAGGCGGCGATGTGGCGTGCGGGGGTGGCACGTGACCAGCCCACGGGTCTGGCGGCGTATGTCGTGGCCGAGGCCGAGGGTGTGCTCGGTCTGGGTCAATCCGTGACCGTCGATGCGGTCGACGCCGTGGAGGCTGCGCGGGGACAGTGGCGGTCGCTGGCGGATCGTCATGGTGTGCCGGTGGTGTTCATCGAGTAGCGAGATCTCTGGGGCGTGGGGTGGTTCAGGCTGCGTGGCCTTCGGGGCGTTCGACGAGATGGCCGCGCTCGAAGCGGGCTCCGGCGCGGACGAGAGCGACGAGGTGAGGTGCGTTCACTGCTCGCCGGCGGGGAGCAATGCTCATGAGGAACTCAACGTGCCGCCCATCATGAAGGTGCACTGGCGGAGGTGAATGGCCAAGAGGTCGATGCCTCCGGACCCGGTCGCACCCCCGGCCACGGGAAAGCTGCTGAGCCGCCGACCGGGCTGGCCGGTCGGCGGCGAGGCAGGGCGGGGGCGAGGGGTCAGGGTGTGGCGGTGAGGGTGGGCCAGAGGGCGGTCGCGGTGAGGGGGCGGGCCAGGCGGTGTGCCCAGTAGGTTTCGTCGCCGTCTTCGTCGCGCCAGGACCACAGGCGGGTGGTGGCGAGGTGGAGGGGGTTGAGCCGGGTGATGCCGATGGCGCCGTGGAGTTGGTGGGCGATCCGAGTGATCTCGGTGACCGAGGCGGATGCCTGGGTCTTGGCGGCCGCGACGGCGACGTATGCGGCCGTCCCGCCGCTGTCCAGCGGCACAGCGGCGGCCTGGACGGCGGCCCGGACCAGGGCGGCCTCCTCGATCAGCTGCGCCTCTTCCTGCTTGACGGCCTGGAAGCGGCTGAGTGGACGACCGAACTGGGTGCGGGCGCTGGTGTGAGCGACCGTCAGATCGACGCAGCGTTCGGCGGCTCCCGCGATCAGCGCGGCGCGGGCCAGGGCCGCGCGGAGCCTGGCCTCGTCGAGGAGTTCGAGGGTGATGCGGCGCACCTGCGAGGCGGGGATCTCAAGGGCGGTGAGGTGCAGGTCGTCGCGGGGTTCCTCAGCGAGGTTGGTGCCGGGGGTGAGGGCGGCCTGGTCGGGGGTGAGGGTGAACAGGACGGGGCCGGAGGGGGCGGTGGCCAGGACGACCACGGCGGTGGCGGCGCGGGCCCAGGGGACGCGCCGGAGGACGCCGGTGACCAGCAGGGTGTCGTCCTCGCCGGAGCATCCCGCCGAGCCGACGGCAGAGGCGGCCGGGTGGGCGTAATGAACGGTGAGCTCGGGGGCGATGGCGTAGCTGAGCGGGCCGTCGGGGACAGGGAGACGGGCGCGGTGCAGCAGCGGGCGGGCGACCAGGACGGTCTCGGCGAACGGCCCGGGGACGGCTCGGCGCCCCGACTCCTGTGCGGCAGCGAGGAGTTCGGCGGTGGAGGCGTCCGGGGAGGGGAGGGCAACAGCGTCGGGGGTGGTGGTGTTGGTGACGACGGCGATGGTGTCCGGGTCGGCGAAGAAGGTGGTGGTGTTGTAGTCGTCGGCGGGGATGACGGGGGCGTTGGTGTCGATGGTGTGGGTGTTCATCGGTGCTGCTCCAGACCGCGAGTGATGATGCCGCGAAGGATTTCGTTGGTGCCGCCGCGCAGGGTGTAGCCGGGGCTGTGCAGCTGGGCGAAGGCAAGGAGTTCGGCGTGGGTGCCGGGGGTGGCGTGCGGGTCGGCCGGGGTCGGCACGATGCGGCGCACGGTGTCGGTCAGGGTGCCCTCGAGGCGGGTGCCGAGGTCCTTGACCAGGGCGGCCTGGATATCGGGAGACGCCCCGGCGTCCAGTGCGGCGGCCACGCCGAGGGACAGCTGGCGGATGCTGTGCAGACGGGCCGTCAGGATGCCGACCTGGATGAGCTGTTCGGCCGTGGCCGAACGCTGCTCGAGCTCGCGGAGCAGGGAGACCAGCAGGGGGAAGGCGGACAGGTAGCGTTCCGGGCCGCTGCGTTCGAAGGCGAGTTCGCCGGTGACCTGCTTCCAGCCGTCGCCCCGCTGCCCGAGCAGCATGCCGTCGGGGACATGGACGCCTTCGAGGTGGAGGGCGTTGAAGCGGTGCTCGCCGCTCATCAGGTGGATCGGCTCGATGCGTACGCCCGGGGCGCGCAGGTCGACGATGAACTGGCTGAGCCCGGCGTGCTTGTCCTCGGCCTCGTCGGTGCGGGCAAGGACGATGGCGTAGTCGTTCACGTGGGCGCCGCCGGTCCACATCTTGGTCCCGGTCAACTGCCAGCCACCGGAGGCACGTTCGGCGCGCGTGGCGACCGAGGCGAGGTCGGAGCCGCTGCTCTTCTCGCTCATGCCGATGGAGAAGAAGCACTGCCCGGCGGCGATCCGGGGCAGGAAGAAGCGGCGCTGCTCCTCGTTGCCGTGCTGGAGGATGGAGGGGCCTGCTTGCCGGTCGGAGACCCAGTGGGCGCTGACCGGGGCGCCGGCGGCGAGCAGTTCCTCGATCACCACATAGCGCTCCAGGAAGCCGCGGCCCGCGCCGCCGTACTCGGTGGGCAGAGCCATGCCGACCCAGCCGCGCCCGGCGAGGCGGCGGCTGAAGCCGGAATCCCAGCCCGCCAGCCAGGAGTCGGGGCGGCCGAGTACGGTGCCGCGGGCACGCTCCTCCTGGAGAAAGGCGCGGACCTCGGTGCGGAGTCGACGGGCCGATTCGGGCAATGCGACATCAGGGAATGCGATCGGTGAAAGCGTCGAAGGAGACGTCGAAGGAGACATGGTTCATTCGCTCCCGGGTTGGTGAATTGATCGATGCACTTCTTTGCGTGACGGAAACGGGTCAGCCCGTGGGGTGCAGCAGGGAAGGGTCGAAGTCGGCTTCGCGGAGCACCTCGTCGGTGTGCTGGCCGATGCCCGGGCAGGGCCGCAGGCGCGGCTTGGGGTCGGCCGAGTAGCGCACCGGGCGGCCGATGACCCGGTAGCGGCCCTCGGTGGGGTGCTCGGCCTCGTACAGCAGGCCGCCCCCTCGGGCGTAGGCGGTAGTGGCGGCGGAGGCCAGGTCGAGCACGGGGGCGGCGGCGATGCCCGCCCGGTCGCAGAACTCCTGCCACTCGGCACTGGTGTGACGCGGTGTCAGCTCAGCGAGCAGCGGATAGAACGCGTCGGCGTTGCGGGCCCGGTCGGGCCCGGTGGCAAAGCGCGGGTCGGAGGCCAGCTCGGGGCGGCCGACGAAGGCGGTGAAGTCCCGCCAGTTGCCGTCGCTGTGCGGCAGGATGCACATCCAGCCGTCGGCGGTGCGCAGGGCGCGGCGCTGCGTGCTGAGCGAGCGGGCCGAGCCGAACTCCCCGTCCGCCTCCAGGGCGGCCGCACCCAGGTGCTCGACCAGGTTGAAGGCGAGCATGGTGTCGGCCATCGGGACTTCGATGTGCTGTCCGGTGCCGCCGTGTTCCCGGTAGTGCAGTGCGGCCAGGACCGACTGGGCGATCTGCATGCCGCAGATCTTGTCGGCAAGGACGGTGGGAACGTAGTGCGGTTGGCCGGAGACCTGATGGTTGAGCCAGACCAGGCCGCTGGCCGCCTGGATGATGTCGTCGTAGGCGGCGTGGGTGCCGTGGCGGCTGTCGCTGCGGAAGCCCTGGGCATTGGCGTAGATGAGGCCGGGGTTGACGGCCGCGACGTCGTCGTAGCCGAGGCGGAGCTTCTCCAGGGCCTGCGGGCGCAGGTTGGTGATGAAGACGTCGGCGGTGCGCAGCAGGGCGAGCAGGGCGGCGCGGCCGTGCGGGGCCTTGAGGTCGATGGCGGCGCTGCGCTTGTTGCGGTTCAGGTTGAGGGCCGGGCCGCCCATGCCGGGGTGGCGCCGTGGCGGGTAGTGGCGCGTCATGTCGCCGGTGGGCGGCTCGACTTTGATCACGTCCGCGCCCAGGTCGCCGAGTTGCTGTGCGGCGTACGGGGCCATGATCACGCTGGCCAGTTCGATGACGCGGACTCCGGCGAGGAGCCCACGGCCGGATGGAACGCTCGGGCTTTCGGGCATCTTCCAGTGCCTCCAAGGGAGTTGGACGGGGGGTGGTGCGGTGCCGGTCTAGCGCCACTGGAGTGGGGCGGAGCCGAGCGGAGAACGCCGGCCGGCCTGGGGGACCCTGCGCCCGCTGTACGCGAACGGTGTCGCCGGTTCGGTGAGCGGGCCGAAGTCGGTCGCGGTGGTCGACAGCGCTGCGAGCGGCGCGCGCCCGGGCCGGGGCAGGTCGATGACGTCCTGCCGTGCGAGGAGTCCGAGTTCCTGCACCCAGTGGCACACCCCGGCCAAGGTCACACGGATCCGCCAGGAGCCTCCCTCGGTCGCGCGTCGGCGCAGGGCCGTGGCGACGGCGGCGGCTCCGAGGTAGGCGGCGAGGTAGTCGTTGAGGAGGTACGTCGGCGGCAGCGACGGGCGGTCGGTCCACTCCTCGATGGCGAATCCGGTGGCGGAGCAGGCGAGTTGGTCGAAGCCGCCGCGTTCGCCCCAGGGACCGTCGGCGCCCCAGGCGTGGTACTCGAGGGTGATGAGCCCGGGGCGGCGCCGGAGGAGTTCCTCGGTCGACGCGCCGTGCCGGGCAAGGCCCCGGTAGGCGTGCACGAACACGTCCGCGTCCTGCAGCACGTCGTCGAAGGCTGCGCGGTCGTGTGCGTCGCGCAGGTCGCAGTAGGCGTTGCGCTTGCCGCCGCCGGTCATCGCGATCATCGGGATCGGGTCGGGGCGGTCGGGCCGCGTCACGTGCAGCACGTCGGCGCCGAACTGGGCGAGGAGGCGGGCCGCGACGGGGCCCGCGATGACGTGGGTGAGGTCGAGGACCCGTACACCCGTGAGCGCCTCGTCCCCCTCCCCGATCGATGCGAGTGGACGGGCCGGTCCGTCGCCGACGCGCTCGATCTCGACGACGGGGCGCTGGGCCACGTGCCGCCCGGCAGGGTGCACGAGCCACTCCTCCCGGCTGCGTACCACGCAGGCGACGCCGCCTCGCGCGCAGATGGCCTCCTCCAGCGTGAAGGCGTCCCAGTCGGCCGCGGCCCGCGCGATCCCCACCTTGTCGAGGCCGCAGCTCAACACGGACTGGACGGCGTCCCGCAGGTGCGGATAGGTGGTGATGAGGAAGATCCACCGGCCGTCGCGGGCCCGGTAGAAGTCGTTGTTGCCGAGCAGCGTCGGATCGTCGAGGAAGGCGGTCAGCGGGCGTCCGCAGAGCGTCGTGTGGTACGTCGCCATGAGCTGGTCGATCGCGGCCCCGGCCTGCACCTCCACCTTCTGGTGCGGGTGACCGCGCTGTTCGCCGAGTACGGCGGTCTGCCGCCCGAAGACACCGATGGCGGCCGACATGGCATCGGCGAGGCGGTGCACCGAGGGCACCAGGGGGTCGGCCCCGTGGACGGTGATGTCCTCGGCGCCCCGGGCCGGATCAGGATCGCCGAGGGTGTGCAGGAGCTGGGAGAGCATCTCGTCGGTGGACGACGGAGGTGTCGGCCCGGTCGTGGTGTGCGTGTTCGAAGTCATGCCGGGATGCTCGTTCCCGACACCGCATGAGCACCCGAATTCACGGATATCCGTGAATCGATGCGAACGTCACATCCGCCTCTCCTGGAGGTGTGCGAGGAGCCGGGCCGCCGCCCGGTCCAGACTCAGCCGCTCCGAGCGGCCACGACGCCGGTGCGTCAGAACGAGGGCACCCGTGACGGTGGATCCCTCGGTGACAGGGATCGCGAGCGCGCTGACCTCGGGATCGGCCAGACCCTCGCTGCGGCTGATCCGCGACGCACGGATCGCAGGAAGAGCGCGGCGGAACTCCGCGACCGCCTCGGGGTCATGACGGGCGAGCTCGTCGAGCAGCCCGCGTCGCTCCCCCTCGTCGGTGAAGGCAAGGAGCAGACGGCCTGCGGCGGTGCGCAGCAGTGGCCGGGCCATGTGCTCGTCGGCGAGCGGCACGAGGCGCGGAATCTCGTCCTCGCCGCCGCGCGCGAGGTGCACGGCGTCGAGCCCGACCCGCACCGTGAGCAGCACCGGAGTACCCGCGATGCGGCTCAGTCCGTCGAGCTCGGCCTGACTGATCCGCGGGACGACCCGGCCCGCGATGAGGTTGAGGACATGCGGGGCGGGCCCGAGCCTGAAGCGCCCGTGCTGCTCCAGCAGAAAGCCGGTCGCCGCAAGGCCGTTGACCAGGTCCTGCACCGAGCTCGCCGGCGCCCCGACCGTCCGCGTCAGCTCGGCCACGGTCATCCCGCCCGGCGCCCGCGCGGCAGCCTCCAAAATCCATACGACCCGGTCCACGGTACGGTGACGCCGCCGTCGGCCGTGCTCGCTCATCCCGCCCCACCTTGTCCTTCTTGTACGCCGCCGGCCATGAGCGCCGACACGGCCCGTCGATCCTTTCCCCGCACCATCCCGACGAGCAATCCGGCCCCGGACCCCGCAGACGCCACAAGCTCGGCCGGCGGTCGTCCGCGCCGGATCACCACGGACGACGAGGCATACACGTCGACGTCGCCCAGAAGCGGCCCAGGGGGTTAGGCATGCCCTTCACTCGCTGGAGCCGCCCTCACCGCACGGAGCATGATCAACCCACCCGGCGCACGTTCACCGCCAACGCACTTGGCACGTCGCCGATGTCTTGCCCGAGCTGGACATCAAGGTGTCCGCCCGTACTGGTGTCAGCTGCTGGAGGGCCGCGCCTGCTTTCGCACGCGGAAGCGGAGCATCGTGACGGCGCCCGACTGGGTGTTGCTGAAGGGTTCCAGGTCGATCCTGTCGAGGCTCGGGGGTGAGAAGCGGACACCGTCGCCGAGCAGCACGGGTAGGACGTACACCAGGATCTCGTCGACGAGCCCGCGCTGCAGGCACTGGGCCGCCACGTCGGCACCGAGGATCTCCAGGTTCTTGCCGCCCGCGGCGCCGCGTGCCGTGGCAACGGCTTCCTCGATGTCACAGGTGAGGAACGTGACGGCAGGGTCCGGCTCGTCGGGAGGCTCGTGGGTGAGGACGAACTGTGCTCCCCCGTCGTAGGCGGTGTCCTGGCCGGCCATACGCTTGGCGACCTCGTACGTGCCCCGGCCGATGAGCATGGCGCCCGTGGCCGCCATGACCTCCGGGAACGCGTCCGCAGTCAGGTACTCGAAGATCCAGTCCATCGCGTGGCCAGGACCGGCGATAAAGCCGTCCAGCGACATCGCCCTGTTCACGACCACTCTGCCGGTGCCGCTGCTCACATCGCTCATGCGTCTTCTCCAAGGATTTTGGAGGCCCGAGGCCGAATCATAGTTCGGGCGATGGGGAGGGCGGCGGAGTTGCAGGCGTGCCTGCGGTGGCCCCGCGCGAACAACCGGTATCCGGATGTGCTGGTCGCGCAGCGTCGGGAACGTATCCGGGTACGGAGTGAACGACACGTGGGGTCGTCCCCGGTCCCGGGCCGCGTGA
The DNA here is from genome assembly GCF_042740175.1 of Streptomyces sp. NPDC059009. Lineage (NCBI taxonomy): Bacteria > Bacillati > Actinomycetota > Actinomycetes > Kitasatosporales > Streptomycetaceae > Streptomyces > Streptomyces sp. NPDC059009. Next base: position 324 of record NZ_JBHYJB010000056.1, on the reverse strand, counting down.
CCAACCCGGTGATCGACTGTGATCACCGCACTAGAGGAGCACCGCCATGTGGTGGTCGGATGTGCGGCCGTGCAGTGGGCTTGGCTTTCCGGATGCCTGCGGACAGAGCATGAAATGTGCACACGAGCGGGGGCGGCCTCCGTGAGACCGCCCCCGCATGTCCGGAGCCCCGCAACGCCCCCGCCGCCCGGCGAAAGACCAGGCCGGACGGCGAGATCCTGCTGGAGTACTAGGTCGTGTCCGCAAAGTCATGGCAGCCAGAGTCGCAGGCAGGCGAGGGTGACCATGGCTTGGTAGTGGGTGGCTCGTTTGTCGAAGCGGGTG